>JASKKK010000059.1 GCA_030154185.1 Desulfuromonadales bacterium
CTGTCGTAGCCGGGCAGGCCGGCGAGCTGTTTCCGGTAGGCGGAAGATTGAATGACCTCGACCATGGCGCGCAGACGCGGGTCGTTTGCGGAAGATTTGAGAAAACAGAGATCGTAGGGTTCCGTGCGCACCGTAAGAAAATCGATGCCTTCCTCCTCACAGACCAGACGCACGGAGACGCCGGCCTGGGCAAAGCCGTTGCGGATGGCCTGGGCCACGCCGCGATGATCGCGGGCCAGGAATTGGGGCACCAGCAGCCCCTGGGACAATTCGTCGAGAACCTGGCGCGCACCGGAGCCCGGTTCCCGTCCGACCCAGCTGAGATTGGCTTTCATGATGGATTCGATGCTCTGACCGGCCAGGCCGGGGGCCAGGGCCAAACCCTCCTCCCAGTTGGCCACCCGGACCAGGCTGAAATCCTCGTTCAGGATGGTGGCGGCTTCCTTGCGGTTCTCTTCCGGGTTGGAAGCATGCGCCAGATGCAGGCCCGCCGCGTGAATCAGACCGTCGGCCAGCATTTGCACGGCGGTGCGGCTGGAGCGTGGTATGACCAGCATGCGGAACGGGGTCTGGCGGGCATATTCGCTGGCCAGAAGTCCCACTGCCGGATCGCAACAGGCCACCACCAGGGTGCGGACCGGATCCGCAAAAGGGTGATCGTGGCATTCCCCGTCGCGCCAGACCCCGTCGTGGGGCAGGGTCCCGAGCGGGCTTGATTCCACCGGATAGATGAGGTGGCGCGTGCCGACCAGGGCGCGCCAGTAACGGCAGGGTTCGGTGTCGGGGGGCCAGGCCCATTCGGTAGTCTCCTGCCCGCTCAGCATGAAAAGGTCCTCGACTCTGCAACTGAAGGCTGCTGCCAGAGCCAGGGCGGCGGCGGTTGAGGGAATCAGCCGTCCCGATTCGATCGCGCTGATGCCGGTGCGGGAAAGGCCGGCACGGTCGGCTAGTTCCTGCTGTGACCAGCCCTGTTCTTCGCGGGCTTTGCGGACAGTATTATGGAGCACTAAATTTTCTTTTGACATGATAATATATTATATGGCAGGATCGTGTCCGGATAAAGGGTTAACTACTCGATATTTGATACAGGCAAAATAACGCAACAACCGATTTAAAGCAACCGGACCACTCCCTTCCTGCGCATATTTCGTCCTCCATCGTAGATGGACCCAACGAAACCCGCACGATTCCAGATGCCGGCACAAGAATCTTGCGCTTATTTCGTCCTCCGTCGACGTTGAATTCTGTGTAAACCGCCCGTTTCCGATATCCGACCTGAATGTTTCTTTTTTCGGAACAGCTGGGTTTTCGTGTGACAGGATCGTGCCGACATGATCCTGTCGTTGGTCGCGAGCGAAGGTGACAAGCCTGGACATAAAATCGACAGCAATCTGCATTTAACCGGAGCACTATGGATATTCGAGCTATTGACTGGAACGAAGCATGGAAACGGCAACAGTCCGGAGTCTTCGACGACGGATGGAACCGGGCCTATTGGGATAAGCGGGCTCCCCACTTCGCCATGTCCCGCGAAGGGGGGCCTTATGTCGAACGCTTTATCGAGTTGGTCAATCCCGAACCCCAATGGCGGGTGCTGGATGTCGGCTGCGGCTCTGGCACGCTTGCCGTGCCGCTGGCTTCCCGCGTTCGCGAGATCACGGCGCTCGATATTTCGTCGGTGATGCTCGATAGTCTGAGGGTAAGGTGCGAACAGCATGAGATAGACAATGTTGCGACGGTTCGGGCTTCCTGGACGGACGACTGGCAAAGTCTTGCTTTGGAACCGCACGATGTCGTCATCGCTTCGCGTTCCCTGGTTGTTTCCGATCTGCGCCAGGCCATCGAAAAACTCAATCGCTTTGCCTTGCGCCGCGTCTGCATTTCCACTCCCGCCGGAGAGGGGCCGCTCGATCCCGCCATGTTCCGCGCCATCGGTCGTCGCCGCCGTTTCGGCGCCGATTACATCTATGTCTACAACCTGCTTTATCAGATGGGGCTGCAGGCGAATCTGCATTTCATAACCTACCGGGAAAACAAGAGCTATCGGGATAAGGACAGTGTATTTACGGCCTTGCGCTGTCGCATTGGCGAGCTGCTGCCACAGGAGGAAAAGATCCTGCGCGAGTACATCGACAGCGCTTTTTCCTGCCGGGACGGACGCTGGCGGCGAATTGTTCCGCGCACCGTCAAGTGGGCGGTCATGTGGTGGGATCGTCTCTGAAATAAAAGATTTCATGTCATGTGATGTTGAAAAGCGGAGGGCAAAAATGAAAACAACCATCATGTTGCTGACGGCATGTTTGCTTCCCCTCTTGAGTACCAACGGCGCCATGGCGAACGGTCGGGGTGACGATACGGCGTTGCTCGAGGCGGTGGAGGTACACGCACGGCCGGGAGAAGCCCCCTTTTATAGCGGCTACGTGGTGCCGGAAAGCAGCAAAGCGGCCACTCAGGTGGTCGACGAGGAGGAAATCGAGGATATCAACCCGCGGGATCTTTACGATGTGCTGAACTTCACGGCCGGTCTGAACATGACCTTTCAGGGACGCAAGGGGTTGAATTTCGCCGAGATGCGCGGAGGCGGCGGGCTCGGCATTATCCTGGACGGCCTGTATATCCCCTGGTCGCAGGCATCGCGCGTGATGTCCAACTTTCCCGTGGATGAAATCGCCTATGTCAAGGTGGTGCGGGACGCCACAGTGTTGTCGCTGGGCCCCTTGACCAATTTTACTTCCGCTGCCGCTTCCTCCAACCAGGGTTTCGTATTGATCCGCACCAAGACGGGGCGCGGTTCCAAGAGCGGTCTCAAGGCCGGATACGGCAGTTACCATAGTCTGGACGGCCATGTCTATCACGGTCGGGACATCGGCAACTTTCATTATCGGCTTTCGTACAACAAGAAATATACCGATGGCCGGGACGGCTGGAACAACGCCAGGAATTCCGATTCGGTTCTGCTGCGGCTGGGCTATGACGGCAAGCGCATGGTGATCAACGGTACATTCTATTACGACTGGGCCCGGCGCGAAATCCAGCGGGCCACGGACGAAAACAAAACCAGCGATTCGAAATGGGAATACGATCCCCTCCACACCTTCATGGGGGCGGTCGATTTCAACTACCTCTGGAGCGACACCCAGAGCACCAGCTTCGAGTTCTATACCGGCAGGGTCGATACCGATCTGCGCATGGAGTCCTTTACCAAACCGTCCGAAGCGATCTACGACCAGGAGGACTATGTCACCGAATTCGGTCTGCGGCACGTGGTGCAATGGGGCGACAACTCCTTGCGGGTCGGAGGGCAGGCCATTTTGTGGGATACGCCGACCGGCGAGTTCTACTATGAAACAACGCCGCGCAAAGAGCAGCTCTACGGCGTCTATGTCACAGACGAACATCGCTTTCTCAACGGACGGATGACGTTGGACGGAGGATTGCGGCTCGATTGGAAACATGTCAGCAAGGGCATCGAAAAGTACGGTCCCGGCAAGGGGGCGACGCCTCTGCTCGAGGACGAATGGGCCGAGCCGGTACTGACCGCTTCGCTGGGGGCTTCGTACGAGCTGCTGCCCGGTTGGCGGGTATCCGGGCGGCTCTCTTACTCCGAGGCGCAAGCCGACGGTTTCATCCACACCACCGACGATCAGCAACTGGACGACGAAAAGCGGCTGAATGCCGAACTGGGATTGAAGGCCGAGATTACGCGTGATCTTTCAGGCTTTTTGACCCTGTTTTACTACGATATCGACGATTACAAAATGGGGGTCGGAACGCTCAAGGTGCAGGACGATCCCGAGGTATATGTCGGCATCTATGAAGCGGCCGATGTGGAACGTCGCGGTTTTGAGGCCGGACTGGACGGCCGTCTGATCGACCCGTTGACCTATCACCTGACCTATACCTATCAGGAGTCCGACAACCGCGACGATGAGCGCCAGATTCCACGTCACATGCTGGGCCTTCGGTTGCAGCACCGCTGGCGGGTTATCGAAAGCAATCTGTCCCTGCGTTACGTCAGCGGCTATGAAAACAGCCGCTTTGCAACCGACAACAGTTCTCACGGCGTCGGCGGATACAGTCGTATCGACGCCAATATCAACTACGATTTCAGCATCCGGAAGCTGGCGGCCCGTGCAACCCTTTATGGTCGCAATCTCAGCGATCAGCATTATGTGACCAGGCTCGGATGGCAGGATACCGGCATCACCGTTGGCGGTCAGCTGAGCGTTCAATTCTTATGATGAATGGAGGGCAGAACAAATGGTTTGTCACAAAATGATGAAGCGGTCTTATCTGTCTGTCGGAATGCTGCTGGTCTCTGTGTGGCTGGGATGTCTGTCGATCACGGAGGCGATGGCGGAGGATGCGACCCTCGGAGTTTTCGTTCTGGGCGAGGTCGAGGTGGTCGGCAATCAGGAGCAGAGCGCTGCGAGCGTCTTGACCGAGCGCGTTACCGAAGAGGAACTGCGCAGCTTCAATCGGGACGATGTCGCCGAGGCCCTCGACCTGTTGCCCGGGGTGCACATGAGCAAAACCGGCGCACGGAATGAAAGTACCGTCTACGTGCGCGGTTTCGATCTTCGCCACGTGCCGCTGTATCTGGACGGGATTCCCATCTACGTGCCGTACGACGGCTACCCCGACCTGCGGCGCTTCACGACCTTCGACCTGTCGCAGATCGTGCTTTCCAAGGGCTTCACATCGGTTCTGTACGGCCCCAATACCATGGGCGGGGCGATCAACCTCGTATCCAAGCGGCCGGAGAAGGCTTTCGAAGGCAATTGCGGGGCCGGGTACGCCTCCGGCGACAGCTATCAGGCTTACCTCAATCTCGGAACCAACCAGGGCTGGTGGTATCTGCAGACCGGGGCGTCCTGGTACAACATCGACCACTTTCGGCTCTCGGACGATTTTCGGGAGACGGCCGCCGAGGATGGTGGACGTCGCGAGAACTCCTACCAACGGGACCGGAAGATCAATATCAAGCTCGGCCTGACGCCGTACGGCGATGATGAATACGCCTTAAGTTACATCTACCAGCACGGCGTCAAAGGCACCCCCCCCTATGCCGGCAGTGATCCGTCGACCAGGGTCCGTTACTGGCGCTGGCCCTACTGGGAGAAGGAAAGCTATTATTTCAACTCCCGTACCGGCCTGGGCGAGGCATCCTATGTGAAAACGCGACTTTATTACGATCGCTACATGAACTCCCTGTTCAGTTACGACGATGCGGAATACGACACCATTACCAGACCATACGCTTTTCGCAGCAATTACGACGATCACACCTACGGCGGTTCGCTGGAGGTCGGTACCGACCTGGTGCCGCGCAACCAACTGAAGCTGGCCTTCCACTACAAGCGCGACGTCCACACGGAACACAACTGGCCCGATCCCTACCAGCGTTTCGAGGACGAGATCTATTCCGTCGGAGCCGAGGATACCATCACCCTGACCGATCGCCTGCAGGTGGTGGCCGGTCTGAGCTACGATGCCATCAAGACCCTCGATGCCCAGGATCTGATCGGCGGAGAACTGGTCGATTTTCCCAAGGATGAAAGCGATGCCTGGAATCCCCAGATCGGCCTCTTTTACGAGCTGAACGACACCGCCACCCTGTATGCCACCGTCGCCCACAAAACCCGCCTGGCGACCATCAAGGACAAATATTCCTACCGGCTGGGCAAGGCCATACCCAACCCCGACCTCAAACCGGAAAAGGCCATCAACTATCAGATCGGCTACCGGGATCGGCTGTGGGATCGGTTTTCTTTCCATGCGGCGCTGTTTTTCAGCGATATCGAGGATTTTATTCTTATGGCTACGGTTCAGGATCCCGACGATCCGACGTCGACCACCGGCCAGAACCAGAACGTCGGCAAGGTGGAGCAGTACGGCCTTGAGCTGGAGCTCAGCGGCGACCTGACCGAGACCCTGGAGGCGGGGATCAACTACACCCTCATGGAACGGAACAACCGCAGCAACAGCGATAAATTGACCAATACTCCCAATCATAAGCTGTTTACCTATGTCCGCTATCATCCCCTGGCGTGGCTGAGTCTGCAGGCCGACATGAATTACTACGGCAATTCCTACAGTTCGTCGGACGGCGTGCGGATCGCCGGCGAATTCGCCGTCGTCAATACCAAGGCCGTTTTCGAACCGCTGCCGGGCCTGACCGTCGAGGCAGGCATCAACAATCTGTTCGATACCGACTATGCCTACGATGAGGGTTATCCGGAAGCGGGAATCAATTATTTCGGCAATGTGGCCTATCGATTTTAATTCTTGCTGCATATCGGTCGGGCATTCCTGAACGGCTCTGTTTTTTAAATCGAACGTAAAGGTGTTGTGATGCGAAATTTCAGTTTGCAGGCGATCGTTCGAGGTGCGCTTCTGGTTTTGCTGGCGGGAGGATTTCTGTTGCCCCTGGTCGGCGACGCGGCCGCCCGCGAAGTGGTGGATATGGTCGGACGCCGGATCGATCTGCCCGACCCGCTGCAGCGCGTCTACGTTGCCTCGCCGCCGGAGAACCATCTGGCCTGTATCATCGATCCCTCCCTCATGGTCGGACTGAATTTCCCTCTCAAGGATCGGGACCGAAAATATCTTCCTCTCGATTTGTGGCGTCTGCCGGTGATCGGCGGCTTTTTCGGCCTGGGGCACACTCCCAACCTCGAAGTTCTGCTCAGGACCGAGCCTCAGTTGGTGATCTGCTGGCAGAAAAACGCCATCGATGCCCAGTTCGACGATTTCCTGAAGCGAGCCGGCATTCCCGTCGCTTATATGACGCTTGAGGCATTGCAGGACTATCCGCGGGACATCCGCGCCATGGGGCGATTGCTGGGAAGACCACGGCGCGCTGAAGAGCTTGCCGTTTATGCCGAAGAGACCTTGCGGCAAATCCTGCCGAAAGTGGCAGATATCCCGAAATCCGAGCGGGTGCGTGTCTACTATGCCGAGGGGGCCGACGGGCTCAGTACCGACGGCCGGGGCACCTGGCATGCGGAACTGATCGATCTGGCCGGAGGTCTCAATGTGCACGAGGGGGATGTGGAAGACCTCTACGGCATGGAAAAGGTTTCTATGGAGCAGGTCCTGCTGTATCGGCCGGAAGTGATTTTGGTGCAGGATCCGACCTTTTTTCAGCGCATTTATGCCTCGCCGCAGTGGCGCCGTGTGCCGGCCGTCAAAAACCGACGGGTTTACCTGATTCCGAGGATACCCTTCAACTGGTTTGACCGCCCGCCCTGTTTCATGCGTCTGCTGGGGCTCAAATGGGTGGCCCGGATCCTCTATCCGCAGCGATTCCCTCTCGACATAGGGCAGGAGATGCGGGAATTCTACCGTTTGTTTCTGCGATCGGAGCTTACCGCCGAGGATATCCGCATCATTCTCGAAAAACCACAGGGAGAACACCATGGATAAAGCGGCCAGCCTCGACCGCCTGACGGTACCGTCCCTGAATCGGCTGTGGCTGCCGGGATTTCTTCTTGTGCTGCTGCTGGGGACGGTGACCGTTTCCCTGAGCCTCGGCAAATATCCGGTTTCGATTCACGAGATCCTGCTGTTTCTGCGACAGCAGGTGACGGGGTGGCCGGCTCTCGAACCTGAGCGCTACGACCTGCTGCGCAACATTCTGTGGGAGATCCGGGCTCCCCGCATCGCGGCGGCGGTGCTTATCGGTGCCGCACTTTCGACTTCCGGTGCCGCCTTTCAATCCATGTTCATCAATCCCCTGGTTTCCCCGGGCCTGCTGGGGGTGCTGCCGGGCGCCTCGTGCGGCGCGGCTCTCGGCATGTTGTTGTCCAGGGGCTGGTTCGGGGTGCAGCTCTGCTGTTTTGCCGGGGGACTTCTGGCCGTCGCCATCGCCGTCGGTATCGCGCGTCTCTACCGGGGAGATCGTCTTTTGATGTTGATTCTCGGCGGAATCATCAGCGGTTCCCTGTTTACCTCGCTGCTGTCCATCGTCAAATATCTCGCCGATCCTTACGATACCTTGCCGGCTATCGTCTACTGGCTGATGGGCGGCTTGTCTATGGCCGACAGCCATACCGTGCTGTGGATTTCCGTTCCCGTCATTCTCGGCATCGTCGGCCTGCTGGTGATGGCCCGCTATCTCAACGTGCTGAGCATGGGGGACGAAGAGGCCGGCAGCCTGGGCGTGAACGTAAGCCTGATCCGTTTCTGGCTGATCTTTTTCGCCACGGTGATAAGCGCGATGACAGTCGTGGTCGGTGGCCTCATCGGCTGGGTGGGGCTGATCATTCCGCATATCGGGCGCATGCTGGTGGGGCCGGACAATCGCATGCTGCTGCCGGTCTCCGCTCTGCTCGGAGGCCTGTACCTGGTGGTGGTGGACGATGTTTCCCGCCTGTTGCTCGATATCGAAATTCCCCTCGGCATCATCACCGCCCTGATCGGCATACCGTTCTTTATCCTGGTCTTGAAAAACGCGCGAAAGGGGTGGGGATAATATGGCGCTACTGGAAGCCCAAAATATTTCCTTCGGATACGGCGGACGTCCGGTACTGGACCATGTCAGCTTCGCCATCGACAAAGGCAGCCTGGTTTCTTTGCTCGGTCCCAACGGCTGCGGCAAGACCACTCTGCTCAAAACGCTGCTGGGGCTGCTGCCCGCAGACGGCGGCGAAGTCCGCTTCGAAGGCCGTCCGATTTCCTCTTACGATCGTCGCGAGCTGGCCCGCCGGGTGGCCTATGTACCGCAGATACACAAAGCCGCGTTTGCCTACCGCGCCCTCGACGTGGTGCTCATGGGGCGCCTGCCGCACAAGGGTTTCTGGTCGAGCTACCATCGTCGGGACGAACGCCTGGCCCTGGAGGCTCTGGATAAACTGGGGATAAGTCACCTGAGCCGGCGCCCCTATACCGAAATCAGCGGCGGCGAGCGGCAGATGGTCCTTATCGCCCGCGCCCTCTGCCAGGGGGCGCATACCTTTATTCTCGACGAGCCGGCCAACGGGCTCGATTACGGTAATCAGATCAAGTTGCTGGATCAACTGGCCACCCTCTCGGGCGAAGGTTACACCTTCGTCATGTCGACCCATTTCCCCGATCATGTGTTGTGGGTGGCCAGCCAGGTCGTCATGCTGCGCGACGGCAACGTCGTCGCCGAGGGACCGCCGGATGCCGTGGTGAACCGGCAGAATCTCTGTCATCTGTACCACGCGGAAGTCGAGGTCTGGCAGTTGCTGGAAAATTTCAAAATATGCGTACCGCAGCGTCTCCGCAGCCGACTGTGCGATTGTGAAAGGCACGATACGCATCGGCCGGTTTTGGGCGCAGGCCGCTGTTGAAGGAGGAAGTATGCTGAAGGTTGATGATGTGCAGGCGATGCTCAAACGGTGCGAAGCGTTTCACGGTCATCTCTGCATGGGGCAGGTGGCCGGCGTGCGCATGGCCAAAAAGGGGCTGGAGCTGGTGGCCGCGGAACATATCAAGGATCTGATCGTCATGGTGGAGAACGATCGATGCATCACCGACGCCATTATCATGGCTACCGGCGTGCGTCTCGGCCGTCGCAGCCTGAAATTTTACGATTACGGCAAGATGGCGGCCACCTTCGTCAATCAGAAAACCGAAAAAGCCTGGCGGGTGGCCAGTCGCGGAACCAGCGACGATGGGTTGCCGCCGGACCGGGCCATGGCCGCAGCCCTGGCAAAAGCCGATGAGGAACTGATGACCTGGCAGCGAGTCCGGGTCGCGTTCGGTCCCGGCGACCTGCCCGGTCCTCCGGAGCGTATCGTCCGCTGCAGCCGCTGCGGGGAAACGGTGCTCGATTATCGCGATGTGCCCACCGGCCAGGGGCAGGCCGACCCGCTGTGCCGGGCCTGTGCATTCGGCACCTATTACCAGACCCTGTCCGAAATGGATGCAGGCTCAGGGAGTATGGCGTGAAAAAAAACAAAAAGGATTTGTTGGCATTTTACCGGTATGACCGTCACCACCCTTTCGCCGCCATGTATCCGCTGCTGGCCAGGCAGATCGTCGACGATTTCGATATAACCGGCGGTCGCTGTCTGGACATCGGTACCGGCGGCGCCCCGCTGCTTATCGAATTGGGCAAGATTACCGATCTGGAACTGTCGGGCATGGATATCAATCCCGACGCCCTGGCGCTGGCGGCCGAAAACGCGCGTTTCCACGGCTTGCCCGGCGACCGTCTGACCTTTCTGCAGGGCGATGTGCATGCCATGCCGTTGCCGGATGATTATGCCAGGCTGGTGGTAAGCCGGGGGTCGATACCTTTCTGGGACGATCATGCGGCGGCCTTCCGGGAAATATTCCGGGTGCTGCAACCCGGAGGCCTGACTTTTGTCGGGGGCGGATTCAGTCGTTATCAGAGTCTTGAGGAGGCAAACCGCATGCGGCCGCACTGGGCGCGCAAGGATAATCCCGAAAAACGTGCCCGCTGGCTGCATCGGGAGTTTCTGGAGGAGGCCTTGTTGCAGGTTCCGGAAGCGGATTGGCGGATCATCGAGGATGGCTACGGGACCTGGGTCGTCATGAGCAAGCCGGCCTCGTCGGCAAGGGCCGACGGGGATCGAAAAGGAGCATTCCATGCAGTGCCTTAATTGTGAAAACCGCTGCACCGTGGCGGACGGGGACCTCGGCGGATGCGGACAGTACCGACGGAACGGAGACGCCATGGAGGAGTGCTATCCCGACCGTTACCTGATCGCCTGCCCGATCGTCATCGAAACCATGCCGATGCTGCACTTTCATCCGGGAAGCAAGTTTCTGCAGATCAGCACGGTCGGCTGCAATTTCGACTGTCCCGGCTGCATCTCCACCACGCTGGTGCGCGAGATGGATCCGGCCAGTTCGATACTGCAGGAACTGAAGCCGGAGCAGGTGGCGGACAAAGCCATCGCGCAAAAGTGCCGGGGCATCGCCTTTTTGATGAACGATCCCCTGGCCGGCCTCGACACCTTTGTCCGGGTCGCAAATGCAGCGCGCGCCGCCGGTCTGCTGGTGGGCTGCGCCACCAACGGCGCCTTCACCGAGCCGTCGCTGTCCCGTCTGCTGCCGCTTGTCGACTTTATCAATATCGGCGTCAAGGGCCTCACCGAGGAGGCGTATCGGGCCTGCGGCGGACGATCCCCCGATGCGGTGCTGCGCAACGTGCGTCTGTTGCACGAGGCCGGCGTGCATGTCGAAGTGGCCTGCATGCACCGGCGGGACAACCGTGACGAACTGCAGGAACTGGCCCGCCGGGTGGCGAAAATCTCGCCGGCCATCCCTCTGCAGGTGATGCGCTATATCCCCCTGGAATCCGCCGACCCCGCCTGGGAACCGACCATTCTGGAGTCGGAGGCGGCGGTCCTCGATCTGCGAAAGACCCTGCGCCATGTCTACCTGTTCAACTCCCCCGGCACCGACCAGCTCCACAGTCTCTGTCCGGAGTGCGGCGAAGTGCTGCTCAGGCGCGATTTTTACGGTCCCATGGGCGCGCGGCTGCTGGCTGCGGAACCGCGCCGCTGCCCGCACGGGCCGGCCTCGCTCGATCTGCGGGGCCGGCCGATGACCGGCGATTTCAAGGAAGGGGATTTTCAGGGCGGCTATCCCTTCACCAGAGCGCTGGAGATCGTTCAATCGATGCTCATCGCTCTGGGCGTAAAAGATACGGCCGAGGTGGTGCGGGTCTGGGAACAGATTCTCGGCCGGCAGAGTCTGCGGGAACTGCACCATTCCATTCAGCATCCTTCCGCCTATCTGGCGACGCTGGAATATTTCGGTGCATTGACGGGGCGCCAAACGCGGGCGGCGACGCTGGTCGCCTACCTGGAGGCCAGGCTGGCGGTGGTGGCACGAGGGCTGAAAGGGATGTCGCGCCGTCCCCGGGTCTATTACGCCATGGGCAAGCCGCTGTTCGCCATCAAGGGACCGCGCTTCGAAAACCAGATGGTGGAGCTGGCCGGCGGAGAAAGCGTCAATCGGAGGCTGGAGCTGTCGGGCCGGCCGGGGATGAGCATCGACCGGGAGGTCCTGAACGCATTGAATCCCGAGGTGATGGTCATATCGGCCTTTCTGTCCAGTCCGGTCAAGGACTTTCATGCCGAGTGCCTGCGGTTGGGGGTGGATGTCGATGCCGTGCGCAACCTGCGCATCTATACCCCGCCGGTGCCGTCCAGTGATTTCGGCGGCCCGCGCTGGATTCTCGGCCTGCTTTTCCTCGCCAATATCCTGCATCCCGAGCGGTTTAATTTCGATATCGCCTGGGAGGCAAAGTCCTTTTACCGGGAATTTTACGACATGCCTTTTGTTCCCGATCAGCTTAACCGCTCCTTCGGAAAACCGAGCAACACCTGGTGCTGGACGCGAGCTTGAAGGAATCCCGGCTGATGAACGTTACGCGCACCAAGCACGGGCCGTTGATCATTGTCAGCGGCCCGGCCCACAGCGGCAAAACCACGCTGGTCTTGCGCCTGGTGCACCGCTTGCGCCGTCAGGGGCGCAAGCCGGCCGGCATCCTGGCCGAGGGGCACTGGCAGGACCATCGGCGCAGCGGCTTCACCCTGGTCGATCTGAGCGACGGACGGCGCACCCCGCTGGCCGATCTGATACACGATCGCGGTCCGAACGATTTCCCCTATGCATTCCATCCCGAAGGGTTTGCCGCCGGCCGCCGGGCCCTGGCTTTGTCCCGTTGCGCCGGCGCGGATCTGCTGGTGGTCGATGAAGTCGGCTCCCTCGAATTGCGCGGCGCCGGCTGGGCCGATGTGCTTCCCCCTTTGCTGGACCGATGCCGTCTTCCCCAGCTGTGGGTGGTTCAGTCCGCCTGGCTGGAGGCGGTCTGCAAAAAATGGCAGCTGCATCCGATCCGGGTCATCGATGCTTCGACTCCGCATGCTCTGGACGATCTGACGGCATCCGCGCAAAAGCTGCTTGCGGATTCGTCCTCCCCGCCGCTCCACGGCTCTTCAACGTTTACGAAATGAACCGAAATCACCCCTGATTCAGCCTTTTACGCGCTTGTTGCTTGGTTTGAGGCGGGCGCGAGACGCTTTTCCATCGATTGATATCGGCGTACCGACTCCGGATGCGAGGGCATTTGCGGAGGGCGGTACCGGCATGTGTTTTTCAAGGAGGGATTTATGATCTGGTTGGTTCGTACCATACTGTTGTTGGGATTTTTTCTGATCGCCGGTTGGTCCGGTCTGGCCTTTGCGGCCTCCGCGGCGAACGAAGCCGCGCAGGATGAAGATGCATCCGCTCTGAGTCTGGAGGCCGTCGAGGTCGCCGGCAAGGGCGGGCATGTGCTGTTCGATGCCAAGACGGACGAGCCGTGGACCGAAACCAGCCTGACCCGCGAGGGAATCGAACGTATCGGCGGCGTCAGCCAGGGCAATCCGCTGCAGGCGCTGCGCACCCTGCCGTCGGTGCAGATCAGCAGTGAAGAACCCTACGGGTACGGCAACTTCTTCAACAACGGTACGAAGATACGCGGACAGCGTATCAAGGCCCCCGGCTCCAACCTGCTCATCGAGGGACTGCAGGTCACCGGTATGCCCGGTAGCAGCCAGTACCTGTTCGATATGGAAAACGTCGAGGGGCTGACTCTCTACAAAGGGGGCATCCCGACCTCCAGGAGTCTGGCCTTTGCCACCAACGCCGGCCTGATCGATTACCGATTGCGCCGGCCGGCCGAGGAGCCGGGTGCCTTCTTCGAACAATTCATCGGTTCCTTCGATTACCAGCGTTCTTTCCTCCGGCTCGATTCGGGGCGGCTTCCCGGCGGCACGCGAGCCTTTGCCTCCTACAGTTTTACCGACGCGGACAAGTGGCACGGCGAAGGACAGAGCCCGGACTGGCGGCACAACCTCGATTTCGGCCTGACCCACGATTTTGGCGACCGGGTCAAGCTGGAACTGTTCGGCAACTATATCAGCATCGAGGCCCACGATTTCCGCTCCCTGACCTATGACCAGGCCCGGCACCTCGACCGGTACGACAAGTACAGCTATAACAGCGAGCTGACCGGCAATGCCGCCGAGGACATCCACTATTACGACTACAACCGCCACCAGTTCGAAGGGTATTCCGTATTGGCCAACCTGGAGATTCGTCTGACGGAAAAGAGCCGGTTTTCCGTCAAGCCGTATTTCAACAAGAACCAGGGGTACTGGATGGTCGGCGTGACGGAACCGGTGAATGGCAAAAAAACCCCCGTGGTACGCAAGTGGGAGATGAATCACCACCGTCTCGGCGTGGTGGCCCAGTACGATGCCGAACTGCCGCTGTTCGATCTGACCGCGGGCTATTGGTATCACGAGCAGGAACGGCCCGGTCCGCCTACGAAATGGAAGAGGTATCTTCCGACCTCCGGCGGCCTGGAGTACGACGGCTATTCGCTGCTGTCCGACAACAGCAAGCACATAATTCACAGCCCCTATCTGCAGCTCGACCGTACATTCGGCCGTCTGCACCTGACCGGCGGCGTGCGCTATCTTTATGAGGAATTCGGCGAAATCAGATCCTATTACTTCCCCGGAGGCGTCAAGACCCACGACCCCCTGGCGAGCGTCGGCCGCAAGTACATGGACAAGGTGCTGCCCTTTGCCGGCATCTCCTTCGATCTGTCCGACAGGGCCAACTTCTATTTCACCTATGGGCGCAACGTCGGCCGGACGGCTTTCCCGGCCTATCCTTCCTACGTGATGCGCCGCGGCAAGTTCGCCGCCGCCGGTGTCAGCCTGTCGGACCTGTGGAGCAGCGTCGAGCTCGAGGTATCCGATCATTACGACCTGGGGGCGCGGTTCGATTTCGGCCGCTGGTATTTGAATCCGGTGCTGTTCTATTCCCGGCACTTCGACAAGGCGGTGAATGTCTACGACCAAACCTCCGGATTGCTGGTCAACCAGAACGTCGCCACCGCCCGTTCCTACGGGGCCGAACTCGAAGTGGGCGTCCACCTCATGGACAACCTGCTGCTGGCCGCCAACGGTTTCTACAACAACTTCGAGTTCGAAAAGAATATCGAGGCGTTGGCCAGCGGCGAACTCGATGTCAAAGGCAACCAGATCAGCGATACCCCCATGTTCGGCGCCAGCTTCATGGCCGATTACCGCCTGGGCGACTTATCCGTGACCCCCGTGGTGCGCTATACCGGCAGGCGCTACGGCGATGTTCTGAACCAGGAGCCGCTCAGCTCCTACTGGCTGGTCGATCTCAATCTGGCCTATCGCCTCAAGAACCTGTGGTGTTTCAAGGAACCCAGGCTGAAGCTGAATTTCCTCAACCTGTTCGACAAGAAATACATCGGCGGCATGGATGCCTCGGACGATACCCATCCGGGCAGCATGGGCTATTATCAGGGCGCGCCCTTCACCATGGTGTTTTCGATTTCCTTCCGGATATAGGTATACTTTTTAAAAGGGAAGTCGAACCCCCGGGCCGAAAGGAGAGGGCATGCAAGCCAGTCTGGATCTGCTGATCACATTTGTCGTGCAGCTTTTCATCCTCGTCGATCCGGTGGCCGGCGCGCCGGTGTTCCTGGCCATCACCCCTCACGACAGCGCCGCCGAGCGCCGTACCATGGCCTTGCGCGGCTGCTTCGTGGCGGCGGTGGTGGTCTGGTTCTTCATCCTGGCCGGGCCGTGGGTACTCGGTTATTTCGGCATAAAGACCGCGGCGGTGCGCACCTGCGGCGGCATTCTGCTGTTCGCGATCGCCCTTGAGATGCTCTACGGCCGCACCAGCGGCACCGAGACCAGCCCCGGCGAGGAACGCCTGGCCGAAATCAAAAAGGACATCTCCATCACCCCCCTGGCCATTCCCCTGCTGGCCGGTCCCGGCACCATCGCCACCGCCCTGATCTTCGCCGGCCGCGCCTCCGGCCCCCTCGGCTATCTGGCTCTGCTGCTCGGCACGGCGGTGGTATTCGCCGGCTCCTTCGTCATCCTGAGCAAAGCCGAACTGCTGACCCGCGTACTGGGCAAACTGGGCACCACCGTGGTGACCCGCATCATGGGCCTGGTGCTGGCTTTTCTGGCCGTGCAGTACGTCCTGGACGGGCTCGCTACGGCGCTGGGCAGGGGATGATGTTCGGGTAAACACATTAGAATGTTTGACAAATTGTGATATTTGTCGGTATTTATGAAGGACTTTTTGTTTTTTCGGCGGCCGAAGGACATGCCGGGCAGCATCATACCGATTGCAGAAGGCCAGAGCCGCCCAGCCGAAACAGATTCGGCGGGTGGCTTTTTTTCTTAAGTTTGGGGCGGTTGATGTGGATAGGGAAGAGTCTTTTTGGGGAGAGCGATGGTTAGAGATCGCTTACTAACAATGGGTGGAAAAATAGCAGGCCAATTTTCCACTTTTACCCCTTTAATATCGTGATAAGTGGAAAATTTTGTCTGCTATAAGGTTGATAGGTGGAAATTTTTCCATATATCAACAATGTTATGCCTACATTCTGTTCCAAGCATCTAACTGGAAAGAAACAGCATCCGGCACAAGATTCCTGTTCGGCAACCGCAGCCACTCCCAATAACCTTTTGGAAACTCTTTTTGGGCCTCGTATTTGGTAATAATGTGCCAAAACAGAAATCGCTTCGATGTTGTAATTATGGTTTTACCGTTAACAATTTCTTTGTGTTCAAATTTCATAGTTGCCTCCAAAGGCATAACCAGGCTCCTCGCTATTTCAAGTGGGTAATGGTATGAAGAGGGTCTATCCCACTCTGGAGGTTTTGCTGCATTATGAATCCTGAATCGTTGTTCGCTGTG
>JASKKK010000060.1 GCA_030154185.1 Desulfuromonadales bacterium
GGTTTTTTTTAATTGAAACAGAGGCCCCTACCTTGTCAAGGTTCGAGGAGCCGCCACGGAAGGAGAGAGGATTTTCCGAAGCAGGATGCCAGACTTGTTAAGAGAGGGCCCTTTCCTCTCCGGAATCGTGTGTGAAAAACAGGCGGCCTCGGGTGCGCTCGTTTGCGGTGGCAAGTTCCGCGGCTTTTCCGGCTGAGAACAAAAAGCCCACCGGAATATTGATCCCTCTTAGGGCAATGATATTATTCACGAAGGGTGCCGGATTCGGAAGATGAGCCGGCAGGCTTTCTGCGTTGCATCAACAACCCTGGTCTGATATTTCCAGAAAGCGGCGGATATGGCAAAAACACAATCGAAGCTCGGTTTTAACGGAACCTGGTCGATGGCCGTCGGTGGCATGGTGGGTGGCGGTATTTTCTCGACCCTCGGCGTGGTGATCGAAATCGCCGGCGCATGGGCGTGGTTCAGTTTTGCCGTTGCCGGGCTCATTGCCCTCTCGGCCGGGTACAGCTATGTGACGCTTGCCGGTCATTACGGAGAAGGGGGCGGTGCTTTCACGTTTCTGCGCGAGATCAATGCGGAAGGTTTTGCTGGCAGCCTGTCCTGGGTGTTGATCATCGGGTATGTTCTTACCAATGCGGTGTATGCCTATACCTTTGGACAGTATCTTGGTCATGTCGCCGGTCTTGAGACATGGTTTCCGCGCGTTACGGCCATGGCCATTATGGGTGTATTCGTTGTTTTAAATCTGCGCGGGGTGGGGGAGGCCGGCGCCGTCGAGGTGTTTCTGGTATGGTTCAAGTTGATCGTGCTTGTGGGACTTGCTGGGTGGGGAATGGCCCAGTGGAACCCGCCGATGCTTTCACGGGGGATGCCTGAATCGGGAGTCGGAGCGGCACTGTTCGGTGCCGCTTCGGTGTTCATGGCCTATGAAGGTTTTCAGCTGCTGACTTACGATTACGAGGATATCGCCAGGCCGGATAAAACGCTTCGGCGGGCCGTGTTGTCTGCAATTATCGTTGTAATCGTGGTCTATGTCATGGTTGCGATCGGGGTGGCGATGCTTATCGGTGCCGAACATGTGGTAAAGCACAAAGAGGTCTCTTTGGCTATTGCCGGGCAGCAGGCGGCAGGAACCTTCGGACTCATTCTGGTCACGATCGGTGCGGCTTTCTCAACCGGGTCGGCGATCAACTCAACTCTTTTTGCCACCGCAAGACTGGCTCATGAAGTTGCTGCGGATGGCGAGTTGCCGGCATCTCTCGATCATAAAAACCGGGCCGGGATCCCTGACCGAGCCGTGATTGGACTTGGTGGGTTGGCCGCTGTCCTTGCAGCGCTGGGCGCACTCAACAGTCTGGTTGAGGCTGCAAGCCTCGCCTTTTTATTCACCTTTTCCATTGTATGCGGGTTCGCTTTTTGGCAGCGGATCGGCAGGCGTTCGGTTACGGGATTCGGCAGTCTGACGGGGACGGCAGCCTCGATTGCGCTGGTGATTCGTTTAATTCGAACCGACCTGATGGCTCTTTTGTTCCTGTTGGCCCTGGTTATCGTTGCGGCTTTCGGTCGGCCTATTCTGCTGCGCCATGTCAAAACGGAAGCCCCCGATGCGGAGGGAGACTGATCATACAGATCGATCAGAATTTCGCTAAAGAAATCATGTCCGCTGAATAAACAAAGGCCTGCGGATCTACGCAGGCCTTCGGTCTTTTTTACTGCCGTTTTCATTGCTGTGCCGAACCGAATCGGCGCAGCTTAACGCAGGTTGTAGAAGACTTCCCGGCCGTTGAAGCAGGCAGCTTCGTCAAGTTGATCTTCGATGCGCAGCAACTGGTTATATTTGCATACGCGGTCGGTACGGCAGGCGGAGCCGGTCTTGATCTGTCCGGCATTGGTGGCCACGACCAGGTCGGCGATGGTGGTATCTTCGGTTTCGCCACTGCGGTGGGAGACGACGGCTGTGTAGCCGGCGCGTTTGGCCATTTCGATGGCCTCGAGAGTTTCGGTCAGGGTGCCGATCTGGTTGAGCTTGATGAGGATGGAGTTGGCGATACCCTTTTCGATGCCTTCCTTGAAAATTTTGGTGTTGGTGACGAACAGGTCGTCGCCGACGATCTGAATGCGCTTGCCGAGCTTGTCGGTAAGAATTTTCCAGCCGTCCCAATCGTTTTCGGCCATGCCGTCTTCGATGGAGATGATGGGGTAGCGATCGACGAGGTCGGCGTAAAAATCGGCCAGTTCGGCAGCCGTTTTAAGGGGCTGAGGTTCGTTGGCCAGGTTGTATTTGCCGTCGGCGTAGAGTTCCGAAGCAGCCACGTCGAGAGCCAGCAGCACGTCGTCTCCCGGCTTGTAACCGGCGGCCTTTATGGCCTCCATGATAACCTCAAGGGCCTCTTCGTTGCTTTTGAGATTGGGAGCGAAGCCGCCTTCATCACCGACGGCGGTGTTGTACCCGCGTTTTTTGAGGACCGACTTCAGGGCGTGGAAGATTTCCGCACCCATGCGCAGGGCTTCCTTGAAAGAGTCCGCGCCGGCGGGCATGATCATGAATTCCTGAATGTCGACGTTGTTGTCGGCATGGGCGCCGCCGTTAAGGATGTTAAGCATGGGTAGCGGCAGTTCGCGTGCATTGGGGCCGCCCAGGTATTGGTAGAGGCTGAGGCCGAGTTCTTCGGCCGACGCTTTGGCACAGGCCAGAGATACGCCGAGCATGGCGTTGGCGCCAAGAGTGGATTTGAATTCGGTGCCGTCGAGTTCGATCAGTTTTTGGTCGATGGCGGCCTGCTCGGTCGATTCCCAGCCGAGCAGCTCCGCGGCAATAACGTTGTTGACGTTATCCACCGCCTTGAGTACTCCTTTGCCGAGGTAGCGGTCCGCATCGCCGTCGCGCATTTCCAGTGCCTCACGCTCGCCGGTGGAGGCACCGCTGGGAACGGCGGCACGCCCCATGGCGCCGCTTTCGAGAAATACTTCAACTTCAACGGTCGGATTTCCCCGCGAATCGAGGATTTCGCGGGCATAAATATCAACGATTTCGCTCATGACAAGCCCCTCTGAAAATGGAATAGGATTAATGGTGATCCATGCCGGTCTTAAGACCGACCCATTTATAGCACATTAGTATCGAATTGGAACCTCTTTTTTGGCATTTTAGGCGGGCGGGGGTGGCCAAAAAGGATTGATTTTACCGGACGATCAGTGGTAAAGGAAGAGGATCAATAGACTAAAATCAAAGGATATTTTTTGAGTACACGGAATTCAAGCGGGAGGTTTGCCGCCGAGGATCAACGGCTGGCGAACCTCCTTTTCGGTCAAGCCAACGCCAATCTGAAGCAGATCGAACGGATCCTGGGAGTGCGTATCGCCTCCAAGGGGGGCGAGCTGCACATTACCGGTGACGATCACCAGGTCGCGCTGGCGCAGCGCCTGCTGGAAGAATTGTACGGTCTGCTGAAGTCGGATTATCCCATTTATCCTCCCGACATCGATTATGCAGTTCGGATTCTCAAGGCCGACGCCAAGGCGCGGTTGAAAGATATCTTTCTCGACACCGTCTGTATTTCCGCCCGGAAGAAAATCATTTCTCCCAAAAGCCTTGCGCAAAAAGCCTATATCGACGCTATTCGCCACAACGAGGTCGTGTTCGGCATCGGCCCGGCCGGTACCGGCAAGACCTATCTGGCCATGGCCATGGCGGTGTCGTTTTTGTTGAAAAAGGAAGTGGCGCGCATCGTACTTGTTCGACCGGCTGTCGAGGCTGGGGAAAAACTGGGGTTTCTGCCCGGCGATATTGCCGAAAAGGTCAATCCCTATCTGCGGCCTCTGTACGATGCCCTTTTCGATATGCTCGATTACGATCGCGGCCAGATGTATATCGACAAGGGGGTTATAGAAGTGGCCCCCCTGGCGTTTATGCGAGGTCGTACCCTCAACGATGCTTTTGTGATTCTCGACGAGGCACAGAATACCACCGCCGAACAGATGAAAATGTTTCTCACCCGTCTCGGGTTTGGCAGCAGGGCCGTGATTACCGGCGATATAACCCAGATCGACCTGCCGACCGAACGCAAGTCGGGACTGCTCGAAGCTGCGGAGGTGTTGCGGGGAATCGAGGGGATTCATTTCAATTATTTCTCCGATCGCGATGTCGTGCGACATCCCATCGTTCAGGCTATCGTCAAAGCATACGATCGGAAGCGTAACCGGCCATCCGGCGCGCCTGCAAATGAAGGAGAGACGGATCGTCATGACCGGCAAGACTGACCGAAAGCAGGAAAGCTCGGCCCGCAAGGGCAAGCCTGCTCCTGCCTATATGAGTTTTCGACTTTTTACCGATCAGGTTACCCAGCGCAACCTGATGTTGCTGGTGGTAAGTCTTCTGATTGCGTTTATCGTCATTCCCAAGGGAGGTTTCATTCCCGGATTCTATCAACCGGGAGATATAGCCCAGCGCAATGTCAAGGCTCCGCGCGACTTGCTGGTGCCGGATGAGACGCTGACGGAAAAGAAACAGCGGGAGGCCGCCGATGCGGTTTTGCCGCTTTACGATTATGATCCCAGGGCCGCCCGCGAAATCACGGAACGTTTGCGACGGGGATTCTCGATGCTGCAAAAGCAGGCGGACTCCGGGGGGGGCGAACGTCGTGAGTTGGAAACGGTGCTCGGCATCAGTCTTTCGGATGATGAGATGGCGGTGTTGCGACATCTCGCCTCCAATCCGGAACAGGCCGACTTCTTCGTGCAGGTCATGCATCAGGTCATGCTCAACCAGATTGTCGGCAATCTTCAGCTTTTCCAGACCGAAGGCGAACGCGGCATCGTGGTTCGCAACCTGGTTACCCGTGAAGAACGTGTTACCCAGGGGCTCGATCAGGTTATCGGTATCGGTGACGCGCTCGATCGGGTAGCGGAAAAATTGGACGAACTCGAAAACCTGTCTGCCGCCAACCGCAAGATACTGTCCGCCCAGGTGTCCAAGCTGCTGCGGCCCAATCTGACCTACAATCAGAGTGAGATGGAAAACCGCCGCCAGACGGGCAGGGAGGCTGTCAAGCCGGTCCTCATGCAGGTCAAAAAGGGCGAAATGATCGTTCGTGAAGGCGAACGGGTTACCGAAGAGCAGGTCGCCAAGCTTAAGGCCCTGCGGGCGCTGGGGAGCGATCAGATGTCCCTGCGTATGGCCGCCGGTCTGTTTCTGGCCCTGCTGCTGTTTTTGTCCATCGCTCATCGCTACGGTCGCAGGAATATCAGCAAATATCGCCCTGAAAACCGTGATCTACTGTTTATGGCGGTCACCTTTGTCGGACTGTTCATCCTGGTCAAGCTCGCGATCTTTATCTGCAGCGCCCTGGAGGGGGCGTTCCCCTATATCGAATCCTCCAGCTACTACTACGCTTTTCCCTTCGCCGTCGGCGCCATGCTGGTGCGCATTGTCCTG
Organism: Desulfuromonadales bacterium; assembly: GCA_030154185.1. GTDB lineage: Bacteria > Desulfobacterota > Desulfuromonadia > Desulfuromonadales > Syntrophotaleaceae > Syntrophotalea. The sequence continues at coordinate 5,438 of JASKKK010000060.1, forward strand.
AATTCCGAGGTGGCGCTGCTTTTCGGCGTGGCTTTTTCCATGGTCATCGGGCTGTTGTTCGGCGACAATCTGCATATTGCCCTGTACGCCCTGGTCGGCAGTCTTACCGGAGGCCATTGGGTGCGCCATTGTATCCAGAGAACCTCCCTCTATCAGGCCGGCTGGCGGTTGTCTCTGGTCAACGTGAGCATGGTTCTGGCTACACAGCTCATCGGCGGACGCGGATTAGATATCCAGATGCTTTACAAGGCCGGTTTCGGTTTTGCCGGCGGATTCATCTGCGCGCTGTTGGTTACCGGTCTGGTGCCGCTGGTCGAAACCTTGTTCAAGTACACCACCAATATCAAATTGCTGGAACTGGCCAACATGAACACGCCGGTGTTGCGTGAACTCATGATTCAGGCTCCCGGCACCTACCATCATTCCATCATTGTCGGCAATCTGGCCGAAGCGGCCGCCGAAACCATCGGCGCCAATCCGCTGCTGGCCCGGGTGGCCGCCTACTATCACGACATAGGAAAGATTCGCAAACCGCTCTATTTTGTCGAAAATATCGGCACCCAGGAAAACCGCCACAATAAGTTGAGTCCCTCCATGAGCGCCCTAATCCTCATGTCGCATGTCAAGGAAGGCGCCGACATGGCTCGCGAGAACAAGCTCGGTCAGACCCTCATCGACATCATTCGTCAGCATCATGGTACGGCCCTGATCAAGTTCTTTTACGACAAGGCCAAAAATCAGGAGGATCCGGGAGTTCAGCAGATCAACGAACGGGATTACCGTTATCCCGGTCCCAAACCCCAGACGCGGGAAGCTGCCTTGATCATGTTGGCCGATGCCATCGAAGCTGCCAGCCGTACCCTGACCGATCCGACCCCGGCCCGGATTCAGGGGATGGTGCAGAAGATCATCAATAATATCTTTATCGACGGTCAGCTCGACGAGTGCGAATTGACCCTCAAGGATCTGCATAACATTGCCAAAAGTTTCAACCGCATCCTGGCTGGAATCTTCCACCACAGGATCGACTACCCCGAGCCTGTGCACAAGGAGCGGGAGAAGGAAACGGTCAAGAAAAAAAATGGGGACGATTCACATCGAGAACCGCCAAAAGAATCAAAAGATAATGGCGGAAACACTGGAAAAGGTAGCACAGAGGATCTTAAACGACTCGGGATGTCCTGACGCCGAATTATCCCTGGTGATTGTCGACGATGTCGAAATACAGCAGATCAACCGCGATTATCTGCAGCGCGACAAGCCTACCAACGTTATTTCCTTTGCCATGCAGGAAGGCGAAGATGCCGGATTGCATCCCGGCCTGCTCGGCGATGTGATCATTTCCGCCGATACCGCCGCCAGGGATGCCCGCGAGGCCGAGCTGCCCTTTGAAAGCGAGCTGTATTTTCTGTTGCTGCACGGCATTCTGCATCTGCTCGGCTACGACCATGAGCGCGGTACCGAAGAAGAAGCACAGCTTATGGAAGCCCGGGAGGCCGAACTTTTCGCCCGGATTCGCGAAGAATTTCTCTGAGATCGATGGGTGGCATGAAATCGGACAGAAAGATACATTTCAGTTTTAACTGCGCCATCGAGGGGTTTCTCTGGGCGGTACGTACCCAGCGGCATATGCGGTATCATTGTATGACAGCCGTCGGGGTAGTGCTGGCCGGCTTGATCTTCAGGGTCTCCGCCCTGGAATTTATCCTGTTGGTTTTCGCCATCGTTATGGTTCTGTTCGCCGAACTTATCAATACGGCTTGCGAGGCTCTGGTCGATCTGGTTTCGCCGGATTTTCATCCTCTGGCGCGCCGGGTCAAGGATGTAGCCGCCGGGGCCGTGCTGCTGGTAAGTGTCGGTGCCGCCATCATGGGGTACTTGATCCTTTCCGGTTATGTGTTCGCACCCGCTGGCGACGTGGAGGCTTCCTCCCTGTCGGAGGTTCCGCCCGGCGAGCTGGCAGTTTTCAGCCTTTTGACGGTCATCCTTCTGGTGGTTCTGCTAAAGGCCTGGGCCGGTCGCGGAACCCCCCTGGAAGGCGGGATGCCCAGCGGTCATACGGCATTCGCTTTTTCCATTGCAACGTCGGTGGCTTTATCTCCTGTCGGTTCGGTGGTGGCACTGCTGGCCCTGGCCCTGGCGGTGATGATAGCGCATAGCCGCGTCTACATGGGGATTCACAGTGTACAGGAAGTTCTTGCCGGTGCCGTGGTCGGTGTCGGGGTCACCTGGATATTGCATCTTTGTTTCGGATAAGCTTCGCGGGTGGCTGACGGCTGGTTGACTTTATTCTGGAGGTAAGGATTGGACGACGATAGTACAGGCAACAAGTCCGTTTTCTGGCGTCGTTTCAGCGAGGCCTTGTTGCCGGGGCGCAGGCGCGTTCGCAGCGAAGAGGAACTGCAGGCGGTGATCGATGCTTCCGAAGAGGAAGGCATCATCAACGAAGAAGAAGGTGAAATGCTGCATTCCATTTTCGAGTTCGGCGAAACCATTGTCCGCGAAATTATGGTTCCCCGGACCGATATGCGTTGCTGCAGCCTTGACGATACGGTGGAAAAGGTGCTGCATGCCATCATCGATTCGGGGCATTCGCGCATACCCATCTACAAAGGGACCACGGATCGCATTGTCGGTCTGGTTTATGCCAAAGACCTTCTCAAACACTGGGGAAAACCGCCGGCGGAAATCGAGCTTGCCGGCATCATGCGGGAACCCTACTTCGTCCCTGAAACAAAGAAAATCGAGGAGTTGTTCAAGGAATTTCGCAACAGGCGCATGCACATGGCCATCGCCATTGATGAATATGGCGGAACCTCCGGTCTGATTACTATCGAGGATCTTATCGAGGAAATCGTCGGTGATATCCAGGACGAGTATGATCTGGAAGAGGATTGGCTTTTACCTCAGGAAGACGGCAGCATGCTGGTCGACTGTCGACTCAACATCGATGATTTTGAGGATTTTTTTTCCGTGACTATCCCCCGCGAGCGTTTCGACACGGTCGGAGGTTGGCTGTTTCACCTGCTTGGCCGGGTCCCTCTCAAGGGTGAGGAACTTAAGACCCAGGGATTGTCGATGACTGTCGAAAAATGCGATGATCGTAAAATCCACACGGTACGGGTCAGTCGCGACGTCGGCGTGGAAGAGTCAAACGAATCATGAAGTTGCATCTGCCCGAATCCGATCTGTGCTGGGCACTGGCCTCAGGTTTGCTGCTGGCTTTATCCTTTCCGCGCCCCGATATGGGAGCGGTAGCCTGGTTCGGCCTGGTTCCGCTGCTGCTGGTTTGCAAACGGAGACCTTTTGCCGCCGGCTTTGCGGCCGGCGTCGGTTTCTTCGGTCTGGTGCTGTATTGGCTGAATATCGTTATGACCAGTTACGGTCATCTGCATCCGGTGCTGTCGGTTGCCGCCTATCTCATGCTGGTAGGGTATCTGGCGACTTTTTTCGGAGTCGCCACCTGGGCGGCGCGGCGCCTTGAGGAGCGGGCCGGTCTTTCCCTGGCTCTGACCCTGCCGATATTGTGGGTGGCTCTCGAGTTTTTGAGATCCTTTTTCCTGACCGGCTTTCCCTGGGCCACGCTGGGATATTCCCAGCAGAGTCTTCTGACCCTGATTCAATCCGCCGATCTGTTCGGCCCTTACGGCCTCAGCTATCTGCTGGTTCTTTCCAATGCCACCCTGGCTCTGCTGGTAAAGTATTTTGTCCGGCGAAAAGCCGGCTCGTTCCCCTTTTGGGCGCTAGCCGTTACCTCGGCCCTGGTCGCCGGGAACTACGGTTACGGTCACTATCGTCTGTCGCAACATCCCGACCGGCGTCAGCATACTCTTGACCTTGTTCTCGCGCAGGGCAACATCGACCAGTCGCTGAAGTGGGATTCCGCTTATCAGTGGCAGACCATCGATATCTACAAACGCCTGTCTCTGCTGAAACAGGATCAGCCACCGGATATGATCGTATGGCCCGAAAGCGCCGTGCCGTTTTTCTTTCAGGAACCCGGTGTTCTTTCCGAGCAGGTGCGACAGATCGCAGCCCGCCAAGGGGCCTGGCTGCTGTTCGGCAGCCCGGCTTATGAAGATGTCAATCGCCGGCGCTACTATCTGAACAGCGCCTTTCTTTTGTCTCCCCAAGGCGAGAATCTGGGGCGTAGCGATAAAATCCATCTGGTTCCCTTTGGTGAATATGTACCCCTGAAGAAGTTTTTGCCCTTCATCGACAAGCTGGTAGTTGGGATCGGCGATTTCAGTCCGGGCACCGTAAGTCCTTTGCCTATGAACGGACACCGAATCGGCGTTTTGGTCTGTTTCGAGGGAATTTTCCCCGAACTGGCGCGCGACTATGTCAGGGGGGGCAGCGATCTGCTGGTGAACATCACCAACGATGCCTGGTTCGGACGCTCTTCAGCTCCCTACCAGCATCTGGCCATGAGCCGTTTTCGGGCTGTCGAAAACCGCATCTGGCTGGCACGTGCCGCCAATACCGGCATCTCCGCGCTGATAGCGCCCTCCGGCAGGATTACCGCCCGGACCTCTTTATTTGAGCAGGCGGCCTTGAACGGCACCGTCGGATTGGGCGCTGCGCCCACGCTTTACAACCGACTGGGCGATGTGTTTCCAGCCATTTGCGGCCTGGTGAGTCTGGTATGGCTTTTCCTTGTCTGGCGGCGGGGTAGAAGGTAAAAGTCTTGAGGCACAAGGCACAAGGCACAAGGCACAAGGCACAAGACACAAGACACAAGACACAAGACACAAGACATCCAGCACCCAGTTCTCAGCACTCAGACCCCAACCCTTCCGTTTGACAATCCTTTTTGAGCGGGGAAAATTAAAAGAGAGTTCATGTCGTTGCGCTTGATCGTTTCCATTCAGGAAAGGAGGTTGAGCTGATGCTTGATGTTTTCTCCATTGCCGATGAACTCGGTCCCGCCAAAATTATTCACATTCATGAACCTACCATAGGACTGAAGGCCGTGCTGGTGGTTGACAATGTCTCCACCGGTCCGGCTATCGGAGGCTTGCGCATGGCACCCGATGTCAGCACCGAGGAGTGTTTTCGACTGGCGAGAGCCATGACCCTGAAAAATGCGGTCGCGGGACTCGCCCATGGTGGCGGCAAGTCGGTTCTGTTCGGCGACCCGAAAATGCCGGTTGAAAAAAAGGAACGTTTGATCCGTGCCATGGCCTGCGCTTTGCGCAACTGCCATGATTACATTTTCGGGCCCGATATGGGTACGGACGAAACCTGCATGGCCTGGGTCAAGGATGAGATCGACCGAGCCGTGGGGCTGCCCGAGGCCATCGGCGGAATCCCCCTTGACAAGATCGGTGCCACCGGCTGGGGGGTGAGGCATGCCGTCGAAGTAGCTGCGCCTGTCGCAGGTTTCCCCCTTGCTGGTGCCAGGATCGTGGTTCAGGGGTTCGGAGCCGTAGGGCAGCATGCCGCCCGATTCCTTGGCGAACAGGGTACGATACTGGTCGGGGCCGCCGATTCCAAGGGAACCCTATATGATCCGGAAGGGATCGACGTCGGTAAATTGATGGAACTGAAGAATGCAGGCAAGAGCGTTCTCGATTACGCCGGGGGACAGAAACTCGACCGGGATGCCGTCATCGGTCTGGAATGCGAAGTCTGGATTCCCGCGGCGCGGCCCGATGTGATTACCGAGGCCAACGTCGACCGTCTGCGCACCCGTCTGGTCGCTCAAGGCGCCAACATTCCCATGACCCCGGCGGCGGAAAAGACCCTGCATGAGCGGGGTGTTTTGTGTCTGCCCGATTTTATTGCCAACGCCGGAGGGGTGATCTGCGGCGCTATGGAATATCACGGTGGCTGGAAAGGGCTGGTTTTCGACGTGGTGGAAGACAAAATCCGCGCCAACACCGAGGAAATGCTGCGCCGCGTAAAAAGGGAGGACCGGTTGCCGCGGGATATCGCCATCGATATGGCGCTGGCGGCTCTGCGCAAAGCCATGGCGACCCGCCGTTGGACAATCTACTGAAACGGCAAGTAAAGTCTGGATTTACCGCAGAGCACGCCGAGAGCGCAGAGAAAAGCTATGATCAAAGACTTTTGTAAGATGATCAATGGCTTATGAAGGCGGGCCGGATAGAGATGTCGGTAGTTGTTTCCCTCCGTATTCTCTTTGCTCTGCGGTAAATTGTTCTAATTCCTTAAACGCAGGTTCCGAACAACGCAATATCAGGGAAAGAAGCAGCCATGTACCGAATCCGTTTTCACGGCCGCGGCGGTCAGGGTATCAAGACGGCCAGTCGCATCCTCGGCACGGCCTTGTTCCTCGAGGGATTCGAGGTGCAGGATGCTCCCCGTTACGGTGCTGAGCGGCGGGGGGCGCCGATTTTCGCCTATGTGCGGGCGGACGACGCTCCGATTCACGAGCGGGGTGTCATTCATCGACCCGACCTGGTGGTGGTGGCTGACGATACGCTGCTGACGATAACCCCCGCCCAGGTTCTGGAAGGGATAGCCTCTGCCAGCGTAGTGCTGATCTATTCCGTCAGGTCGGAATCCTGGTGGCGGCAGCAATTCCCGCAGATCGGACAGATGGTTGTGCTAAGACCTGATCGGGGCACGGGCGTCGGCCTGCCCGCGGGGATATTCTGTGCCGGGGCCGCGGCCGCATTGCTCGGCACGGTTTCCAGAGAGGCACTGGTAAAGGCGGTTGAGGAGGAACTGGCAGCTCACGATTCCGCGTTGGTGGAATCAAATCGGCAGGCTGTTCTGGCGGCTTATGAGGCGGTTTCGGTGTCGCATGGAATGGTTCATTCCGGCGTGCCGCAGCCGGTGGCGAAGACGGCAGCACCGGCATGGATCGATGTGTCCCGGGATGCGGTGGACATTGCGGCACCGGTGATTCATGCCGGTACCACCAGCCGCCTGGTCAAAACCGGTCTGTGGCGCACTCGAAGGCCGGTTATCGACAAGGAAAAATGTCGTCGCTGTCTGCAATGCTGCGCCTGGTGTCCGGAAGGTGGCATTCTGGTCGGAGAAGACGGCTTTCCGATGATCGATTACGAACACTGCAAGGGTTGCCTGGTATGTGTCGCTCAGTGCCCCTTTAAGGCGATAAGGGCTATACCCGAAGCACAGGCCAAGGAGGAGCGGGATGCGCAAGCTTCTGACCGGCAATAGCGCCGCGGCCTGGGGAGCACGGCTGGCGGAGGTCGATTATCTGCCGGTGTTTCCCATTACACCTCAGACCGAAATTATTGAAACTTTGGCCGAATGGGTCGATCGCAGCGAACTCGATGCACGGCTGACGACCCTGGAATCGGAACATTCCATGGTGACGGCCGCGGGCGCGGCTGCGGCAACGGGGGTGCGAGTGTTTACCGCCACCTCCAGCCAGGGTTTGTTGTATGCCATGGAAATGCTCTACAACCTTGCCGGATGGCGCACGCCGCTGGTGCTGGTCAATGTTTCCCGAGGCCTGTCGGCACCGATTACCCTGGAGCCGGACCACAACGATGTGTTGGCGGCCCGGGACAGCGGTTTCCTGCAATTGCACTGCGCCACCTGCCAGGAAGTGCTCGACGGTGTATTGCTCGGCTACCGCCTGGCAGAGGATATGAGAGTGCGGCTTCCGGTGCTGGTCAACCTGGACGGTTTTTATCTTTCCTTCACCCGCGAACCGGTGATTATCCCCACGCAGGATCAGGTACGTGCTTTTTTGCCGCCCTTCGATCCGGGCCGCAACAGATTCCGAGGCGGGGAGCCGGTCAGTCAGGCGGTGGCCGTACTGGGCGGCGGCACCTATTCGTATTTTCGTTATCAGGCACACCTTGCGGCCCTGGAAGCCAAAAAGGTTTTTCAGGAAATCAGTGCGGATTTCAAGACCCATTTCGGTCGCGCCTTCGATGCGATTGAAACCTATCGCTGCGAGGATGCGGATATCCTGTTCGTCATGATGGGGTCTTTTGCCACCAAGGCTCGCGAGGCTGTCGACCGCCTGCGTGATGACGGGCGGAAGGTCGGTTTGTTGCGCCCGCGTCTGTTGCGTCCTTTTCCTTCGCAGGCCTTTGTCCGCTTGCTTTCGGGGCGTGCGGGGGTGGCGGTAATCGATCAGAATCTAAGTACCGGTCTGGGCGGAGTCCTGTACACCGAACTTGCTGCGGCCCTTTATCCGCTGCAGCGGCGACCGGTCTTGGTCAGTTATGTCGGAGGTCTGGGGGGACGAGACATCACGGCGGGTGAGTTTTACGCCATGGTCGAGGAGGTACGCCAGGCCGTGACAACGGGCCGGGTTCCTCCGCCGCGGTTGCTGTTTACCGAATCGGAGATGCAGTCTGTCCGTGGTTTGCAGCGCATTGCCGGTGGAAAGGGGCGAGACGCATGAGTGAGCAGGATGTCGCCAGAACCGGGAAGAAACGACGCCAGAGTCCGCTGGGTGCCGGTACGCCTATGTGCGCCGGCTGCGGAGGGCTGCAGGCCTTGCACCAGATCTACGATCTTGTCGGTGACAAGACCGTCTTCGTCAATGCCGCCGGCTGCATGACTTTGCTGTCTATCTACCCATTCACGCCCTTTCCCGGCTCCTGGCTGTACACGGCCATGGCCTGCGCACCTGCCGGTGCCCAGGGGGTGCGGGATGCCCTCGATGTGCTGTTGTCCAAAGGGCGTATCCGACCGGAACAGGATCAGTTGCCGGTGGTGTTGACGGGAGACGGATCGGCCTACGGCATGGGGCTGTCCGCCACCTCGGCTGCCATCGACCGGGGCCTCGATTTTCTCTATATCTGCTACGACAACGAAGGCTATGGCAATACCGGTCACCAGTATTCGGCGGCCACGCCGACCGGGGCACGCACCGCGACCAGCCGGGTGGATGGTTACAGTGGCGTCAAAAAGGATCTGTTCACCATCTGGAGTGCTCATCGACCGGCCTATGTCGCCACCGCCATCGGTACCGAACCGGCCGACCTGGCGCGCAAGGTGAAAAAGGCCTTGAGTCTGCGCGGACCACGCCTGCTGCTGGTGCTGGCTCCGTGTCCGACAGGATGGGGATTTGAGCCTGCACGCATGGTCGAAATCGGTAAACTGGCCGTTCGGACCGGCATCTGGCCTCTGAAAGAGTACAGTGACGGTGCGGTGCAGCATACCATGGTACCGTCCAAAAGGGTGGCTGTAGAGGATTATCTGCACTTGCAAGGTCGGTTTCGGCACCTGTTTGTACCAGTGCGGAATGATGACAAGCTGGCGGCATTGCAACTGCAGGTGGATGATTATTGGAGCCATATCGACTGAGACCTTTATTCCGGAGCGCCCCGCGGTTTGAAAAGCCGATCCTTCAAAACCGGCCCTGTATGACGAGGTAGTGTCTATTCGGATATTCCGGATGGACACAGCGTGGTTTTGATAGGGGAGATGCGGGGGCCTCGTGTTCCTTCCTGAATCGGAGGCATCATGGGCAAGGCATGCAGCAGTTATTACCATTGCGGGGGATTGGAGCCGTTAAAAGGTGAAACCATTCCGGAGCATTTTTCCGGGGTTGTGCGGCGCTTTTCCGCCAGAGAGGCTATTGTTTCGCTTCATCAGAAAAGACGCCTGACGTATGACGGACTGGCAAGCGCCTCCGATCGACTGGCCAAGGGATTGCTCGGTATGGGATACCGGCGGGGCGATCGTATCGGGGTCTGGGCGACCAACAGCATCGAGTGGCTGCTGTTGCAGCTGGCCACGGCGCGTATCGGAGTTGCCCTTGTGGCGATCAATCCCGGTTATCGACAGCAGGAGATCGCCTATGCCCTGCAACATTCGGAAGTGCACGGGCTGTTCTTTATCCCCGCATTTCGTTCCAGTGATTACGTCGGCATGCTGAGTGCCGTACTTCCCCAGCTGCAAAAGGATGCCTTTCCACTCGTGGATTCCGATTTTCCCCACCTGCGGCAGGTCGTGCTGTTCGACCCGAAAGATGCCGAATCGACAGAGAAGCCGTTGCCGGGCCTGACCGTCTGGCAGGAGGTGTTGGCGGCGGGGGAGGGGGTGTCGATGGCCGAACTCGATGCGGTGACCGACACTCTGGATCGGGACGACACCATCGCCCTGCTGTATACCTCCGGCTCCATGGGGTTTCCCAAAACCGCAGTACTGTCGCATCACAATATTCTCAACAATGCCTGGTTCACCGCCCGACGCATGGCCTTTAACGAGATGGATCGACTCTGTGCCCCGGTGCCTTTCTATCACTGCTTCGGCATGGTGCTGGCCAATCTTGTCTGCATGGCGGTCGGGGCCTGCGTGGTGTTACCGGAAGAATATTTCGATCCCCTGGCGACTTTGCAGGCCATCGAAGCTGAAGGGTGTACGGCCTTGTACGGTGTGCCGACCATGTTTCTGGCTCAGCTGGAACATCCCCGGTGCGGCAGTTTCGATCTGACCAGCCTGCGCACCGGCATTATGGGAGGCGCGCCTTGTCCTCCGGCTCTGGTGCGACGGGTCATGGACGAGTTGCATTGTCCGGAGATTCTGATCGGTTACGGTATGACCGAAGCTTCGCCCCTGACCCATCTGACTGCACCGGAGGACTCTCTGCATATCCGGTTGGAAACCGTCGGCCGCAATCTGCCTCATCAGGAGGTCAAGCTGATCGATCCGGACAGCGGAGCTACCGTGCCTGTGGGGGGGTCGGGCGAGGTCTGTTTTCGCGGTTACCACGTCGCCAAGGGGTATTACGGCGATCCGGAGGCTACGGCTGAAGGCATCGATGCGGACGGCTGGCTGCATTCCGGCGATCTCGGCATCATGGATGCCGACGGTTATGTATGCATTACCGGCCGGCGCAAGGAAATCATCATTCGCGGCGGGGAGAATATCTGTCCCTGGCAGATCGAACAGCATCTTCTCGATCACCCCAAGGTGGCGGAGGTCGCGGTATTCGGTCTGCCGGATGAATTTTATGGGGAACAGATCATGGCCTGGGTGCGGTTGGAGAACGGTCAACAGGTCGATGAGGCGGAACTTCGGGATTTCTGCAAAACCGGTCTGGCCCATTTCAAGGTACCGCGCTACATCTGGATCGTGGAGGAGTTTCCCAAGACCGGCAGCGGCAAATTACATAAACCCCGTATGCGGGAGATGGCGCTGGAACGTTTGAAAAAAGAAAGGGATTGAAGGAGCTCGGTAAATTGCAGCGCAGAT
>JASKKK010000061.1 GCA_030154185.1 Desulfuromonadales bacterium
TCAGCCTGTCGCCGGAATATCTCTTTGACAAGGTTGCTGCGAAGCTTGCGCAGATCCTGGCGGTAGCGGTCGAGAATCGTAGAGATGATGACACGATCGACGGGCAGCTCAACGGGGCCGGAACGTAACGATGAAATAAGGACCAGAGCCTGAGCCGTCTCCATGCCCTCGACTTGCAGCTTGTGCCCCTGCTCGTCTTTCAGCTCGACGGTTCCGAAAAATTCTTCATCGATGGACAAGGGCTTCTCGAAATCGAAGCGGCGCATTTCGGGGCGGTAGTAATCGTAAAGATAGTGGTCTGGAAAGACGGGAATCCCGTCCATGAAGACCCGTTCCGCGACGTTGGCGAGAAGATCCTGTTCGGCATGTTGGTGGGAATCCGTATCCCTGGACTCGTCCGGGGTGGCTTTGTTCGCGGCCGGTAGTTCGGGAGTGGCGCCGAGCCACAGAGCCAATTCCTGGTCGAGGATGGTCGCGGAAGGTTCTCCGCCGCCCTCCGTTTGCAGCTTCTGCAGACTGAGCAGGGCTTTTTGGCCCGGCAGGGGCAGTCCTTTCCGCAGCACTTCGGAGCGCAAGGAGGTGCGCCTCGGCAGCGGTCGGCCGCCGCTGGTGATCTGCCATAGATAACGGCCGAGGCTGGATCGCGAATAGAAGAAAATACCTTGTTCTGCAGGTTGCGGCCAGGTCCGGGTTGTCGGTACCGTCAGCCTGCCATCTTCAATCATGTTCCAGATGGCATCGGGCAGCATCAGCGCCAGTGACAACAGCGATACATGGTCTTCACGGAGTCGGGTGTTCGGGATGGAACGTGCTTCGGTGCCATGTTTTATGATGACAGAGGAATCCGACTGCTGTTGTTTGCTGAATTCCAGGCATAGTCCCCGCTCCGATTCCCGCAGATGTTTCAGAGTCGCATTTTCCAGCAACAGCCCGAGCAGTTGACGACCGTAGGTGCTGGTCAGCCAGGCCGGTGGCGTGACAAGATCGAAGTGTCCGCCATCTCCGGCGAGACCGAGCAGATGCAACATGTGCCAGGCCCACAGGGGTGTGCGCGGTGGCAGTCGAAACCGGCGTGCAGGCCAGGAAAGCCTCAACTGCGCGGCCAGCGACTGCCGCTCGGCGGCCGAAGGTAAACGACTGTCCATAAGGGAGCCACAAACACGATCCGGGGCCGGATCGGGCGGCAAAGCCATGGGATCTGTGGTGCTTGTCAGTGGCTGCGCGATCCCGTCGACGTGGCGCAACAGGGACTGAAAAGCCAGCATCGGCGGGCTGTTGACCACCACCTGAGGTGTTTTGACATCGAGGATGCGGTTGGGATAGAGCAGCAAAACGGTCCCCGCGCCCGGCTCGATGGAGCCGGTCAGAGGGTATGTACCTAAATCGGGGGCCGTATGTTTCTGCAGAAGATCCAGGGCCTGAACCGCTCTTTGGGGATTGCGCGCTATGCCCAATTGGGTCAGTCGGTGCAGCAGCAGGTGCAATCGTACCTGTGCTTTCTCGGGGAGAGCCGGTTCCCGGGAAGACATCCGCAGGGTTTGAGGCAGCGGATCGGGCAGGGCGGCCAGGGCTGCCCCCATGGCTTCTTCCAGTTTTTGGGGCTGTACGGCTTTCGGCAGGGCGTCGTGAAGAGCGAGCGCCATGATGCGTATCAGGGTCAGCATCGCTTTGCCCAAGGCCTGTCTTTCGGCGGAACTGCCGCCCTGGTCGGAGTTGGCCATTCCACGGTGAATACGAAAATGTTCCGTAAGGGACGGCAGCAGAGACAACACGGTGGCGCGAGACAGGTTGGCGAGATAGTAGGGAGTCAGCTTGTCGGGCGGCACCGCAGCCAATACGCTGTAGGTTTTCATTTCTTCCATCAGCCGCATCAGAGCGTCGTGGAAATCGACGGTGTTCGGATGACCGCCATCTCCAATAGGTATGGTGCGGGCCTTTTCCCACAGTTTTTCATGCCGTTGCCACAGGGTGATTTCTTTCGCGCCCCAGGCCACGTAGTAGGCCAGACCAAGAGCATCGGCGGCATATTGGCCCTCAAGAACAGACGATGCTTCGCTCCCCTCCGGAAAAAACACCGCTCCGCCGGCCATGTAACTGTCGCGATTGATCCAGAACACAAGCGGCGGTGCTATGTCTCCGGTTTCGGTGAGGATCGTCACGAAGGTTTCAACGCGGCGGAAGGGCGAGCGGCCGGCGGAGATAAATTCCCGAGCCCAATGCGCCAGTTGTTGCGCCAGCTGCTGCAGGGTTTTTTTGTCGATTCCGGATGTTTTTTCAGGGATAGTCATGATTCGGAAAAAGCGGATGGTCAGGAAAACAGCTTCCCGCAGGTTTTGTCTCGGGGAGTCTGACGCTGAAAGTGACGGTAAGCCCGATCCGTGGCCGTGCGACCGCGAGGCGTTCGGTTCAAATATCCGTTTTGCAGAAGGTAAGGTTCTATGACATCCTCGATTGTGTCTTTTTCCTCGCCCACAGCTGCCGCCAGGGTTTCCAGGCCTACCGGACCGCCACCAAACTTGTCGATGATGGTCAGCAGCAACAGTCGGTCCATGTGATCAAGACCGCAGCTGTCGACCTCAAGCTTTGACAATGCCAGATCGGCAATGTCGCGGGTAATGATGCCGTTTCCTTTGACCTGGGCAAAATCCCTTACCCGTCGCAACAGGCGGTTGGCGATGCGCGGCGTGCCGCGACTGCGGCGTGCGATTTCAATCTGACCGTCTTTTTCTATGGGGATGTCGAGGATGTGCGCGCTGCGTCCGGCAATGGTTGCCAATTCCTCATCGTTGTAGAATTCCAGGCGACAGATCACACCGAATCGGTCGCGCAGAGGCGAGGAAAGCAGTCCGGCGCGGGTTGTCGCACCAACCAGCGTAAAACGCGGGATGTCGAGCTTTATGGTCCTTGCCGAGGGCCCCTGGCCGATGATGATGTCGAGCTGATAGTCTTCCATGGCTGGGTAGAGAATTTCCTCGACGACCGGGGACAGCCGGTGGATTTCGTCGATAAACAGAACGTCGCCTTCGGCAAGGTTGGTGAGGATGGCCGCAAGGTCGCCAGGTTTTTCGATAACGGGACCCGAGGTGCTTTTGATGCTGACGTTCATTTCACTGGCGACGATGTTGGCTAAAGTGGTCTTGCCCAGCCCCGGAGGACCATAAAACAGAACATGGTCGAGGGATTCCTGGCGGCCGCGTGCGGCATCGATAAAGACCTGCAGGTTTTCCTTGGCTTTGCTCTGGCCTATGTATTCGGCCAGGACGCGGGGCCGCAACGAGGCCTCGAAGCGGTCTTCCTCACTGCTGAAATCGGGTGTGATAAATCGCTCGGTCATACCAGAATGCCTGCCGGTGGAGTTGTCCGGTCGATGGAAAAACGTTACCAGGGACGGCCAGTTGTTCATGTATCATGGCATGAGATCTCGTCTCGCTGGTCGCGGCAAAGGTCAGCCGGCTGTTCCCGAGCCAAATGCCAAATACGTCAGGCTACAGGATACAGGGATTGCAGCATCAATCAAAGGAAAATTTCCCCGGCATCCTGACACCTTGCAATCATTTCAGCGCATGAGAATCTTGAGGGCCTGTTTGAGGACTTCTTCCAGAGGGGTTTCCGGTGCCGGATCGATGCCGTCCAGGGCCTTGCGGGAAAGAGACTCCTTGTAACCGAGGTTGACCAGGGCCGAAAGGGCATCGTTGCGCACGTCGGTTGTCGCCGGTGCTTCTATCGGGGAGTTTTGCGGTCCGGGGGCTTCGACGGGGGCGGCTTTTTCCCGGAGCTCCAGCACAAGCCGTTCCGCGGTTTTTTTGCCGATGCCGGGGACCGTGGCCAGGTGTTTGGCATTGCCTTGAGACAAGGCCTGGTGCAATTCCGTGGCCGGCAGATGGGAGAGGATGTTCAGAGCAACCTTGGGACCGACCCCTGAAACCGAGAGCAACAATCCGAACAACTCCTTTTCGTCTTCGGTCAAAAAGCCGAACAGCAGCAGGGCATCCTCCCGTACGTGGGTATGTACCTGCAGACATACCATGCCCTCATCCGGCAAGGCATAATAGGTGGACAGGGGGATCAGCAGGCGGTAGCCGACGCCGCCGACATCGAGTATGACCTGGCTGACGGTTTTCTGGATCAGCTGTCCGTTGAGCAGAGCGATCATAGGTCTTTTTCTCCACGGTACGCGGCATTGTCGAGAATCAAGTCAACAAGCTGTTGGTGTGATGACAATGGGCATGGCAAATGGCGACCGCCAGGGCATCCGAAGCATCTTCCTGGGCGATTTCCGGCAGGTTGAGCAATACCCGGACCATTTGCTGGACCTGTTTTTTGGCCGCCTTGCCATAGCCGACGACGGCCTGTTTGACTTCAACCGCCGTATATTCGGCGACGGGAAGACCGGCATTGACGCCGGCGAGCATGGCCACGCCTCGAGCATGCCCCAGTTTGAGCGCCGATAGAGCGTTTTTGGCGACGAAGATACGTTCCACCGCCACCATGGTCGGTGCATGGTCGGCGATAACTCCTGTCAGCCCGTCGTAGATGGTTTTCAGACGATTAGACAAGGGGGCGTCGCTGCGAGTGAAAATGGCTCCGTTATCCACATGGATCAGGCGGTTGCCGTCTTTCTCGATCAATCCGAAACCGGTGATTCGGGAGCCGGGGTCGATGCC
Source organism: Desulfuromonadales bacterium (assembly GCA_030154185.1). Lineage (GTDB taxonomy): Bacteria > Desulfobacterota > Desulfuromonadia > Desulfuromonadales > Syntrophotaleaceae > Syntrophotalea. The sequence continues at coordinate 4,665 of JASKKK010000061.1, forward strand.
AAGAATACGCATGTCAACTCAGGTGGGGGTAAGGAAAAAAGGCGGGGACGCACCCCGCCTGTCATGCCGAAAGCTTCGGTTGTACGAATCACTCCATGATGCGAGCGATTTCTTCATCCGAAATATCGAAGTTGGCGTAGACGTTCTGTACGTCGTCGTTGTCTTCGAGCTTGTCCATCATCTTGAGCATCTGTTCCGCCTGCTTGCCTTCCAGACTGACCATGGTCTGGGGGATCATGGTGACTTCGGCGGTCTGCCACTGCAGCCCTTTGGCGGCGATGGCGTCGCGTATTTCCATGAAGTCGGCAGGGTCGGTGATGATTTCATAGGCGTCCCCTTCGTCCTTGACGTCTTCGGCGCCGGCTTCCAGGGCGGTCTCAAATAACGTGTCGAAATCCTGTTCGGTGTCAAAGGAAATCAGTCCCTTGCGGTCAAACAGGAAAGCCACGGAACCGTTCACCCCCAGGCTGCCGTTGTGTTTGTTGAAGATATACCTTACATCGGCGACAGTGCGGGTGCGGTTGTCGGTCATGAATTCGACCAGGACAGCCACTCCCCCGGGGCCGTATCCTTCAAAGGTGCCTTCTTCATAGTTGACGCCGTCAAGATCGCCACAACCTTTCTTGATGGCGCGCTCGATGGTGTCCTTGGGCATGTTGGAGCCTTTTGCTTTGTCGACGGCGGTTCGAAGACGCGGATTGGCATCGGGGTCGCCGCCACCGATTTTGGCCGCAACGGTGATTTCCTTGATCAGTTTGGTGAAAACCTTGCCCCGCTTGGCGTCCTGAGCGCCTTTGCGGTGCTTGATGTTGGCCCATTTGCTATGACCTGCCATGTTTCTGTATCTCCTTGCCTGGGAAAGTCGCTTTCCATTTTATTTGAATTCTGCCATGCGGCAAACGATAGTTTCGGGGCGCCTGTCGGCGAGTCTGCCGCAGTGGAAGTTGTCAGTAGACAGGCTTGAAGTCGAACTGGTGCTGGGCACGGATGAAGCGGACCGTTCGACTCTTGGATCGCATGACGATGGAGTGGGTTTCGGCACCGCCGGACATGTATCGCACACCATGCAGAAGCTCTCCGTTGGTGACGCCGGTGGCGGCGAACACCACATCGCCCCGGGCCATTTCCTCGGCGGTGTAAACCTTGTCGAAATCGTCGATGCCCATGGTGCGGGCACGGGCCTTTTCTTCGCGGTTCATGAATACCAGGCGACCCTGCATGTCGCCGCCCATGCATTTCAGCGCGGCGGCGGCCAGCACGCCTTCCGGAGCGCCGCCGATGCCCATCAGCATGTCGACGCCGCTGCCGCTGACGGTGGCGGCGATGGCTGGTGCCACGTCGCCATCCGAGATGAGGTGGATGCGGGCTCCCGCCTTGCGAACTTCGTTGACGATCTTTTCGTGACGGGGACGATCGAGAATGACCACCGTCAGATCTTGCACATAACACTCTTTGGCTTCCGCCACCCGCTTGAGGTTCTCTTCGGGGGAGGCGTTCAGGTCGATGCAACCATGGGCTTCGGGCCCTACGGCGATTTTTTCCATGTACATGTCGGGAGCATGCAGAAAACCGCCTTTGGGTGCAAGGGCGATGGTGGTGATGGCGCCGGTCTTGCCCTTGGCACAGATATTGGTGCCTTCAAGAGGGTCGACGGCAATATCGACCTCCGGCGCGCCGGCACAGCCGTTGCCGACTTTTTCGCCGATAAAGAGCATGGGGGCTTCATCCATTTCGCCCTCACCGATGACCACCGTACCGCAGAACTCCACAGAGTCGAGGGTGCGGCGCATGGCTTCCGTCGCAGCATCGTCGGCAGCATCCTTGTTTCCTTTGCCGACCCAGCGGCCGCAGGCCAGTGCCGCGGCTTCGGTGACCCGGACCAGGTCCATGGCTATATTGCGTTCCATATCAGAAAAACCTCCTTACGGTAAAGACTGCTGTTTGCAGCGGCGCCATAATGACAGAAAATGCCGATAAAGACAAGTTTTCGGACGTATGTTGCCGGTTTTGCCTGTTCCGGGGATCGGCAGGACTTGACCGACAGGTCTGTGTGGGAGAATATTTCCAGACGAGGGGCGGCGAATGATCATGAACACTGGTGTTGAAAGGTAGGCATTGCTGGTGAAACGATTTGTTGTTTGGGCACATCGCGGAGCCTCCGGAATCGCACCGGAAAATACCCTGGCCGCATTCCGTCTTGCACAATTCTGCGGGGCTGACGGTATCGAACTCGATGTGCGACCGGCGGCGGATAATGTGCCGGTGGTTATGCACGACGAAACCCTCGATCGCACCACCGATGCCCACGGTATGCTGCAGCGGTACGCCTCCAGGGATTTGCGGCGGATCGATGCCGGCAGCTGGTTCGGTCCGGAATTCGCCGGGGAGCCGGTGCCGCAGCTCGACGGGGTCCTGCATTGGGCCGGACCGGATTTGAGGTTGAATGTAGAAATCAAGGAGTTTTCTGCCGGTATGGCCGTTATAGACCTGCTGGAGCGATATCCCGATCGTCGGGTACTGGTGTCGTCTTTCGATCATGCCCTGCTGGCAGCGTTGCGTGCCAGAGCGCCGCTGCTGCCTATCGGATTTTTAAGCGAAGCAAGACGCTGGCATGAGCATCTCGACGCCGCAATCGCATGTCGTGCCGAAAGTCTCCACCCGCGTCAGGATCGGGTCACGGCGGAGCAGGTCGAGGGCTGCCATGTCCGGGGGATAAAAGTTTATCCCTGGGTCGTCGATGGCCGGGAACGTTTATTATCCCTTGCAGCCATGGGAGTTGACGGTGTGTTTACCAATTATCCCGCACGATTGCGTCGCTGGCTGCGGAAAAACGTTGCGGACCGCCTCTAGAATTCATTTGCCGCCATCCAGAACCGGGATATCCTTTTCCCATGGCTGAGAGAATCGGGGAGGGGATGACAGCTTTCGAATCGCGCGCGAGCGAGGCTTGCCTCTGCCGATTGTTTTGCTATGGTTAACAATTCCTGCCCGAGTTTGTTCCCAGGCTGGAGGTGGCTATGCGGTGCGTATTCGGTAAAAGTATTCGATCCCTGGTGTTTGATCTGGACGGGACGCTGTATGCCTGCCCGGAAATAGGTACACAAATCGAGCGGGCGGCGGTCTTGTTGATCGCCGAAAACCACGGCCTCTCGCAGGCGCATGCTCGTCGTGTTTTGCAGGACGCTCGCCGCATGCTGGCGGAAACCCCGGGAGAATTGCCGCCTCTGAGTCGTACTTGCCTCGAATTGGGGCTCGATCTGCGTGATTTTGTCCGGGTGTTGGAGGAGAAAGCCCATCCCGAAAATTATCTGCAGCCGGATCGCGATCTGGAAGCGCTGCTGCGATTTCTGCAAAGCCGGTATGGTTTGTATGTCTATACCAACAACGGTTTCTTTCTTGCCCGTCGGATTCTGGCCCTGCTGGGTGTCGAGGATTGCTTTCGTCATATCTATTCGCTTGAATTCGCCTGGCGTCCCAAGCCCGATGCCGAGGCTTTGCAATCGCTGCTGGCTGAAATCGGTGGTCTGCCGGATAGTTTTTTATTTGTCGGGGATCGTTACCATGTCGATCTGCGAGAGCCTGCCAACCTCGGTATTGCGGTTTTCCCAGTGACGGATCCCGGCGATCTGATGCAGTTGCCCTCATTGCTGGGGGACACCTCGTGACACGCGCGGCAGCGGGGTCTGCTGCACGATACGTTCGTGGTATAATGCGAATAACAGTAGACAACTCCCTACGGAGGTGAAAATGAAACAACAGGTCCTCGAAATTCTTGACAAGATCCGGCCATCGCTGCAGGCCGACGGTGGCGATGTGGAATTGGTGGATGTCAGTGATGACGGCGTAGTCAAAGTCAGACTCAAAGGCGCCTGCGGTTCCTGTCCCATGTCCACCATGACCCTTAAGATGGGCATCGAGCGTACCCTCAAGGCCCAGATCCCGGGCGTTAAAGAGGTTGTACGGGTCGAGGAGTAAGGCGCCGAACCGGCTTTATGCAGAGGGGGGAACGATGGAAACCCTTGAAGGGAAGAAAGCTGAGGATTTCGATCTGGAGGGTTCGGACAAACGTCGGCATGCACTTGCCGATTATGCCGGACGGACCGTCGTGATCTATTTTTATCCCAGGGACAATACCGCCGGTTGCACCAAGGAGGCCTGCGCCTTCAGGGACCTCCATGCGGAGTTTGCCCGGCAGGATGTGGTATTGCTCGGCGTCAGCAAAGACAATCTGGCTTCGCATGATCGCTTTATCGAAAAATTCGGGTTGCCTTTTGTCCTGCTGTCCGATCCCGAGACCCGTATGATGCAGGCTTATCAAGCTTTTGGAGAAAAAACCATGTACGGCAAAAAGGTCATGGGCACTATTCGATCTACGGTGATCATCGGCCCCGACGGCAGGATTGTTAAACACTGGCCGCGCGTCAGGAAGGCTGAAACCCATCCCGAGGAAGTTCTGGCCTTTTTGCGGGAGCAAACCGGCTGATGATGGATATGACAGCAGAGAATAAACAACCGGAGTGGGCCGATGCCCGCTCCGGTTGTTTATGGGGAAATCCATGCGGTTTCAAAACGCGCAGTTCATACTGATGGCGACCAGGTGCAGGTGGTTTTCATAGGTTCCGTTGGCAATGCTGTCGTATTGATTGGTCCGCTTTTTTCGGTCTTCCTGGTACTGGAATCCGTACGCCAACGCCAGGTTGAACCTGTTAAACGCTATTTCGGTGCCGAGGGTGAAGAGGTGGGTATCCGAGTCGGGGATTGCCGGTTCGAAGGTGCTGCCGGGAACCGGATTCTGGCCATAGAGATAACCGGCCATGACAGCCACCCGGCTGTTGATATGGTACTTGGTGCCTACGTTGTATGCCCAGGTGTCATGCCAGTTGCGTAGCGATACGTTGGCAGTTTTTCCTCCAACCGGCTGATCCAGCTTGATCTTGAGCTGCTGGAAAGATGACCAACCTTCCCAGCGCAGACCGGCTTCCATGACCCAGTCCGGGCCGATCTTCCATGCCAGTCCGGCGGTGATTTGCTCCGGTAACCTGATGGAACTCTGGCCGCTGGTGGCGGGAAAGAGTATGTACGTCAGCGCGCCTGCATTGCCCGGAATATCGAATTTTGCCTTTCCGTCAATGTCGACTTTGATTTCGCTTCGATAGCCGGCACCGAAGGTCAGGCGATCCGTGATGTCGATGAGCAGGCCTACGTTGAACCCCACCCCCTCGCCGTCGCCGGCGAATTCCTGCCCGATTTCCGGTTGTCCGATGTCTGACAGGTCGATTCTGTTTTTCAGTTTGGCGTCAAGCACAAGAATGTCCAGCCCGGCGCCGATGGCGATGCGCGGTGAGATGCGGCAGGCTACGGTGGGGTTGATGTTGTAGGTGGTGATGCGTGATTTTGTGGCGATAAAGCGCCCCTGCCAATCGCTGTCCCAGATCGTTCCCAGGCCAAAAGGGTTGTAGACGCCAAGGCCGGCGCTCAGGCGCTCGTTGAACTGGTGGGTAAAGTAAAAGGTGCTGGGAAAATAAGCGGTATCTTCATTGTCGGATGCTTGGCCGTTCGTGCCGATAAAGTCGCGGGAGGGGAACACGGCGGTGGTGCCGAGTTCAATCTGGGTTCCCGGCAATTCGACAAGCAGTGCCGGGTTGAAAAACACGGCAGAGGGGCCGTCGGTATGAGCTGTCACCGCATTGGCCTGGCCGAGGGCATCCGCTCCCTGGGTGAAAATGCCGAAGCCTGCCCCATGACAGGGGACCACATCGCAGCACACAGACCATGCGGCAATGATCAGAAGAACACATGATCGTTTTAAGAAAATGTTCATTGTTTCACCGGTCGTTAAAATAAGGCAATAAAGTAGATTAGGAGGTGATTTGAAGGGTCAAGTGTGGCATTTTCTATGTTCGAGAGACTATATCGGTCGAGAGCGTCCAGTACAAATTATTTTTTATTTATTTGGCCTTGGTTGAGGTTTTTTTAATGGAGTCGAGATGAGTAAAAGATCCCCATATCTGATGGAAAGCGAAGAGGAAGCCGTGCGGTTGGATCTCAAGACCGATCAGGAAAGACTTAAACGCCAAGCCAGGTGGGCGGGTATTCGACCGGGTATGCGGGTTATTGATGTCGGTTGCGGCAGCGGGAAAACCAGTTCTTTTCTGCACCAGCTTGTTCAGCCCGGCGGCCAGGTATTGGGGGTCGATGCTTCAAGCGATCGAATTGACCATGCCATCAAGACCTATAAGGAAGCTGGTATCGACTATGCCTGTCGGGATTTTTATGCGCCATTGGATGATCTTGGGCTGTTCGACTTTATCTGGGTCCGCTTCGTCCTGGAATACCATCGTCGGCATGCCACACATATCGTCGATAATCTGATGCGTATTCTTCGACCGGGGGGCATTCTGTGCCTGATAGATCTGGATCATAACTGTCTCAATCACTACGGCATGCCGCCACGATTGGAAAAAGCTATGGCAGAGATCATGGGCCTGTTGGAGACAAATGCCGACTTCGATCCGTTCATGGGACGTAAACTCTATAGTTTCCTTTATGATCTCGGCTGCGAAGAGATTGATGTTCAGCTGGCGGCGCATCATCTGATCGTCGGTCAGCTCAACGATATTGATGCCTACAATTGGTTACGCAAGGTGGAGGTCGCCGTACAGGGCAGCGGTTACGGTTTTCCCGAATATGCTGGAGGGTTTGGAGAATTCCGTGAGGAGTTTCAGACGTTTTTTACGGATCCGCGACGTTTTACCTATACCCCCTTGATTGCCTGTCGCGGCGTCAAGCCACGTCGGTGAGCGGTTTTTCTTGCCCCGGTCGTTGCAGGGCCGTTTAACAGGAAAGGCTTTCCCGGGCAAGACGAGGAGCGTGGGAACCGATAAATTGCACCAGTGTCTCGATATGGTTTTTCTTGAGTCCGGTAAAAACGATCCCGCAGCCTGGCGGAAAAACAGCTTTGCGGGGCAGGCATTGATGGTTGATCCAGACGATGCGACCCTGAACTTCCATCGGGGTGTCGCAGGCATCGGGCAGTACGAACGAGAGTTTGACGGCGGAACCTTCGCGCACGGGCAGGCTGGTAGCCGCGAAGAGGCCGCGTGTGCTGATGTCTGCGATCATGGCCTTGGTGCGCTTTCCCTGGTAATCGATAGTCAAAGGCGCCTGGCAGTGAACCCGGATGCTTTCTCGGGAGGCGGGGTAAGCCTGTTTTTTTAACATCTCGGGGGAGTCGACAAATTCTTTTTCAATGTATTCCAGAAAGGCATCGACAATTTTGTGATCGAAATGCCTTCCCCGTTCTTTTCTGATTTCTTCCATCGCGACATCGACAGGCATGGGGTCCCGGTAATGTCTTTTTGAAGTAATGGCCTCAAAAAAGTCCGCCACCGCGATGATTTTCGCACCCAGGGGGATCTCCCGCTCGATAAGGCCCTGCGGATATCCGCTGCCGTCGATCTTTTCGTGGTGGGCACCTGCAATCGCCGGCACCCCTTCATAGATGCCTTCAAACTGAATCCCTTCCAAGATAATTCGACTCTGAGCGGCATGGGTCTTCACGATCTCGTATTCACGAGCCGATAGCCGGCCGGGTTTTTTCAAGATCGCATCCGGAACGGCGACCTTGCCATAATCATGCAACAAGGCGGCAACCCTGATCATTTCACATTCATCCGCCGAAAGATTGAGTTTCCGGCAGATACCAAGAGAAAACTGGGTGACTCTCTCGGAATGGCCGGCGGTCAGAGGATCGCGGGCATCGATCGTGGCGGCCAGGGCGCGCAGGGTCGAATTGAATTGCTGTTTGCGGCTTTGCAGCAATTGGGCGTTGCGAATACTGATGCCGATAACGGGAGCGATGCCGCTCAGCAGAGTAAGGTCGCTTTTAAGGAGAGGCCGCTTGGTTGTAAGGTTGTCAACCGCCAGAATGCCTATCGCCTCGTTGTCGTAGACGATGGGGCAGCATATGAAAGATTTGACGCCAGTTTTTCTGGCAAAATCGAGACTGCGCGGAGAAAGATTCTCCTGAATATCGTTGATGTCGTTTACCAGAATCGGTTTTTTTTCCCGGAAAGAAACAACGAAGACCCCTTTTGATTCCGCTTTGTTCAGATGAAAGATGGTGCTTTTGAGAAGGCCTTCCATTTTCGGAGAATATCCGTAACCGGCTTCAAAAGACAGGTACATTTTGTTCGGGTCGGCCAGCAGTACCATCCCTCGGTCAAAATCGAGGCTCTGCTGAAAGTTTTCAATAAGACTGTGAAGAATGTCGTTGATCGTGATCTCTTTGCTGATACTCTGGGAAATAGTATTGGTCAGCAGGGCGTTATTATAATTCAGTTCGATTTGCTCAAGCAGAACCCCCGAAGAAAGACGCAGCGACTCCATACTGTTCCATACCGTTTTATTCTCCTTTTTCTCCATAAGAATCCAGGCCGTGAAAAAAGCCAATATCCCCCCTTGCGCGAGAGATTGCCATAAAGGCAGATCGCCAAGAAAGCGGGGGGCCACGAAGGCGGCGACGGTCAGCAGCAGGGATGCGTTTCGGATGGTTTTCCATAAAGGGAATTTCTCGGGTTGCCAGGAAATGACATAACGACAGTACCGTCCACCGCGGAACATGCATTCCGGATGCTCAATCTTTGGGAATTTGTGGCGGAAGAGTTGAGAGATGGCCTCAAAAAAACCGATACGGTTCTGACATTGGAACTCCCGTTCCCGGACATCGGGATACGGTTTGACGATGATTTCTATCTTGTTTTTGGCCAGACGTCGGGATTCGTATTTAGCGGATCGGGTGAAATTGGAAGCGGCCTTGCCTATCCACTCGTAGGCCTTTTGCGGACCAAAAAAACCGAGTACATATTGATGGATGACCGTGTTGGCTTCGGGAGAGGCGGCATAGCGCCCGGCTTCTCTTGCAATGCCGTGATTGCCGGTCAATTCAACGATTTTATCGTAAAAAGCATTGACCTGTCTCTGAGTGAACCAGTGCCATTGGTCCGCAACTTCATAAGGCTTCATGTTTGCGTGTTCCAGCAGACATGAAATGTTTACATGGGGATAGCGCTTACCAAGCAACCGCAAAAACGGATCGATTATTCGGCTGTTATACAGATGTTTTTGGAAGAATTTGTCTTCGCTCATTGGCGTGTTCTTTTTTATCTATATACTATTGCCGATTGAATCTTGTTGTTGATCGCATCTGCCGTAAGCCAAAGTCCGAGTACTTGGTTTTAAAAATCCACAGACAGTAGAGTTTTTCATAGTCTATTTGTTCGGCATCGGCATAATCAACAGGAAAAATCAATTTGGGGATATTTGCATGCGGGCTTCTGATAGAAATTAAATTAATAGCACAATTCAAGGTTTTAACAGGAAGATTTTTATCCAGGATAAATATCTGTAAGCAATTGGTTAATTCAGAAAGGTTAACGGCTAGATCGGAGATGTTTAATATTATAATAGCCTTTAATCTTCTGTTTTCCTTAAAGGCGAATATTTCACGATCTTTTTTGATGCCGAGGTTTTTAAATTCCTGGTTGATGGTCTCCTGTCCAAAAGAGTCTGCTTCCAAATCCAGGGCGCTGGTGAGCAATCCGCCGGATTGGTTTTCATAGAAGGCGGCAAAGTCGAGCAAGTCTTCCCCGGTGGCTTTTTTCAGCTCCCAGGAGCCTGTCAGGTCCCAGTCGCAGGGGGAGGGCACGTCATCGTAGTAATAGGCGAACGTGTCTATCGAGCAGCCCTTGGGATTGTTCAGGGTGTCGGTTACCCCGCCGAATACTCGTCTGGGAAACTTGTTTTCGGGCCGAAAGTAACAAAGCACATAGTCCATGTGCATAGAGTAGATATTGTGAGAATCGTTTATGAAGCTCCCTATCTGGTTCAAAACGGCGATGCCCGCCTTCCGTCCTTTGATTCCCTTGGCGGCATGGTGATGGATCAGCCAGGCTTTCTCGTAATAGCGAAGGGTCGAAATATGACCGAAAATGGTACCCTTTTCGCGATAGATAAAGTGGCGGGCAATGTTGGGATTGCTGGTGTAAAGGGTTTGGTACACTTTTTTCGCCCGCTCCTTATGATCTTGCAGGTGATAATATTTTTCCGGATATATGAACCCCGTTTCAAAGAAAAAGTGCCACAGCTCGTTCATGTCGACCGCATCGCAGATATAGGCATTGGGATCGCAGGCATGTTGCAACAGACTCAACAGTTGAACGTGATCGTTGACGGGCATGTCTAAAAACACGATGCCGCAACGATATCCCTGTTTGTGGTCTTCGCCAAGCCTGGTTCTATGGATGATCTGTCCGTGAAAAGCCAGCTGGAAGTTATTGGTAAAGCGAAGACTGACGTTTTTTAGAAACATACCCGGCAACAGAACGGGGTTAAAGAAGTCTTCCTCTACCGCCAGGCCGGAGCCTGAAATGTTGACGACTTTGAGGTTGACCAGTTTTTCAGTCAACGGGTGCGTGAAGACAATGTTTGGCAGCGGTAGTAGTTCTTGCCGGGTACTCCTCGATTTTTTAGCCCGGAAGCGCCGGGTGTTATGGGCTGTGGGATGTAGAACGAATTCCCGATTGTTCCTGGAGAGACTCTCGCGAATAACGGTACATTCCCCAGCGTAAATGGTTTGGCGATTGTTTTGGATGATGATGTTTACAGGGATTTCCGTGTTCAGCCATTGGTAGGATTGCGGCGGTGTCAGCGAAATCTGTACGCAAAACGACAGTGCGTTGAAATCGACCAGTTTCCCATGGAAAAGGGCACTGTTCTGAATCAGGGAGACACTTATGTCGGCGCAGCGATAGCGTTCCAGTTTGCGGCTGCCTATTTTGTAGCAGAATTCCGGCAAATCCAGGCTGATGCCGGTGGCGTTGCAATGACAATCGACAGGGGAAAAGAATAGGGAGTCCCGCCCCATGGGCACAACGATGCTCTCCAGCTCGAAGGCAGTCAGTTCGATCGGTGCCGTTTCCGGATCCTGCCAACGGCACTGCAGCCGATTGCCGGAACAGGGTTGCGGAGTCGCATTGAGTGAGAGGCCCCTGCCGAAATCTTTGTGACGCAGGTTGACGATGACATAGGTGTTCTGGAAGTTCAGATAATTCAACTGGTTGACGAGAACTTCGCGCGTGATTTTTTTTTTCGGGTTTGGTTCCGGATGGGCAAACAGTCCCTCGAGTTCCGGACAATTCTTGATGGCTTCCACATGACACCTGCAAGTTCTTGATTATATAGGAAAACCCGAGCGGATCAGGCGTGAGCTTGTTCCGGGATGGTGCGAGTAAAGCTTTGCACGGCATCGATAGCCTTGCGGTGCAGGCCGACAAACTCGACGCCGAAGCCGGAAGGAAAAGCCAGCTTGCGGGGCAGGGACCTGTGGTTGACCCAGGCGACACGGCCTCCGGTTTCGATAATGTTGCTTGGGCTGTTGGGCAGGAAGAAGGAGAGTCTGACCGAAGCGCCTTCGGCAATGGTTTCATTGCTGGCGACAAAGATTCCTCCGGTGCTTATATCGGTACTGGTGCCGAAAATGGTCTGTCCCCCGTTTTCAAAAACGACCGGCGTACGGCAGGGGACCCGCACCACGTTGCGCTGGGAGACGGGGCACGGGCGGAGCATGCGCTCGTAGTCTTCCGGATAAGCTTTTTTGTAGTAATTCACTCAACTTTCGCACCTGCCCATTCGGTGCAACATATTGAAATCACGTTGACCTTTTAAAATATACAGGCCGGAAGTAGCATCGGTCGTCGAAATATCG
>JASKKK010000017.1 GCA_030154185.1 Desulfuromonadales bacterium
CGTTTTCACGATCGGCGTTGACTGTTACGGACTGCATGGATGCCTGGCAACCGGCCAGCAATCCGGCGAGTATCAAGAAAACAACATATCTTTTTACCATGATCATTACATTTATCGGATTTCAGTCCGATCCCTCCATTTCCCTGGGCCAAAAACGCTCTTCAAGCATATTCAGCAGGGGGGCAAAAGTCTTGCGGTCACGGGCACTTACAGCAATGGCATCGAAACGTCTGCACAATGCGTCGACCTGCGGAGAAGGCACAAGATCCATTTTATTGAACACGATTTGACGGGGTATCCGCCCCAGGTCAAGATCGTCGAGAATTTTTTCCACCGCGCTGATCTGTTCCTCGAAGCGGGGATTGGCCACATCCACCACATGCAAAAGCATATCGGCATCTTCCAGCTCCTCAAGAGTTGCACGAAACGCGCCGACCAGACTTTTGGGAAGCTTGCGTATAAATCCGACCGTATCCGTAATGATGACTTCCCGCTCCATTGGAAAACGCAAGCGCCGGCTGGAGGTATCCAGAGTTGCAAACAACAGGTCCTCGGTGAGCACCTTGCTCTGGGTGAGAGCATTGAGCAGCGTCGATTTTCCTGCGTTGGTATACCCGACGATGGAAATGATGGGCACTCCGGAACGAATCCTGCGCTGCCGCCTCTGCAGACGTCCCTTGGAAAGATTTTTCAATTCGTTTTCCAGGCGGGTTATACGATCGCGGATACGCCGGCGATCGATTTCCAGCTTTGTTTCGCCGGGACCGCGTCCGCCGATACCGCCCATCAGCCGCGAAAAGGCGACTCCTCGCCCGACCAGGCGCGGCAGGATATATTTCAGCTGGGCCAACTCCACCTGCACCTTGCCGTCCCGTGTGTGAGCCCGCCGGGCGAAGATATCGAGTATCAATTGGGATCGATCGATGACTTTAAGATCAGTCATTTCGGCGATGGCCCGCACCTGCGCCGGTGTGAGATCCTGGTCAAAAATCAGCAGCGTGGCGCCCTGCTGCAGAGCCCGGATGACAACCTCCCTGGCCTTGCCCTCCCCCATGAGATACCTGGGATTGATCTTGCGCGGCCGCTGGATGAAGCGATCAAGCACGACAACCTCTGCAGAACGGGCCAATTCGGCCAATTCATCCAGAGAATCTTCCGCCTCGTAACGTGGCTGCTGGCTGACGGAGATCAGAATCCCCTTCTCCCGGGGATCGGAAAGATCAACAGTCTCGGCGATCTTCGATTCGAGCTCCTGCTCCAGGGAACGTAAAAACGAGCCCAGATCCACATCGAGATCGTAAACCGAGGCCGCGGCCTCGACCTCGACCTGCTTGCCGTCGGGATTGGGCGGTAACAGATGGGCGTATTCGACGCGCCCCGGAAGCCCATTCTCATCGACTTCGATACTCACCATCAAATCGAGACAGAGCAGCGCCAGGTCGGTCAGGTCGTCTTCGTTCAAGGACTCGCCGCCAAGGTGCGTATGAATGCAGCGCAAACCGCGCAAACCGCTGCGTCCGCGACCATAACCGGACAGGTCGGGTATGACGATCTCCCGGTCGTCACCGACAATCACGTAACGTACGGTACCGCTACGGTCGATGATCAGGCCGACCTGGCGCCGGATATCCAGGGATTGTTCGGCCAGGTAACGGGCGAGTTCCGGCGTAATGATCCGGTCAGGCGGAACCCGCCGGCGGTACAGACGTTCCAACGCCTTGACTTGACTGGATTTTAACCCTGTTAAATTACCGTGAACCTGCATAGGACCCTAAAAATAAAAAGGGACCCTTTAAGGGGTCCCTCTATGGATATGCAAACTAAAGCGTCGTCATCCGTTCTTAGCCGACCACGAAGTTGAAACCGGCGTCGACATAATGGACCTCACCGGTCACACCGGTGGCCAGGTCGGACAACATGTAGAGGGCGGATTTGCCGACTTCTTCCTGGGTCACAGTGCGGCGCAGGGGCGCAATCTCATCCATAATGCGCAGTTTTTCCTTGAACTGTCCTACTGCGGAAGAAGCCAGGGTTTTGATGGGACCGGCAGAAATGGCGTTGACACGAATGTTTTTTTCGCCCAACTCGGCTGCCAGATAGCGCACGGAAGCCTCCAATGCCGCCTTGGCCACCCCCATGACATTGTAATTCGGCACAGCCCGCTGAGCACCGAGATAGGTGAGGGTAACAATGCTGCCTCCGTCTTTCATCAACGGAAGCGCTCCACGGGTTACCGCCACCAGCGTGTAGGCGCTGATATCCATCGCCAGCCCAAAGCCATCGCGACTGGTCTGACTGAATGAATTTTTAAGGTCCTGGCGATTGGCAAAAGCGACTGCATGAACCACGAAATCGATTTTACCCCACTTTTTCTCGACCTCGGCATACACCGCGTCGATATCCTCGTCTTTGGCCAGGTCGCAAGGCAGAATCAGATCCGCATCAACGCTCTCGGCCAAAGGGCGCACACGCTTTTCCAGGGCTTCATTGAGATAGGTAAAAGCGAGAGTGGCCCCGGCAGCATGAAGTTGTTTGGCGATCCCCCAGGCAATACTGAGTTCGTTCGCCACCCCGAAAATAATGCCGCGTTTGCCAGTCATTAGACCCATATTTGTGAGCCCTCCTTTTGAATATAATGAACGATCTTTTTAACAAAATCGTCCGCATTGTTCAAGGAATATATGCACTGACGTTAAAACAACTCGGGCACAAAAAGGGTGCACCGACCTTTTTGCCGCAGGTTTCGCCATGCAGAACATCAGCAATTCGATTTCAGCAGGGCATTGTTTTCGGACGATTACCCCATAAAAGCGGCGCCCCCTCGACACTGTTTTTGGCGTCAATCCTGCTGTCCCGTGCCGACCAAACCCTTTAAAAGCCAAGAGGTCCGGTCGCAATTGCACCTGTTTCGCGCCGGCACCGGCTGCAGTCTTCGAAGGGATAGCTCAGTACACCAACCCGACCAAATCCTTTCCCCTTGAAGACTGATTCTTCAAATACAAAGCCTGCGGATCATGATGAAAAAAGGCAGGAAACAGATCGTTCAAAACTACCGCCCATCTCATCTGCCGATTTCGGCGCCCCGAAGAGGTAACCCTGCACCAGATCGCACCTCAATTCCTTGAAAAACTCACATTGGCGATGCGTCTGCATGCCTTCGGCAACCGTTTGCATGCCCAAACTTTGTGCCAGTGCGACCACGGCCCCCACCAGCTTCGTATCGAGAGAGTTCTCCGGAACATGTCGGGTAAAAACGCGATCGATTTTAAGCTTGGCAAGAGGCAGATGACGTAAATGCGTCAGCGAGGAAAAACCTTTGCCGAAATCGTCGATGGCAAAACTGACCCCCACCCTGCCCAGCACATCCATCACTTCAATGGCGTGGGCGACATTTTCCATGATGGCATCTTCTTTGATCTCGAGTTCCAGCCAGCAAGGCTGTAAACCCGTCTTTACCAGAGCATGAAGCACTTTGGCGGCAAAATCCGCCTGATTGAACTGTTGGGGCGAGATATTGACCGTGATCACTCTGGGTGGCAGTCCGGCTTTTTGCCAGAAACTGTTCTGCTCGCAGGCCTTTTCCAGAATGCGGTCACCCAACTTCAGAATAAGTCCCGTTTTTTCCGCGACCGGGATAAATTCGGCCGGTAAAATTTCCGTGCCGGAGGTATCGCAGAGTCTACCCAATGCCTCAGCGGCTACGATATGGCCCGAACGCAAATCGATTTGCGGCAAAAACACCAGATGCAGATCATCGTCCCGTATGGCATGACGCAACATACTTTCCACGCAGTCGGTTTGTCTGCTGCGGGCTCTCATGGCGCCATTGAAAAACAGAAAACGATTGCCGCCCTGCCGTTTTCCCTCCCGCATGGCGAGGTCGGCTTCTTTCAGGATATCCTCCGCATCCCCCTGGCCATCCCGCCAAACGGAAATCCCGACGGATGCCGACAACGGAAGGGTATGCCCATCGATTTCCAAAGGCACGGACAGGCTGTCCAGAAGATGCCGGGCCAGCACCGAGGGCCCCTCCGAATCCTTGATTTCATCGCAAACAATGACAAATTCATCACCACTCAATTTGGCCAGCAGGTCCGATTCGCGCACCACCTCCCGAAAACGCCCACCAACCTGACAAAGAACCCTGTCGGCACCATCGTGACCGAGAGCATCAACAACCTTTTTGAAACGATCCAGATCGACCACCAGCAGCGCAAAGTCCCGATCGAACCGATGGCATTTCGCAATCACATGCTTGATGCGATCGAGCAGCATGATGCGATTGGGCAGCCCCGTAAGCGAATCGTGTTGCGCCAGGTGCTGATAACGCATTTCGCTATGGTGAAGCTTCTGATACGCTTTCTTGAATTCCGTAATATCCATGCCGACGGACTGAAACTCCACCACCCGACCATCCTGATCGAGGATGGGGGTGTCGCTCCAGCGATGCCAGACTGGGGTGCCTTCGGCAGAAATGGATTGAAATTCGGAATAAACCGTTTGGGGAGTTTCGAGAATCGAGGCAATCTGCCTATGAAGGTAGGCATGGTAAATCTCGGGAACCTGGTTCAAGAACTTCTGTCCGAGAAGTTGCGACGCCGACTTGCCGAAAAATCGGCAATAGGCCGGATTGACATAAGTCAGGGTGGTATCGGGCAACCAGCGGATAACCAGTTCAACCTGGTTTTCCACCAAGGCTCGATAACACTCCCGGTTATGGCAAACGTATTTTTCTGCACACTCCTGTCTGACGGCATCCGATAGCACACCAGTGTCCCTCGTCGAACCTCCGTTCTTCTCGATAGAATGACATGAGGTCGGCTCAAGAGAAACGTCGGTAATCTCCGTGGAATGGGGAGCATGGTCTGAAGCACCTCCCGACAACCGGCAGTTGGAACCCCTTTTGGAACTAGAATTCATAACTCATTCCCGTCATTATATGGATTTTAGGCGATTAGGGCTAATATCTTTGTCGGCTCTAACGACACAAACAAAAGCCCATCTCCAAACGAAGATGGGCTTTTGTTTGCGTACTCTCATTCATGGCGCAACCTAATACAATAAATCAGGCATCATCGATCAAACAAAAACCATCCACCAGATCGACCAGTGTGGGAATCTGCGGTTTACTTATCCAGGCATCCGCTCCCACCGATTGACATTTGTGGGCCATCTCGTCCGTAATCAAGGATGAGAATAAAACCACCTTGAAATCCCTGACCCCTATTTCTTCACGCACCCTGCGGCAAAGAGTCAGTCCGTCCATGCGAGGCATTTCAATATCGGTAACCAAAAGCCGGACGTGTTTCAAAAACTCCGCTTCCGAGTCTGTCTGTTCCTTGAGACAAAGCAGGCGCTGATAACATTCTTCCCCATCGGCGAACACCTCAACCCTGGAATAACCTGCATTGGCCAGCACCTTTTGGATACCGGCACGAATGAGGACCGAATCTTCGGCTACCATCAGACCGATATCCTCGCGAGTTTCAGAAACGCTGTCGTCCCCCTCGTTCTGACTGAAACTCATATCCATGTCGGAATCGACTTCGGCCAATATGTGCTCAAGATCGACAATCAATATGTCCCGGTCTTCAACATGAATGGTACCGGTAAAACGAGGTCGAAACCGTTCGATAAGGGGTGCCATCGGTTCAACACTCTGCCAGTTGACACGATGGATCTGGTTGACGTCTTCGACGAGGAACCCGGTCACCTTCCGGTTAAACTGACATACCAGGACAATGGCGCGGGCTTCCGCCTCCGGGGCGACAGAAGTACGTTGACGCAGATGGCTGGAAAGATCGATAAGCGGGATGGAATCGCCTCGAACCATATACACACCGAGAACCGAGGGCAAGGATTCCGGCATGGCAGTTCGCCTGCCGGGATCGTAGCAGATAATTTCCCTCAGCTTCTGGACATTGATACCGAAAGACTGTCCTTCGAGATAAAACTCGAGAATTTCCATTTCATTGGTACCGCTTTCCAGCAGAATATCCTGCGCTGCATCTCGTTTCATATTATTGACTCTCCCCATAGCCGGCTAATGCCATCGGCTCCCCTACACACGCGAAAATCCGCCCGAACATAGCGCAATGGAAGGGAACCGTACATTGTCAATATTCTGTTTTTCAATGAGGTGTAGGCACCTGTTTTCCTTCGACATCCTAAACATGCAGGAATCGTGTCAAGAACGCCCCTCCATCTAAAACTTCGATAACCACGCAATCCCGCCATCTACCCGTCGGCACTTTGGGAATGGCTGTCAATTACCAGTCATCTGTAAAAAATTTAATTATTTTGTTTACTTTTTTATTTCATTGGCTATGCCTGGGCCCAGGCAAATTTTTCGACAATGGCAAACCCGGGGTAACCCGGCGACGCAAAGCCACGGGTCCCCCAAGGATAGCCGGGTTATCGAAGAAAATGATTTTTATTACTGCATCGCCCCCACACCTCAAGAGAAGCATCCTGCCCCTGTCACCTATAGGGAGAGGATGCTTTTTTGTTGGACATTCAAAGGAACGGGAATACATGTAGCTGGATAAATCATTTCAGCGACACTTTTCCAAGGTTCATTTCATGCGGCCAGATTCACTGCACATCGAATACAGGTACCTTTGCTGTTGCACACTCTCCCTGGCACTGCTTTTTTTGCTCCCGGGGCGGGGAATAGCCGAACAGATCTCGGGCTCCTCTTTCATTTCCACGATCCACCCGGCATGCCTGTACGCTGCGATGGCCGTCGCCGGGATTTGCGCCCTTTTTATGACCGCCCTGTGGCTTGCCGTAACTAAATATAAGCGATCGCTACGCAAGCTGGACGACAAGGAAAAACTCCTGAAAACCATTACCGACTACACCTACGACTGGGAGTTGTGGATCGGAAACAACGGTTCTATTTT
Organism: Desulfuromonadales bacterium; assembly: GCA_030154185.1. Classification (GTDB taxonomy): domain Bacteria; phylum Desulfobacterota; class Desulfuromonadia; order Desulfuromonadales; family Syntrophotaleaceae; genus Syntrophotalea. Next base: position 6,906 of record JASKKK010000017.1, read on the forward strand.
GTTTTGTTCGCCTGCTTGTGAACGTATCAGCGGATATGCCAGGACGGCGTTTGAAAAACACCCCCATCTGCTGGAGAAAATCGTCCATCCAGAGGATGCTCCGCGATACAGGTGCTCTCTTCGAACGGAAGCCCAACAATTCCATGCGTTCCGGATCATCGATCGTAAGGGGAACATTCGTTGGGTGGAGCACCTGTGTCGCGAAATATACGATGACCGTGGAAACAGCCTGGGCCGACGTTCGACCATCCGGGATATTACCGATCGCAAAACAGCTGAAAACAGGCTTCTTCTGGCTCACTATGCCATCGACTCATCCAAAAATCCGTTAGCCATGATCTCCATGGAAGGCATTATCACCTATGCCAATCCAGCCATGATGAATCTTTTCGGCTTTACGTCGTCCCGGGAAATTTTGGGGAAACAGGTTGTTTCCTTGCTGGCGCCTCAACATGAAGAAATGGATATTGTTCAAACCGTCAAAACGGAAGGACACTATCGTGAAGAGATGCTCGCTCGAAACAAGCGAGGAGCCTTGTTTGAGCTGGAACTACAAGCCTTTATCACTCGCGATGTCTCAGGAAGCCCCCTGTCCCTGACCGCCTTTTTCACCGATATCACAACCAAAAAGGCGGACGAGCGAAAAATTAAACAGCTCGCTTTCAGCGATGCCCTGACCGGACTCCCCAACCGCCTCGCCCTCAAGAAAGATCTCGACCGAACCCTGGCCATGGCCTCCCAGAGCTCCGGAACAGTCGCCGTGCTGATGCTCGATCTCGATGACTTCAAACAGATCAACGACACCACCGGTCATGCCAAAGGCGATGAACTGCTCCTGCTCTTAACCTCCCGTTTAAAAAAACAGTTGGGTGAAGCGGACAGCCTGGCAAGACTGGGAGGGGATGAATTCGTCCTGGTTTTCGCTCAGGTCGATAACACAAACCGGGCTGCCCAGAAAACCCAGCGGATTCTCTCTTGCCTGAGCGACAAGTCCTTCGATCTGGGCGAAAGTCAGGTGTTCACTTCCGCCAGCATCGGCATCGCACTGTTTCCCCAAAACGGCAAGGATTCCGAGACGTTGCTCAAACACGCCGACATGGCCATGTATGAGGCAAAAAAAAGCGGCCGCAATACCTACCGGTTTTTCTCCGACGAACTGCGCCGCAGGACCATCGAACGTCACCAACTGGAAGTCGGACTACGTCGCGCCCTAAGAAATGAAGAGTTTTTCCTGGTTTACCAGCCCCAGGTCGATCTGCGCACCGGGCAAATCATCGCACTCGAAGCGTTGGTGCGCTGGCAGCACCCGGAAGCGGGGACTTTGCTGCCAAGCATGTTCATTCCCATAGCAGAGAAAACCGGTCTGATCCATACCCTGGGCGAATGGATATTGCGTACCGCCTGCCACCAGGCCATGCAGTGGCGACGATCAGGCGTGCCGCCTTTTCGCATGGCGGTAAATCTATCGGCCCAGCAGTTCAAGCAGGCCGATTTGGTGGAACGCATCGAACAGGTACTGCTATCGTCGGGATTGGAAGCACGCTACCTGGAACTGGAAATTACCGAGAGCGTTTTCATGGAAAATCTCGAAAGTGCCATCGAAATTCTGGTCGATCTCAAGGCACGCGCCATTCAGATTGCCATCGACGATTTCGGCACCGGTTATTCCTCCCTGAACTACTTGAAAAACTTTCCCATAGACCGCATCAAAATCGCTCAGGAATTCGTCAGAGATGTCCCTGACGACCACAACGATGCCGCAATTATCGAAACCATCCTGGTCATGGCGGAACGCCTGGGGCTTAAAGTACTTGCCGAAGGGGTGGAGGTAAAAGAGCAAATGAAGTTTCTGAGAGATAGAAACTGTTTCGAAATGCAGGGGTTCTACTTCTCTCCCCCGTTGCAGGCGCAACAGATGGAAGACTTATTAAAACAACCCCTCGCTCAGGAATATGCCGTAGGCCTCTGCCCCTGAGATCAACAACCGACACCAATCATCAATCCAGCCACTTCACCATCATACCGAAATCGATCTTTTTCGGCGCCTTGCCGGCCTTGGAAGCATAACCGACAGGGATCACTGCCATGAACTCGCCCTGCTCTTCACCCATGAAACGCAGGACCTCATCCTTCATCAGAAACAGAATCCCGAGCCACACCGTCGCCAGACCGAGGGAAGTGGCCGCAATCAGGAGATTCTGAATGGCCGCAGCCGAACTTTGAATCTCCATGGTCTGAAAAAAATCGAGAGCCCGTTCTTTTTCGATCCGGAACAGGTCGGTGCCATGGCCGATCAATTCACCGGTATTGGCCACCACGATAACCACCGGTGCGGAATTGATACTTCTGGCGGCCATGCGCAATAAAACGGCTGCCGGCTTAGGAAAATCGGCAGCCCGGGCATTTACCAGGGCGGCAAGTTCTTTTTTGCGGTCTCCGCGAATCACGACAAATTTCCAGGATTGCTGATTATGAGCCGACGGGGCCTGATTCGCAGCGCGTAAAATGGTCAGCAGATGTTCTTCGGAAACAGGCTCGTCGGTAAAGGATCGTATACTGCGTCGTTGCTCGATATGCAGCAAGGTCCTGTTCTGGTCATGGGAAGGATTCATCTCATGTCCTCTACTGAAGTTGGTTCTGATGACGGTCGATTGTCTGATGCTCTCATTCATATCAGAGCAAACCAGTCGCCGTATACAAAAAAACGCGCCGACTTCGGAAGACATACCGGGAACACCCATCAAAATTTCGGCAGGATAAACCTTTCGGGAAATCCGCAATCGCCGAAATAAGCCACGAAAATCTCACGCCGACTTGCTGAGAACAACCCAGAACCCGGTTTCATCGTCAATAATGCGGTAAGCATCGGCACAACAAAGTTCCTTTAATATCTTTCCGAAACGTTTGGCGCCATCCCCTCCGAACCACCACATGCCGACAGGGAGAACCGGTTCCCGATCCTGATAAAATTATTGGTGGAGAATCTAACAGGACGACTTCTGCCATATTTTTTGACTTCCGTCCAAAGTGCATAACAATTAGAGAGTCAGGTTGAAATCACTTTGGACAAATAAGGAGAAGAAGCATGAATGGAACGATTCTGATCACCGGTGCCAATCGCGGCATCGGGCTGGAGTTGGCCACACGCTATGCCGCCGACGGCTGGCGCGTGCTGGCCTGCTGTCGGCAACCGGAGAATGCGCTGGAACTGCAGATTCGTCAGGAGAGGAATCCCGGCAAAATCAGCATTCAAACCCTTGATGTTTCCGACGAGGAAGGCATTCGGGCGCTAGCCCGTCAGTGGAAAGGAGAACCGATCGATATCCTGTTCAACAATGCCGGCGTCCGCGGAGGCGAACTTCAGGATCTGGGCAATGTGGACGTCGAAACCTGGCTGCAAACCTTTCGGGTCAACACCATCGCCCCGTTGCAGATGGCCGCCGCATTCCTCGAAAACGTTGCCGGAAGCCGGCGCAGGATCATCGCCACCATGGGGAGTGTCATGGGCAGCATCGCGGAAAACTCTTCGGGCGGCCAATACATCTATCGCAGTTCCAAGGCCGCCGTTCACATGGTAGGTCACTGTCTGGCGAGGGATCTGCGCGCGCGCGGCATCATTTCAGTGCTACTCCACCCCGGATGGGTCAAAACCGACATGGGCGGCCCGAATGCTACCGTATCTCCTATGGAAAGCGCCGCAGGCCTGCAACGGGTACTGGCCAACCTGCGCATGGAGGACAGTGGACGTCTTTTCGATTTCCAGGGGAATGAATTGCCCTGGTAGTAACTGATTCAACCGGAGCAGATTCCTTCCCCGCCTCATCAAATGTTACCGCTAACACGGGTTCGGGAAGTGCTCGAATTGAGGAAGCAATGAACGGAAAGGGCCAGGCATGAAGAAAGAAGCCCGGCTTTATCGGCGGCATGACGCAGGGACGGTCACCTGTCTGACCTGCCAGAGACCGTGCGTCATCCAGGAAGGCCGAACGGGATGGTGCCGGACCAGGGGCAATTATATCGAAGTGGAAGAAGTACGGCACCTGCCCCGTTTCATCGCCTCTCAGGACAGGGATATTCCTGACAGACTGCCGGCCTTCCAACCCCATTTCGTATAGCGGATCTGCCCCTCATCCCAAGGCGACTGCAGAACAATGTCTGGAGGCGGTTTTTCTGCCGGAGCGCAGGCTGTGGGGGGGGGCGGCCCCAAAACGGACCAGCGTCTGCGGGCCATGGGGGTGGTCACCATCGGCGATCTGGCTGCCCTGCCTCCGGGATCCCTGATCGCCCGGTTCGGACGATCCCACGGATCCTGGCTGTATCAGGCCGCTCGAGAAGTCGACGCCACTCCCCAGGTGAGGTTTCGCCCCCCCGACGTCAAACGACGGCCGGACGTACGGATCATCCAAATCGACCATCACAACCGCGATTGTTTGGCGAAAGAACTGGTCGAAAAGATCGCGGCGATGATAACGACATAGCGCTGCGCCAATCAGTCGAAAAGTGGCAGGCGGGCATTCAACGTTTGAAGAGCCTCAAAATCAGCGTCAGCAGAACGCTGACGATAATCATGGAGGTGATGGGTATAAATATCTTCACCCGCTCCGATTCAATGCGGATATCCCCGGACAGTCTGCCGAACCAGTTAAGCAGCCACGGAGCGAATTGCCATATCGCACCGGCGATCAGCAACAGCGCCCCCGTTATCATCATCCATCTCGCCATGGCGGCTCCATACAACAATCACCGGACAGGCCGGCCTTAGACTTTCATCCGGCCCAACATCTACCTTATGGCTCTTCCCTATATCATCACACGATTCCCGACTGGGAAAAAGCGTCTGTCCGGTGGCCTTCGCTTAATCTGCAACCGCATCTTCGCCGCGAGGATGAACCGGCAGCAGCCATAGGAGCTCCGCCAGCAGATACCCCACCAGAATGGCCAAAGATCCGTAAAGAACCCCTTGAAAAACCAATGCCATACCGACGGTAAAGGAAGCAGGCCCCGCCTTCAGAAAGGGGGAAAAGACCGCCGCCTTGTTCAGTAACACCCCCGCCTCCCGGCCGGCAAACCAAAGGTAAACGGCAGCGCCGCAACCGAGAAAAGCGCTGGCGACGCCCCAAACCTCACCGACCAATATTTCCAGGGAAATAAAAATAGCACCTGCCCACCACTCATCCAAGCGTTTTCAAACGTGATTGGTGCAGCACAATGAAATTGTAATTTCCCGGAAGGCAACCCTGATCCGGACTGAGCACCGCAAACCGACACATCGTGACCGATTCCTACCAGCCGAACGGCCCTTCGCAGACGGTTCCGGCGAGGGGACGGCGGTCGTTGGGTGTCTCTTTGGCCTGCAGCATTTCCGGAAGATCCTTTTTCGCTCCCGGCCTGCCGATGGCCGCCATCGCCTGCACCTGGTATGCATCCGGCACCTGCAATTCCGCTTTGGCGCGTTCGTAGTCGAAGCCCTGCATGCCGTGGGCGATATAACCGCGCAACATAGCCTGCAAGGCCAGGTTCTCCCAGGCTGCTCCCGTATCGTAGGAATGGGTACGGGCCGGCTTACCGTTATGATCGAAGGTGGTTTTCGAGACGAACAGCAACAGGGCCGCCGCCTTGTCGGCCCAGACCCGGTTCGGCTCGACCAGCAGGCTCAGAAACAGCGGCCAGTGCTCGCTGTCCCGTCGCGCATAAAGGATCCTCCACGGCTGGTTGTTGAACGAGGAAGGCGCCCAGCGCGCCGCTTCGAAGAGCACCATCAGTTCCTCTTCCGGAATCGGTTCGCCGGACATGGCCCGCGGCGACCAGCGATCGACAAACAGTTTGTCGACCGGATATTCGGCCCGTCGTTTTTCACTGCCTGTTTCCATGCGCCCTCCCTTTTGTTGCTCGGTTTCGGTTCCCGTCTTCTTTTCTACTCAGTCTATCCCTGCCATTAAAAACATCAGGCATGCCCTGATTACCTCCCGTCGACTTTGAAAAGGATACACTGACGCTTTTTCAGATCCCGACTCATCACCTCCGACTCCATGCCTCCCGTAATAACATGATGGGATGTATTCGAATTTACACTCTGGTCTTGTCCGTTTGGTGCTTTACAGTCCCGGCCGACAGCCGGGAAGATAGAGACGCCCAAGCGTTCCAGCGTTTTATTATTGTGCCCTGAACTTCCAGCAACGCCGGCACGAAGTATTTTCAAATCGACATAAACGAGGCAACGCGGTTTATATCGAAAAAGAGGCGGCTATTTGGATCGTTTGCAACTGGATCTCGACCATTTCGGAGAGGTTGCGGCTGTATCCACCGGCCATCACCACCCCTACCGGAATATTCAAATCCCGACACTTCGACAACACCAATTCGTCCCGCAACCCGATGCCTGATCGGGTAAGCGCCAGCCTGCCGAAACGATCATCTTCATGCACATCGACACCGGCCAGAAAAATTGCCAGATCAGGCTGCGATCTGGACAATGCCGTATCCAGCGCCTCATCAAGTACCTTCAGATATACTTCATCCTCCGTTCCATCCGGCAAACCGACATCCAAATCACCAGGAATCTTGCAGTAAGGGAAGTTTTTTTCGCCATGAATTGAGAATGTAAAGATGGAAAAATCCCCCGTCGTAATTTCGGCCGTTCCGTTTCCTTGATGTACATCACAATCAATGATTAACACACGGCTGACCGATCCTTCGGCTTGCAGCGCCCGGGCCGCCACCACGATATCGTTGTAGAGACAGTATCCTTGACCATGATCCGAACACGCGTGATGCGTTCCACCACCGAGCGACAATCCCACACCATCATCAAGTGCATGACGGCAAACAGCAATGGTCGCACCGGCTGTGTATTTCGCGCGCTGCACCAGTTCCGGTGACCACGGCAGTCCAATCCAGCGAAGTTCCGTATCGGTTAAAAGCCCGTTTTCAAACCGATGAAGGTAATCATCGGTGTGCACACGTCGTAAATCAAGATCCGAAACCGGTTCGGGCGATTGAATGTTTTCAGGAGGCACCACATTTGCCGCCAAAACGCGTTGCCGCAGCATTCCATATTTGGCGGCCGGAAACCGATGCTTTTCGGGAAGAAAAAGGTAAATAATAACAGGCTCGAAAGTTAAAAGAAATTACAATTTTTCACACTGACAAATTAACGGGTACCAACCTTTCAATAAATTCGTGTACCTCGCTCAACCTGGAACCTATTCCAAAGAATAAAAAAAACCGCTCCAGCGCAAAGGGCGGTTTTTTCGTTCATATAACAAACTGGATGCTACTCGGCGGCGTCTTCCTGCTGCGGCAGCTTCACCTTGGAGCCTGCCAGCCTGAGCAATGTCGCAGCATCGCGATACCCGGAAAAAGGGCGACCGTCGGGAAACACCACGGTCGGGGTCGAATTGATGCCGTTTTTGCGGGCAAAGGCGATGGTTTGATCGACAGCGTCGGCGCGGCATACCGGCGGCGGTACTGGACGGTTGGTGAAGCTTTCTTCGAGCATGGCGAGGGAGCGGTTGCAGACAATGCTCTTGGCGATCATGTAAGCTTCAGGGTGGATATTGAGAGGCAGCATCTTGATATAAAAAGCGATATCGGGATCGAGCGTAACGACCTTTTTCATCTCGGCGTGGAGCTTTTTGCAGTAGCTGCACTGCGGATCGGTGAAGACGATGATTTTTTTGGACGCCGAAGCTTTGCCGAGCAGCAAGGCGTCAGCAAGAGGGATGGCGTCGACATCGATCCGATTGAGGCTGGCGATGCGATCGCGAGTGAGGTTTTCCCCGTCTTTGAGACGAAGGATTTCGCCGCGCATGACAAAGTTTTTGCTGAAATCGATGTAGACCGGGTAGCGCTTGCCCTTTTTCTCAATTTCGACCACCCACAGGGCCTGCAGTTCCGAAGGTTCGATATTCAGCACCTTGTCGGCCTGCTTGTCGAGCAGGTAGGCGGCTTCTTCCTTGCTCAGGGTATGGCAGTCAAGGCAGGTCTGCTCGCCGCAGCTGTCCTTGGGAAAGGCCCAGGCCGTCGACGCGCATAACAAAAGAACAACCGTAAGCAGCAATTTCATGGTATATCCTCTCCACATAGTTCTCTTTCCCCGATGACACTAAATTCCGGGCAATGTTATAACGGAGAAGCGGCGGAGCACAAGACCCAATCGCATTGTGTTTTACCGCAGAGGACGCATAACTCATGGAGAGAAACAAAAAACTGGGGCTTTATCTCTGTGTTCTCGGACTCCTCCAGTGAGCGAAGCGAACGGAGGATAAAAAGGAGTCGAATGAAATGCCTCACCGGCATTTGCAATAGCGCTACAAGAGGAAATCTGCAATGGACATGATCACTCTTTTCGGCCTGGCCGTCGCCCTGGCCATGGATGCTTTTGCCGTGGCACTGGGCTGCGGCCTGACCTTGGAGCGCCTGACCGGCAGGCATCTGTTTCGCCTCGGCTGGCATTTCGGTCTGTTTCAGGCCATGATGCCGGTCATCGGCTGGCTGGCCGGCCTGACTGTTCAGAAATGGATCGAAGATTACGATCACTGGGTGGCTTTCGGCCTGCTGGCATTCGTCGGCGGCAAAATGATCCGCGAGGCGTTTCAGGACGAGGAAACTCGCGAATCGCGGGATGACCCGACACGTGGCATGTCGCTGGTGATGCTGTCCGTGGCGACCAGCATCGATGCCCTTGCGGTGGGTCTGTCGCTGGCCATCGTCGGCCTTTCGGTGTGGTTCCCGGCACTGATCATCGGCATCGTCGCCGGCGTCATGACGGCAATCGGCATGCTCCTCGGCCGCCGCGCCGGAGCCCGCTGGGGCCAGCGGGTCGAAATCGCCGGCGGTCTGATCCTTATCGGCATCGGACTCAAGATCCTGCTGGAGCATACGTTGGGGATGTAAACATGGGGCTTCACCGCCCGTTCGATTTGCTCGCTAGAGGAGGCAGAGCACAGAGATAATTAAAAGGCTGTGCATAAAACATTATCCTAAAGCCTTGTTGCCGTGAAATTATTGTTTCTCAGCGTCCTCTGTGATCTCTTCGGTAAAATTCTGCCTTTCAAAAATTACCTAACCCAAAAAGCAGGCTTAATCCCCGGCATGGGGGAAACCGTGCTGATCGAAGCGCCAGTCTGCAAAAGCAAACATGAAGGGGTGATCGAGGCTGCGCATATGCCATTGGTTGCGGTGATTGAAGCCGACAAGGATGCTCATGGAAGCGAAATCGAGCATCCAGCCATCCTTTCCCCGCACCAGGAAATACGGCGCGGCACCCCGCTGCGCTACCGGAAAGCGGATCACCGCCCGCCCGTCGCGCTGCAACACCTGCCCCTGACCGAAGTTGGCCTCCAGAGTGCGGCGCTCATTATCCTGCTGGGCGTCGGTCACCAGCCATTTGCGGAAAAAGGCGCGCGTATCGGGGGAATAAAGTCCCAGTTCTGGGTCCTTGACATGTCCGCGCAAAACCTGCAGATAGGCCGCCAGGGTCTGTTCCGGAGACGGCTGAGCGCCGAAACCCGATACGTCGTCGAGCCGCGGCTTGGCCGGCATGCCGGCGCCGATATCGACGACGCTGCGCGCCCCCGCCCCGCCGGACAGATGTGCCAGGCCGCCCGCCTCATCCGCCGGAGCGTAACGGCCCTCGTCGATGGCTCCCAGAGCCTTGCCGACCACCAGTTCAACGGTTGCCTCGATGCCGTCACCGATACGTCCCGCCTCGAAAAAAGGCGCCATCTGGCGCTGCTCGACGTAACCGACGAAAGCATCGGGAAAGATGTCTTCCAGATCGTAGCCGATTTCCATGCGCACCTGACGATTGGCCGGATCGACCAGCAACAGCACTCCGCGCGCGCCCTTGGTCCGTTTACCGATGCCGCGCTGTTCGAAGAGCCTTACCGCCTCCCCGTCGAGGTCACCGGCACCGTCATCGAACACCACGACCTGCAGTTCGATATCGAGCTCCTGCAGCAGTTTTTCCTGAAAGGTTTGCAACCGCGCCTGTTCGTCAGCACTCATCAGTCCGGCACGGTCATCGATATAGCGATCGCCGCAGGCCGCCAGCAGCAACGACAGCCCCAGCAGTATGCAACAAAGAATGCGCTTCATGCCCCTCCCCTTTCGTGCTCGACAACACTGATCACAGGAAAATTTCTTTTAACAATTATATCGAAAATCCTTATCCAGGAATGCCTGGAAAAAATCCCCTGCATCCCTGTCAAATAATGTTTTGTTTTTAAAGTTACCGCCGCGTGATCCGCCAGCAGTTGTGTATCTTCGGGTTGCGGACGAAATCCTGCGGTATGGTGGCGGCGGTGATATCTTCGATTTCCAACTCTGGCAGGGCCTCGAAATCCATGCGGAACTTACGGAAATTATTGGAAAAAATCAATACGCCCCGGGGGGCAAGCAGATTCGCGGCGAGACGAATCAGGCGCACGTGGTCGCGCTGGATATCGAGCGTCGTTTCCATCGATTTTGAAGTGGAGAAGGTCGGTGGATCGAGAAAGATCAGATCGTAGTGCCCCTGCTCCCGCTCGAGATACTGCAGCACGTCGGTCGCGACAAAGCGGTGCTGCGGTCCGGCCAGCCGGTTAAGTCTCAGGTTGGCCTGCGCCCAGTCGAGGTAGGTGCGCGACATGTCGACGGTGACGCTGCTGGTCGCGCCGCCCTTGACGGCATGTACGGTAGCGGTGCCGGTGTAGGCGAACAGATTGAGAAAACTCTTGCCCTCGGCCATAGCCTGCAGCATGAAACGGGTCGGGCGATGATCGAGAAACAGCCCGGTATCGAGATAATCGGTCAGGTTGACCAGAAACCAGCAGTTGCCTTCGCGCACCTCGAAGCGTTCGCCAGTGCGGTCGAGTTTCTGATACTGGCTGGAGCCCTTCTGTCTGCGCCGCACCTTGAGGGCGATGGCGTCTGGTTCGACATCGAGCACCTCGGGCAGCACCCGCATCACTTCGCGCAGGCGGCGTTCGGCCTGACGACGGTCGACAGATGCCGGTGCCTGGTATTCCTGCACATGCACCCGCTCCTCGTAAATGTCGACGGCGACAGCATACTCGGGCATATCGGCGTCGTAGAGACGGTAGCAGGTTACGTCTTCTTTTTTGAGCCAGCGGCGCAACTGCTTCAGGTTTTTGCGCAGGCGATTGGCAAACATCACAGCCCCGTCGCTCAATGGTGCCTGCGGGGCGTTCGCGCCGAAAAAGCGCTCCTTCGCAATATCGAAATTAAGCAGGCGACACTCCAGCGCCCCGTTGTAAAGCTTGTACAGCTTGTGGGCGCGGATGCCGATATGCCTGGCCAGGTCCGGATTGCCGGTGAAAACCGAGGCCTGCCAGCCGGTGAAATGCTCGCGCAGCTTTTCCCCCAGCAGTCGATACAGGGCGCGCAGTTCCTCAACCTCGCCGAGACGCTCGCCGTATGGGGGATTGGTCACCAGCAGCCCGACGTGATCGACCGTGCCGGGAATCGTCTGCAGATGATCGAGGCCGCGCCGCTCAAAATGCAGATGTTGTCCGAGACCGGCCAGGTCGGCATTCTCCAGCGCGGCACGGATGGCCTGCCGCTGCTGGTCGTAGCCGATCATCACCGGCAGATTCTGCAGACCGGCATCGCGACGACGACGCGCCTCCTTCAGCAACTCTTCCCAAAGCCCCGCGCGATGCTGCAGCCAACCGGTGAACCCCCAATAGGGACGCGTCAGGCCGGGCGCACCGTCGGCGGCCATCAGCGCCGCTTCGATGAGCAAAGTCCCCGAGCCGCACATGGGATCGACCAAAGCACCACCGCGGGCCGCCACCTCCGGCCAGCCGGCACGTAAGAGAATCGCGGCTGCCAGGTTCTCCTTCAGCGGCGCCAGCACACCCTCGGCTCGATAACCGCGCCGATGCAGACTGTCGCCGGTCAGATCGAGGCTCAAAGTCGCAATATCGCGGTCGATATGCAGATTGAGGCGGATATCGGGGCGCTCCAGGTCGACGGAAGGGCGCTGCTCGAAACGCTCGCGAAAGCGGTCGACCACGGCATCCTTGACGCGCAGAGCGGCAAATCGGGAATGGCGGATTTTAGAGCGTCGCACCCGGGCATCGACGGCCAGGGTGCCGGTGGGGGCCACGTGTTCTTCCCACGGCAGTTCTGCGACGGCAGCGTACAGCGCATCGGGATCGGCAACCGGGAATTCGGCCAGCGGCATCAGCACGCGACTGGCCAGGCGCGACCACAGGCAGACCCGGTAGGCGGTTTCCAACGAGCCTTGAAACGATGCGCCGGCACGGGTTTCGGACACCTCGACGGCACCGAGCTCCCGCAATTCGTCGGCCAGAAGAGGTTCGACGCCCTTGGGCGCGGTGGCAAATAATTTTATGGGTGAATCCATCGGAGCAACTTTCAAAAGAGTGTTTTAAAGGCTTCCATCACCGCTGAGGGGGCAGAGATCGCAGACGGAATCCTCCATATTTTCAAAACCGGATGCGCCTGAGGGGCGATACAGGTGCGGCAGCATATACGGTGCGTCCCCCCAAGGCAAGCCTATCCTCCGACACAGCCGGTCCAGGACGGCACCAGTCCGTACACGATGCCGAAAAGCGGCACCACCAGACTGTAGGTCAGCAGGGTGATCAGAACGATGCCGATGAGATTGAGCGCAAAGCCGCTCTTGATCATCTGCGACATGGTGACGTTGCCGGAGCCGAAGACGATGGCGTTGGGTGGCGTGGCAACAGGCAGCATGAATGCGCAGGATGCGGCCAGGGCGGCAGGAACCAGCAGCAACAGGGGGTTTTCGCCGATGCCGAGGGCGACGGCGCAAAGTACCGGCATGGCCATGGCGGCGGTGGCGGTATTGGAGGTCAGTTCGGTCAAAAAGATGATCAGCAGGGTGACCGCCAGCACCAGCACCAGGATCGGCGCTCCGCTGAGCAACTCGATACGCCCGGCCAACCAGCTCGATAGGCCGGTGCGCTCGAATCCGCAGGCCAGGGACAGTCCACCGCCGAACAGAAGCAACATGCCCCACGGCAGCCGGTTGGCCCATTCCCAATTCATGGCGAAGGTACCGCGCCGCCCGACCGGAATCACAAACAGCAGCAGGCCGCCGGTCATGCCGATCACCGCATCGCTGATCATCGACGGCGCGGGCCACAGTTCGGCCACCACCTCGCGCAGAATCCAGGCCAGCGCGGTTAGCCCGAATACCACGGCGGTAACGCATTCGCCCCGACACATCGGACCGAGACTACGCAGCTCATTTTGAATCAACTCCCGTCCGCCCGGCACCCGCACCAGGCGCATGGGATTGGCGAAGCGGGTCAGCCATACCCAGCACAGGCCGAGCATGACTACTGCCAGCGGCACGCCGACCTGCATCCAGCGCGCAAAGGTGATCTCAAAACCGTAGGTATGTTGCAGATAGCCAGCCAGCACCGTATTGGGCGGCGTGCCGATAAGAGTAGCGATGCCGCCGATGGAACAGGCATAAGCGATCCCAAGCATCAGGTTGGTTCCGAAGGCGAATTTTTCGCATGAAAAATCGATGCTGCGATCGAGCCCCATACGACGCCCCTCGGCAACGACATGCTGAATGACAGCCACACCAATGGGCATCATCATCAACGCCGTAACCGTATTGGAAACAAAAGCCGACAATCCGGCACTGGCCACCATGAAGCCAAGCACCAGACGATCGGGCGCAAAGCCGAAGCCACAGACCACCAGCAGTGCGATTCGCCGGTGCAGGTTCCAGCGCTGCATACTTAAGGCGATCAGAAAGCCGCCCATAAATAAAAAGATCAGCTCGCTGGCATAAGGCGCCGCCGCATCCTTCATGGGCAGCAGACCGCACATGGGCATGAGAATCAGCGGCAGCAAAGCCGTTGCAGGAATGGGAATGGCTTCGCACATCCACCAGGTAGCCATCAGCAGCGCGATGGCCGCCATCTTTTGCGCCTCCGGCGTCATGTCGTCGGGAACCGGGAGCAAAAACATGGACGCGAACAGCGCCGGCCCGGCCAGCAGACCGATCAGCCGCCGCCGACTCCAGGCGGCGGCACGAAAACCGCTGGAACCTCCCCGCGACTCGTCCTGCGCCTCCGACTCCCTGTCAGACGGGGCTTGCGGACCGATCATGACATAACCTCATAAACATCACATGTTCGCATCCATCTATACCTCATAGTCAGTTTCATCCGGCGTTTTTGGATGGTCCCGGTTAATGTTTGGGACGAAACGCCACGATGCGCCGCTCATCGGTGGTGAGATAAGGTCCGCCGATAAGATCAATGCACATCGGCACAGCGGCGAATACGGCATCGAGGCATTCGGCAATGGCCTTGGGCTGACCGGGCAGATTAACGATCAGGCTGCCGCCACGAATGCCGGCGAGCTGTCGCGACAGGATGGCGGTCGGCACCTTGGCAAGCGATACATGGCGCATCAGTTCACCGAAACCCGGCATCATTTTTCTGCATACCGCTTCGGTTGCCTCCGGCGTCACATCGCGCGGTGCCGGGCCGGTTCCGCCGGTGGTAATGACCAGACAGCATTCCTGAATGTCGCACAGGTCGACAAGGGCGGCCTCGATGGCGTGCTGGTCATCAGCCACCGTCCGACTTATCCCCTCCCAGGGGGAGGTCAGCACCTCCTCCAGATAGGCGCGGACAGCCGGACCACCGCGGTCTTCGTAAACCCCGCTGCTGGCACGATCGGAGACGGTCAGAATACCGATACGGGCACGGTTATCTTCAGTCATGTCGTCCTCCCTTCACTGGTCTCGATGGGTCAGTATAGCAAATCAGCGGCAAAAATGCGGATTAAGATTCTTTGGCAAGAAATGACATGCAGGTAGAATGACAGGATCAAACGGCCAAGCGGCTATGTCGCAGGCGACTTTCAGGAAATCGCCGCGGCGGAGACGGAATCTTGCTGACGCAGAACATGCCGAAGATCGGAGGGGGACATGGGACGGCCGAAAAGAAACCCCTGAGCCTGCAGGCAGCCAGCCTGCAACAGGTACTCGACCTGTTCGGTGGTTTCCACGCCCTCGGCGATGATATCCAGATTGAGACTGCGTGCCATCCCAATGATCGCTTCGACCAGGGAGGAACTGTCGCGACATTCCGCGACATCCTTGATGAATTTGCGATCGATTTTGAGGCGATCGATAGGAAAGTTTCGCAGGTAGCTCAATGAGGAATACCCGGTACCGAAATCATCGATGGCCAGCAATACCTTCCGTGCCTTGAGTTCACCGAACGTCTCGACGTTACCTTCGACATCGTTCATGGCGACGCTTTCGGTTATCTCCAGTTCCAGCAGACGTGAATCGAACCCCGTACTTCGGAGCACATCGTCGAGCATGGATACGAAATCGGGGTGCTTGATCTGATAACCGGAGATATTCACGGACAGACGCAACGGATCGCACCCTGTCTGCAGCAGGGAAAGGCATTCGGTGCAGGCGGTTCGAAGTACCCACTCGCCGATCGGACCAATCAGTCCGGTCTCTTCCGCCAATGGGATAAAATCATCAGGCATCACCAGACCCAGATCGCCATTATGCCAGCGCAACAAGGCTTCAATCCCGACGATTTGTCCGTTTTGCAGATTGACCTGCGGTTGATACTCGAGATAAAACTCGTTCCGGGCCAAGGCGCGCTGCAACCGCGATTCGAGCTGATGGCGACGGTGAAAATGCGCATTGATCTCTTCGGAAAAAAGTGCAATGGCATTGCGACCGCGCCCCTTGGCCGCATAAAGTGCCCGGTCGGCCCTTTTGATAAGATTGGAGGCATCGACCCCGTGCAGCGGATAGCAGGCGATACCGACGCTGGCACCGACATAGATCTCATCGCCGTCAAGATGAAAGGGACGCGTCATGATGTTCTGGACATTGCGGGCTATGGCCATGACTGCAGCCGGATCGT
The DNA here is from genome assembly GCA_030154185.1 of Desulfuromonadales bacterium. Lineage (GTDB taxonomy): Bacteria > Desulfobacterota > Desulfuromonadia > Desulfuromonadales > Syntrophotaleaceae > Syntrophotalea. The sequence continues at coordinate 22,823 of JASKKK010000017.1, forward strand.
CGACCTCGCTGAGCAGGAAAATGAATTCATCGCCATGCAGTCGCGCCAGGATGTCCTCCTTACCCAAACAGCCCTGAAGCCTGGATGCTATCTCCTTGAGCAACAGATCGCCTTTGGCATGTCCGAGAGAATCGTTTACCGCCTTGAAATCATCCAGATCGAGGAACATCAGAGCTAGACCGTGCCCCCGCGCCACGGCTTCCTCCAGCCGCTTGTCGAGTTCCTTTTTGAGCAGGGCCCGATTGGGCAGTCCGGTAAGATGGTCGTAATATGCCAGACGATGCATGGCGCGCTGGGCTCTCTTCTGTTCGGTGACATCGAGGCTGAAAGAGGTGAAACCGCTCAAGCGCCCATGTCCGTCGTGAAACGGGAAAGCGCGCACCAACCAGATTTTTCCGTCCGGAGTGACAACCTCTCCCGTTTCTGGTTGACCGGTTTTTTCGGCGCGAATCAGGGGACAGCCGATACAGGGTTCCTCAAGCCCGTGCCAGGCGACATAACAAGGCAGGCCCTCGACTTCCCCCGGATGCCGCCCTGCCAGGTCCAGAGATTTGCGATTGGCCCAGCGAATGCGCAAATCCGTATCCAGATAAGCGATCAAATCGGAAGAGCTGTTGAGGATGAGGCTTTTTTCCTGTTCGGATTCCTGAAGAGCCCGCGCCCAACGGTTGCGCTCAAGAATCTCCATCCGCAATTGCCGGTTGGCCTCGGTCAGATGCAGGGTACGCGCCCGGACCTCCACTTCCAGAGCGCTGCGATCCTCTTCCAACACCGCCTGAACCTGTTTGCGTCGTTTCATAACGCGCAGCAACAACAGAATCACCCCCAGCAGCACCGAAATGGCGATCAGGCTTTCCAGAAGAATGATGCGCATGCGACTCGCCAGCGGGTGCTCCCGATTGACCACGGCGCTTCCGGGCGGAAGATCTTCCGGACGGATGCCGAAACGATCCAGCTGGCGCATATCGAAACTGAATTCGCCCTGGCTGACGCTGAGCGGCGGCAAGGCCGCCGCCGGCACGCCGTGAAGAATTTTCAATCCCAGACCGGCAAGCTGTCGTCCCTGCAGATATCCGCAGGTCAATTTTCCGCCTATGATGCCTTGCCCGAGAAAAAAATCCCAGAGACCGTATATGGGAGCCGGACAATTCTCCACCAGTTTCGGCACCACTTCATCGTATTCGTAAAAATTGTCGGAGGAATCCCGGGAAAACACCCCGAGCAGCACCATGCTGTCTTCAGGCAATTGACGCAGACGCCTGCCGATATCCTCAAGGGAGATATCCGGCAACATATGAAAAGTCACCCCGTTGCCGAATCTCGATTGCACCTGCTCGACTTTTTTCCTGATTTTGAGTCCGGTCGTGGTTCGGTCGCTTATAACGAATACCTGCCGGGTGCCGGGATGCAGGCGCAACGCCAGATCGAGCGTGTCGAAGATTTTCGCTTCCTCGCTGATACCCAGCAGACCTTTGCGACCCGCCAACCGGGCCCGGTCGAGAAAATTGACGCCACAGAATACCGCCGGGGTCGCACCGAACAATTCATCGCGCGACTCCAACAGAAAATCGAACGCGGCATCGTCCGAAGCCAGGATCAGATCGAAAAACCCGGGAGGATATTTCAACTGCAGGGTACTGCGCGTATGGCGCTTCATTTCCTTCGAACGGCGCCGTTTGGTATCCATGTATTCGGTATAGATACGATAGCGCCCGCCGTCGGCCCGAAACACCTCGTGGATGGCGCGGGTGATATCGTCGCTCCAGCGGTATCCGTGATGGTAAGAATTCAGGTACAGAATATTCTTCCCGGTGGTCCCGGCGATAGCGGAAGGGACCCCGATTATATACAGCAGGCAACCGAGAACCAGACATCCAAGGAGCAATACACATCGCAACGACGTGCCAAAGTTTGGGGGGAGAAAACGGAGCATAAATCTTTTCAAGACCACATGAATAAATTATAAGTTACTGAATTATAGGCGGAAGCTCTCTTTGGAATCACATTCTTGATAACACAGGTTACCGTATACTAAAAGACTTAAATAGTCCAGGAAAACCTTGCTGCCCAGCGGTACCCCCCAAAAAAAACGGGCCAGGAAAAACCTGGCCCGAAATAGATGCATCCGTATCGAACGAAACGAATCAGTGCTGTCCGCAGCCTTGGCAGCCGTTGCTGCCGTCGCCGCAATGCGACTCGGGCTCAGGTGCTTCAGGCTCCAGACCGGTTTCGACGACTTCGATATCGAAAACCATGGTCTTGCCGGCCATGACGTGGTTGGCGTCGAGACGCACGGCTTCGTCGGTAATTTCGATCACTACGGCAGGAACGGGGCGACCGCTCTGATCCCGCAGATGAAAACGCTTGCCGACCGCCACCTCGAGATTGTCGGGAACGTTGGCCTTGGGAACGTCGACGATCAGGTCCTCGCGGTGCTCACCATAACCGTCCTTGGGCTCGACGGTAATGGTGGTTTTGTCGCCGGGCTTGAGGCCGACCACGGCATCGTCGAAACCTTTAATGAGTTGGCCTGCGCCAACGGTGAATTTGAGGGGCTCACGCCCTTCGGAAGAATCAAACACCTGGCCATCTTCCAAACGGCCGGTGTAATTTACGCTGATCGTATCTCCAGCTTTGATGGTTTCTGCCATTTTTCCTCGTCTCCTTGGTCTGATGGTTGAGAAATGCCATCGCCGCATGCGACAACATTGTAACACCCATTGCGTATTGGATCCGGGTCACGCATGAAGACAATACTTCATAGAACCGGGTTCGTTCTCCGCCAGGCCTGAAACATGGTGGCCGAGATATGTTGACTGACAGGCTACCCTCCGAACAATTCGCTCGGTTTCAGGCCGGTAGCGACGATTTCTATATCAAAAACCAGAGTCTTTCCCGCCATGGGGTGATTGCCGTCAAGACGTATGAGTTCCCTGGTTACTTTGGTGACGGTGGCCGTCAGAGCCTTGCCTCCCTGCAGAGGCACCTTGAGTTGCATGCCGGGGGAGACCTTCACCTGGGCAGGCATGCTGCTGCGGGGAATGCTGAGAACATACTCCTCGTTGCGCGATCCGTAAGCCTGTTCCGGTTCGATGGTAACCTGGGTGCGTTCGCCGGCCCGCATACCGCGAACCGCGTCGTCAAACCCCTTGACCACGGCTCCGGAACCGACCACAAAGGTGAACGGCCCACGTTCTTCGGTGGTATCGAAAACCTCACCGTCCTGATAACGACCGGTAAAACGAACCCGGATAACATCTCCGTCCTTGATTCCTTCAGCCATACCCTTTTCTCCCCTGATCGAAATCTATTGCAAATAAAGATCGGCAAGCCGGCCAACCATCGGCCAGTCCCCGCAAAGCCCGATGAAAATCTCCCTGTATCCGCAGCAGCGGCCCCGCAAGCCAGGGACAACGCAGCAGGGTACATAACAGTTTCAGGATTCGCGGCCGTCCGAAATCATCCACCATGGCAAACATTGCCTCCGGCACCGCCCTGCCGGCGGCGTCGCAAACGGCTCGCATGGCGAAAAACGGCCTGCAGGCGGTTGCCGCCACCCGGGCCACCGCGGCGCTTTCCATATCGACGGCCAGGGCACCGCTGTGCTCGTGCCAGAACGCCTTGTGCTCGACACTCAACAGGGGCTTGGTCGCGGTCAAAACAGGGCCAAGCTTTCCCCGCTTGCCAAAACGATCGGCAAGAGCCGTGGAAAAGGCGAAATCGACCGGCCAGCGCCGACCGCTTTCATCGACGACGTCGGTGGCAATCACGACCCGGCCGCTGGTCAGTTCCGGATCCAGCCCCCCCGAGACGCCTGCGATTCCGATATGGGTCGCTCCCCGCTCGACCAACAGAGCAGCTGCGGCGGCGGCACGCTCGCAACCGATACCGCAACGCACCCAGAGGATTTCCGTTCCCACCGGGTCTTCAACGCTGCACAGATCCAGTTCGCCGTGCCGCACCCAGTCACGCCGACCGAGCATGGCTTGCGCCTCACCCGGCAGGGCCACCACCATGCCGAGGAGAAATCTCGGATTGCGCTGTCGCTCCCTGGTCATCTTATCCACTGGCGAACCGTCGTCATCCGCAAAGGTTCAGTTTCCGGCGCCACGCAGATACACCCTCAATGCCTTCAGAGGATGCAGAGCGGCATCGACCACAGCACTCGTCTCGAAGCCGCAGTGTACCATACAATGGGTGCACCGTGCATCCCTCCCCGTACCATAGCTGTTCCAGTCGGTTTCTTCCATGAGTTCACGAAAACTGGCGGCATATCCGTCATTGAGCAGATAACAGGGGCGCTGCCAACCGAAGACATTGGCGGCGGGCGTTCCCCACGGCGAGCAGGGGTAAGCCTGGCGTCCGGCCAGGAAATCGAGATAAAGGCTGCTGTGGTTGAACCGCCAGCCGCGGGCTTTGGCCTGCGGAAGCAGCGTCCGAAAGAGTTCGTAGCTTCCCTCCCGTCCAAGGAAGTTGTCCTGCTCCTCGGCACTTTCGTAATTGAACGCCGGCGCCACGGTCATCCCCTCGACACCGAGGGACATGAGAAAATCAAACAGGGCCGCGGCACTTTCGGGCGTTTCATCACCGAAGAAGGTGGTATTGGTAGTAACTCGGTAACCCGCCGACACCAGACGCCTGATGGCCTGCACGGCCTGATCGAAAACCCCCTGGCGATTCACCAGGGAGTCGTGCTTTTCACGCAAGCCGTCGAGATGCACGTTGAAGGTCAGGTACGGTGAAGGCTTGAAGTCCGGCAGGCGTTTTTCCACCAGCAGGGCGTTGGTACACAGGTAGACGAAACGCTTGCGGGCGATCAATTCACGAGCGATCAGGTGGATGTCCGGATGCATCAGGGGCTCGCCGCCAGGCAGCGAGACGATGGGAGCACCGCATTCCTCGGCCATAGCCACGCATTCCTGAACCGTCATGCGCCGGTTCAAGATTTCAGGCGGATGGGAGATTTTGCCACAGCCTTTACAGCGCAGATTGCACTGAAACAGCGGCTCAAGCATCAGAACCAGTGGAAACCGGCGATTGCCCTTCATCAACTGCTTGCAGATATAAGCGCCAATGCGCGCCTTCTGAATAAAAGGAACTCCCAAAACGATCTCCTTATAGGAATATTCAACAGGGAGCCGTCCAGTCCGAAACGGCGACTCCACTTTTCATACAACCGCAAACGCGTGCCAGCGACCGAACGAACCCGTTCAATTTCACCGACGAATCCAAATACGACGACGCAGAACGCGATCCCCTGCAGCCGGACCGTCACTCTGCGTCAGCCGTAGCCACCCTCACTCTTTAAAACCTTTCGACGTCACGCCGAAGAAAAGTTGATCTTCGATGGCCTGGGCGAGAACATCGATGAAAAAAACCGTTGTCCCCTTTTTCCCGGAACATCCATATATATTCTTCAATCTTCGAACAAGTCCCCGCACATGCGACCCTGCAGTTCGAGTCCCCGCTTCCAGCTTTCGCCAGCAGCATCGTCAGGCGTCAGCCCCTGCCAGAAATGCTGCAATTGTCGACAAGCCTCGGCGGCCAGATCTTCAGCCAGCAGAGCTTCAATGAGCCTCAGGCGGTTGTCAGGCTGTTCCGGCGCAATCTCGACGGCCCGGCGAAAGTAATCGACAGCCAGAGCGGTGTCGCCAAGGCTGACGGGAAACGCCGGTGCGCGAAGATAAAGCTCCCCGAGCATGCGGGCCGGTCCGGCCTGATCAAGCTCCGGATTCAAATCGAGGGCGGCCAACGCCTCCCTTTCGATGACAGGCACAAGATTCAAGGCTTTTAACGGGCTGTGCCGCGCGACCAGCCCCGCCAGATAACCGAGCAGGTAATGTGCTTCGGCGCTATGGGGATAGGCGGCCACGGCCCGTTCGGCCAGTTTTTTTCCGGCGGCCGCTTCCGCCGATTCTCCGCCGCCGCGTTCGACCAGGTAGGCATAACAGGCAGCACCGCGCAAGGCGGCAGCGGCATTTCCGTCAGCTTCGGAGCGCAACGCTTCGGCGCGGGCCGTATCGCAAGGTTCCCACAGGTCGAAACCTTCAGGGGCCGCAACAAGCGCTTCGGGCGGCTTAACCGGCCTCTTTGCCGAGGGCGCCATGCACCCGCAAAGGGAGCATACTAACCCGAAAAGCACAAAAACCACAACCTTCATGCGCCGTTTTCCCTCATCGTCTCAAGTCTCGAATCGGCGGGGCCGAACCCCTCGGTCTGCAGCAACTGCAGCAGATCTGCGGCAGCGGGATCGTTTTGCATGTCTTGCAGGATGCCGCGCAAACGGTCATGTATTTCGGCGGTGGGCCCGAAGGCGACGACTGCCGATGTCGGCAAGGGATCGGAGGCCTGCAGCACTTTCAGATCGTCCGATTGGGGCAGTGACTGCACAGCATCGTATTGGGGTTGATCCAGAATGACGCCGGTGGCTTTGCCGCGCAGTACGCTGCGCAAGGCGCGCAGGGGCCGGAAGGTCCCTTCCAGGGAAAAAGGCAGATCGCCGGCGCCTTTACCGAACAGCAAACGTGCCGCGACGTCGGGCTGAAACAGCATGGTTCCATAAACCGTACCTTTCGCGGACTGCCATTCATCCGGTCCTCCTTTGACGACCAGCATCCTCCACATGTCGCTCTCGGAACCACCCGGCCGCGTTGCGGCCAGCGGCGTCATGCAGGAGGCCTCGCCACGCCCCAGAAAGTAGCCGAGCTGCACAATCCCCCAGCGAGGATGATTGTCCGCCAGATAGGCATCGGCATCCTTTACGCGATTAAAGTACCGTCCGTGGACGGCCACTTCTCCGCCGAGTTTTTCCTGAATATAGGCGGCCAGCGAATCCATCACCGGCTGGGCGTCTTCCGAGGTGCCGGGCTGACCCGGTTGGATGATGACGAAATCGAAGGTTTCTGCAGCGTGGGCCGGAGCCACGGCCACAAGCAGAAACAACAGGAAGAAAAGGCTGTATCGCAACACATCTTACTCCTTGTTCTCTCCATAGCGGAATATTTTAAGTACCGCCGGCAGCACCAGAAGACAACTCAACATGCCCGTCAGCGAACCGATCACCATTACCCAGCCTAGGCTGGCCAGACCGCGATGGTGGGCAAACAGCAGGCCGCCGAAGCCGATCATGGTGGTGGCGAAACTCAATGTAACGGCCATGGGCGTACTGGTTCGAAACAGACACCCGTTACGCAGATGCTTCCAGCGTGCAAGAAAATGCACGGCGCCGTCAACCCCAATAGCGATAAGAATGGGGATGGCAAAGAAATTGGCAAGATTGAAATTCAGCCCCAGCCATCCCATCAGCGACAGCAGCCAGATCATCCCTACCGACAGAGGCAGCAGCGCCAGCATGATGTAGCGCATGGAACGGGCATTGATCCATAGCAGCAGACTGACCAGAGCCAGAGTCAGAACGGCGGCATACAAAAAGGTGCGTTTCATCAATTGCGCCGATTCGAACACACTGACCGGCACACCGGTAACCTGGGGATCGATGCTTCGCAGATCCCGTACAAAGGTCCGCAGTTTGGCAAACTTCCAGATGTCCTGGCTGGGAATGATCTTAAGCTGCATCTTGCCGTCGCGCCCGATGAACACTGCTCGGAGCGATGCCGGCAGGTCGTCGACACCCACGGGTGGGGCTGTAAGCCAGACCCGCAACTGCCTCAAAGCGTTGGCAATATCCGTCTGAACCTGAGCCTGTAGCGGAGTAAGGCGCTCGGCCAGGGACGGATTTTCGTCAAGACGGGAATAAGCCGAATCGAGCTTTTCGATCAGGCTGTCCAGCTGCGCAAGTTCCGCGCCGGCGCCAGCGGCGAAAAGCTTTTCCGCCAGATCGTCGAGAGCGGTCGACAAGCGTTTCATGCCTGCCAGCATGCGTTGCGCATCGACCGCCCTGTCGGCCGTCGGCTTCGACGGAATTTCTCCAATACGCCGGGCGGCCTGCTGAAACAAGGTCGCCTTGCGCTGTTGGTTTTGCGGCAGATAGTCGGTGAGGCTGTCGGTTTTACCCACGGTGGGCAACGCCTTGAACTTCTCTCGCATCTCATCGAGTTCGGCCAGATCTCCTGCTACGGAGATCGCATACCAGGTCGATTCGTCGGAGTCCTCTATCATGCGTTTTTCGAAACGTACCGACTCCAGCCCCTTGGCCTGCAACTCCAGCAGGTTGTAGTTGAATCGTACTTTGAAAAGCCCCGGCAGCAACACCAGGGTCACCAGGGTCAGAACGATCAGCAGGCGGCCGGGGCGGGCTGATACCCGTCCCAGAATCGGAAGGGCGGTGACCTGGGGAACCGATTTGGGGAAAAGATTGCGCCGACCGGCCAGAAGGAGCAAGGCAGGCAATACGGTCAGCATGACCACCAGACACAGAAGGATACCGGTGCCACCGATAAGTCCGAGTTCGGCCAGTCCGGAAAAATCGGACCAGACCACGGCATAAAAGGCGCAGACCGAGGTGAGGGCTCCGAGAATGACTCCAGGACCGGTGTACATCAGGGCGATACGCACCGACTCGTCGACACCGTGGCCGGCTTTGCGCTCCTCCACGTAACGCATGACGACATGCACACCGAAATCAACCCCGATGCCGACCAGCACCAGGGCAAAGACGATGGAAAGCAGGTTGAGCACGCCGAGGGTCACAGTGGTGAAACCGAAGGTCATGGCCATGGCCAGGCCCAGACAGAATATGACCAGTACCGGTCGGAGCCAGCCGTGCAACACCACGGTAAACAGCAACCCTACAACGATCACCGAAAGGATCGAAGCACGCAGCATATCGCGGTTGGTGGTGGCCATTTCATCAGCCTGCAGTACCGGACGACCGGTCAGACCGGCCTGTATGACGGGGAACTCGTCCCGGGTCTGCTGCAACGCCTCTCGAACCGTGGCCAACGGTCCGGCGATAACGTCCATGGTGCTGTAATCCTTCGCGGGCAGCAACCGCATGATAAGTAGACGTTGGTTGGCCGTGAAGAAGTAATGCACGCCGCGATCGGTCATGTCGAAAACCGGCCCTTCAGAAGCTTCTCCGGCCAGGGTCTGATCGATACGGGTTACGAATCCGTCAAGCCCTTCGAGGGCCGGTTCCAGCAATGCCGGATCCGCCGTTTCTCCGTCCGTACCGTTGCCGCCGAGCAGGCCGCCAACCTGATCGAGCAGATCGGGAAGACTGCCGCTACGCAGCCAGTTGACAGCCTGCGGGCCTATGGCGCTCACCATATCCGCCAGTCCCTCAGCTTCGTCCAGAGAGGCGAAATAGAGTGCGCCTGGTCCCAAATCCTGCGCCGTTATGCGGTAATGAATCTCCTGAATCTGGTCGGGGTGAGCCTGCAGACGTGCGGCCAGGGCCTCGGCAAATTTTTCAGCGCCGCGGTTGCCTTGTTCCCCCTCCCCGGCCTGGATAACGATGTACAGGTATTCCTGATCGCCGAAATTTTTGAGTACCTCCAGGTAGCGCTGCTGATAAGGCAGGTCCTGGGAAACCAGTTTATCCTGATCGCTGTCCAGGCGCAGAAACAGCGCGGAGACCAGGGTCGCCGCGGCGGCCAGAACCACCGCGCACCAGATAATGGCACGCGGAGTACTGGATATCCGCCGCCAGAGACAGGCCAAAAGCTTCTCTTGTATACGGGAAAACATGATCAGGCACTCTTAAGCGTACGCATAGCCAGGTTTTTAGTCGTGGTCCAAGCTGCACCGGGGAAACGGTGCACATCCTTAAGCACCGCTTCCATGGCATCGAGGAACATATCGGCTTCCTCTTGCCCGATAACCAGTGGCGGCAGGATCTTCACCGTATCGAGACCGTGCCCGGCGACCTGGGTCAAAATGTTGTGTTTCTCCATCAGCGGCATGGTGATCATCTGTCCGAACAGATCGGCATTCATTTTGTGTACCAGCTTCCAGCCGGTTTTAAGTGTAAGAGAGCTCGGTTCCCCGAACTGCATACCGACCATCAGGCCCTTGCCGCGGACTTCATGCAGCATCTCGTAACGCTGGGCCTTTTCCTGCAGACCGGCAATGATGCATTCGCCGATCTGCGCGGCCTGCTCGACCAGGTTTTCGCCCTGCAGCACCTCGAGGGTCGCGAGACCGGCAGCCATAGCCAGATCGTTCTGACCGAAAGTGTTGGAATGGGCAAAACAGCGATCCATGCTGTTGAATATCCTGGCATGGATGTCTCGCCTGGTAATGACCGCTCCGACCGGGACGAACCCACCGGACAAGGCCTTGGAAAGCGCCATGATATCGGGCACCACGCCCCAATGATCGACAGCGAACATTTTGCCGGTACGGCCGAATCCTGTCTGTACCTCGTCGGCGATCAGCAACGTACCATACTTGTCACACAACTGGCGGGCACCGGGCAGGTAATCGTCATCGGGCACAAAGACCCCCTTGCCCTGGATCGGTTCGACGATGAACGCGGCCACATCGCCACCGGACAGAGCGCGCTCGAGAGCATCGAGATCGTTGAAGGGTACCTGAATGCAGCCGGGAAGCAGCGGTTCGTTGAATTCACGGAACTCGCGATTGCCGTTGACCGACAACGCCCCGAGGGTCAGGCCGTGGAAGGCGTGATGACAATGAACCACCTTATGGCGGCGGGTCGCCTGACGGGCGAACTTGAGGGCCCCTTCCACACTTTCGGCGCCGGAGTTGGTGAAAAACACCGCATCCAGGTCGCCGGGGGTGATCCTGGCCAAATTTTCAGCCAACATGCCGGAAATGCCGCCGAGGTCCATCTGTACCATGTTGGCCGGATCGGAATCGAGCATCTGATGCAGGACCTGGGCGACCAGCGGATGGTTGCGTCCGATATTGAACACGCCGAAGCCGGCCAGAAAATCGAGCACCTCGCGCCCCTCGGTATCGATAAGGCGAGCCCCCTTGCTGCTGACATAATTTCTGTTGAAGCCGATAACCTCCAGAACCCTCACAAACTGGGGATTGATGTACCGTTTGTGCAGATCATAGGTTTCTGCGTGACGTTCCCTTACCTTTGAAAGAATATCCATGATCCTGACTCGCTGTTGTCTTTGGGTTGGTATATGATTTCTTCCGGATTCGCAAAGACCTCTTTTCCCTCAAAAACAGAACCGCCACTAGGGCGGAAAAGGAATGCTTGTCAAATTGAGAAAAAAGACGGATGTTCGCCGGAAATATCTTTTACTGCTTACGAATGGATCATTTTAGGGCAGGCGGACCGATGATGTCCATGGCAAAATGAAATTATCCCTCACGGCCTCAGCTGTCGGTTGACAACGACATGCGCAAGCCCCCGACGCAACGTCATCACGCTGCGCCGGGGGGCGTTTTCACCTTTTCGTGCCGAAAACCAGCCTCCGGTGTGAATCAAGGGATCACCGTAACCAAATCTCTTAAAGTTGCAGGAAGCGTCCGGTACATGGTCTGACTCGGCACAAAAGCCGGATTGAATGGCGGCTGGCCGTTTCGTTTCAGAAGTCTCTGTCCCCCTTGCGGATCGAGCAGATAGGCCAGGAATGCCTCGGCAGCTTCGCGGTTGGGAGCGTCCTTGAGCATGGTTATGCCGTAAGCGACAAACCGTCCGGGGCGGTCCAGATACGACCCCGGCCTTTCCCCTGTGACCCGCACGCTGACCTGGCGATAAAAATCATCGTAAGCAAGGTTGGCCAGGTTGACGTGCTCATCCAGAGTGATGAACTTCAGATTATGCTGCAGGGCGATGGAACGATAGGCCCAGGCATAATCCATATCGCCGTTCTGCACCATGGAGGTCAGACTCACCGACTTGTCACGCAGATTGCCTTTGGGACGATTATCCAGCAGGCGCTGATACAGTCCAGGTTTTTGGTAATACTTTTCCGCCAGCTGAATGGCCATCAGGCTGCGATATCCGCCGGGATCGATATTGGGGTCGGAATGTCCCCAGACCACGCCCGGCCTACCGAGTATTTCGAACCAGTTATCCGTATTGATATCATCGGCGAACCTGCTGTGTTCCGAATAGGTCAGAACCAGTTCGTTGGTGGCAAAGCGAATGTTGAACTCGGCCAACTCGGGGATCAAGCTCTTATCGATAACCTGGAAGTCCGCCGAAGCCATAAGGTCGGCAGGTTTGCCGACTTCGGAAATCAACCGCGCCATGCGCGTGCTGCCTCCCGACTCGCGCTGCACGTCGACCCCGGGATACCGCGCCTCGAACTCCTTTTCCATCGCCGCAAACGGCACCGTCAGGCTGCCGGCGTGAAAAACAATCAACTTACCCGAGGGAGCGGCAAACGCCCCCCCCGACTGAATGATGCAAAACAGTGCAAAACCCGTTGCACACAACATGCTACCGATCCGATTCCACATAAACAACTCCCTGGGAAGTAAAAAAAAACCAACGACATGCCACCGCAAAGGCTTCAGCGGGCGCGAAAAAAAGGGGGGATTTGCCGGGGAAAAAAGCAAATCGACGATAAACGACCAGTACCAAAGGACGGTGTTTAAAAAACCCGCACCGATTCGGTCCTGAACCCAAGAAATACGGCATCCCCTTCGTTGTAACGTTGCGCCATCAGAGTTTTGCGATCCATGACGGTCTTGAAACAGGCATCGCGACAGCGAACGCTGATTTCGTGCCACAATCCTGCTGGAACGATCTGTTCGATGACGCCGGAAAAACGTACATATTCGCCACCAAAGCTATCCTCGTGCTGCAGCACGATGTCTTCGGGGCGTAAAGCCAGAATGCCCTGATCGCAGGATACCGGCCCCAGCATGGGACAGTTCAACCCGCCGAATGCGACCTTGCGGTCGGAGACCTCGGCCGCAAAGAGGTTTTTCATGCCGACGAATTCGGCCACGAAAGGATTGGCCGGACGTAGAAAAACGTCTTCGGTGGAACCGACCTGTTCCATACGGCCGTTGCGAATCACGCCGACCCGGTCGGCCAGATAAAGAGCCTCGCTGAAATCGTGGGTCACCATCATGAAGGTGATGCCGAGTTCGCCGTGCAGTTGCTTCAGCACCCGGCGGATATCCTCACGGAAATTGGGATCGAGAGCCGACAGCGGCTCGTCGAGAAGCAGAACCGAGGGGTTGATACTCAGGGCGCGGGCCAGGCAGGCCCGCTGTTTTTCACCGCCGCTTAGATGCAATGGCCGCCGATGCACGATGGCCTGCAGGCCGAGCATGTCGACCAGGTGATCGATCCTTTGCCGGGCCTGCTGCATGTCCAGGTCGAAATAGCGCAACCCGTAACAGATATTCTCCATCACCGTCAGATGGGGAAACAGTGCGTAATCCTGATAGACGATACCGATACGCCTCCGCTCCGGAGGGTATCGCGTAATATCCCGGGCAGCCAGCCGGATGCGCCCTCCGGTAACATGTACCAGTCCGGCGATCGATTCCAGAATAACGGTTTTGCCCGACCCCGTCGGTCCGAGCAGAGCGAAGAATTCTCCCGGCGCCACACGCAGCGACACGTTCTGTACAGCAAACCCGGGCAATTTTACGGTCAAATCATCAAGTTCAATCATCGTTCCACCTTGCTCGGCAAAGAGACCAGACGCAGCAGCATGAACAGCGTCAGGCACACCAGAATCAACCATACACCGACAGGCTGGGAATACTTGAGACCGTAGGCGGTAAACCGTTCGTACATGAGCACGGGGGCAATCATGGGATGATAGGCGACGATCACCACCGCTCCGAACTCGCTCACCGCCCGCGCCGCGCACATGATCACGCCACCGAGCATGTGCCGCCAGCTCAAGGGAAAGGTAACGCGGAAAAACGTCGCGGCACGGCCGGCGCCAAGACTGCGCGAAACATTTTCGAGGCGCTGCGGCACACTTTCGAAGCCTGCTTTGGCAGCGTTGAGATAAAACGGCAATCCTACAAAAGTCAGCACCACGATAATACCCGTCACGCTGCCCATGACACGCAGACCGATCTTCGCCATCATTTGCCCGAGAGGATGTCCCCGCCCCAGCAGACTGAGAATAGCGATCCCCACTACCGGATGCGGGATCATGATGGGCAGATCGATAATGCTCTCGATCAGTTTTTTGCCGAAAAAATCATGCCGGGCCAGCAGATAGGCCAGCGGCGTTCCAACGGTAAAGGCGATCAGTGCCGCGATGACAGCGGTATAAACCGACAACCAGATGGATGACAGCACTTCCGGGTCGCGAATGGTCTCGCCCAGGGATGCCAGCGACGGCTGGGACACCATCTGGAACAACGGCATCACGATAAACAGCAGGACCACCGTGCTACTGAAAAAGGTCACATAAAGAAAGGGGCTGCCGAGAGACATCCGCCTTTTACCGGCAGTTGCACCCGCAGCCCCCACATTGCCTCCTTGCAGTTGCATAGACATGCAGCCTTATTCCTTAACCTCGACCAGTGCCTGCAGAGATGCCGGCAGTTTCGATTTCATGTCGGCGGTCGGAACCCGAGCCGGGACAAAGGGCGGCTGTCCCATTTCGTCGAGAATCTTGAGCCCCCCTTCTGAATCGAGCAGATAGGCCAGAAACGCCTCCGCCGCTTCTTTATTGGGGGCATCCTTGATCAGGGTCACTCCGTAGGTCACGGACTGACCGGTGCGGGTCATGAAAGTCCCGGGCTTTTTGCCGGTCACCTGAACCGTAGCCTGCTTGTAAAAGTCGTCCAATGCATAGTTGCCGAGATTGATATGATCGTCCAGAGAGACGAACTCAAGCCCGTGCTGCACGGCCACGGAACGGTATTCCCAGGCATAGTCCATGTCGCCGTTCTGCAGCAGGGTTATCAACTCCACCGCCTTGGGGCGAACATTCGCTTCGGGGCGATTGGCGAGGAGCTTTTCATACAGACCAGGCTGATTGTAGAATTTTTCCGCCAGCTGCAAAACCATCAGGCTGCGATAGCCGCATGGATCGAGATTCGGCTCGGAATGCCCCCAGACCACATCCTTGCGCTGCAGGATTTCAGGCCAGTTTTCGACATTGATCTCATCGGCGTATTTGCTCTTTTCGGTGTAGCAAAGTACCAGCTGATTGGTGGCAAACCGGATATTTACGGACGCATTGCCTGGGATAAGGGTCTTGTCGATCACGGTGTAATCGGCTGAGGCCATGATATCGGCGGTTTTGCCGGCCTCGGAAATCAACCGGGCCATCTTGGTACTGCCGCCGGCTTCACGCAGCACATCCACATCCGGATACCTGGCCTCAAAAGCCTTCTCCATGGCCGCAAAAGGGACAGACAGACTGCCGGCATGAAAAATGATCAACTTGCCGGACGGAGCGGCCAGCGCCGTCATGGGCACCGTCATCACCAGCAGCAGACAAACCATAAAACATGTGCGACGAATCGCTTTCTCCATCATCGTTCTTCCTCCTCACTCTTCCCGAAATGAATATGCACGTGCCCTGGTCCGGCCGGTTCGAAAAAAACGGCCGACAGAACGCTATTTCCTTCGGAATATAACGAATGGCGAGTCCAAAAGTCAAACGAGTTATGTAGACACTTACATAGCGCGAAACATGATGGGAGAGAGCGGACCGGCAAGAGGTGTTTTTATTTAAACCGCTCGTCAGCGGTCGCCACAGCCGCCAGGTCGAGCTTGTCGGCCATCCAGCCGATGCGGATTTCGGATGCCTGATCGAGTTGAGGCACGTAGGGTTTGATATCGAGCAGAGGGGTCTTGTCGAGCACGTCGATATTTTCGATGTGCAAAACCGCCCCCTCGATGCTCAGCAGCTTGACGACGGACAGCCCGACGGGATTGGGACGCTTAGGCGCACGAGTGGAGAACAGACCGCGCGGGCGGGTATCCATGAAAGGTGTCACTTCGAGTTTGTAGCCGTCACTGCGATCGAAATGATATATCAGGATCAGGTGGGAAAAACCGTCCAGGTCCGCAAGCCCGGAAGCGAGATCCTGGTTGAGCTCGATGCGCCCGACGGTGCCGCGGGAAGCGGAGGGCTGCACGGGGGTACCTTTAATTTCCTTGAAAGGTGTGCGAATGGTGCCGATGGGACTCAGATTGATGTTCATGCTATGCTCCTGCAAATTCTTGGAAGTTGAAAAAACGCTGTACGCCGGTTTTTTTTGCCAAGGATCCAAAATACCCAACCAAATACATTGATTCCGGCCGAAGGAATGCAAACGGGCGTGAATTTTTTCTTTTCTTACTCCGATCCGGCCCCCTGACTGCTGTGGACCAGACGAAATTCCTTCATCAAAGGACAACGCCCTCCCAGGCATCCATCCTTCTGTCGATGGGACGGACACCCGACCGGATTCCTGGCAGTCAGAGTGACGGGCAGCAACTTCGCAGAGAGCTGCGCGGCCTTGCGCAGGGCCAGGACAGTGTCCCGACGGCAGCAGCGCGACGCCGGCAGGGCACTGATCTCGGCAAGCACCTCTTTTACCGCCGTCTGCACCGCTTGTCTGGCCGCCGCTTTGAGGGGATTGGCCTCCAGCAACAGGCTGAAAGCCACCCCGACGCCGGTAGCCGCGCCGCAGACTCCCCAGAAAGCACAACTGCCGCCGACGACCTGTGCCCCGCGACGAATACCCGCCATCAGCGTCTCCTGGGAGATTTTCATGCCGAGATTGCGAGCCGTCGCCAGGATAAGGCCGGGTACCAGGGCATGATATTCCGGACCGTTGTCGGGGAAGGACGGGTGTGCGGTAATATCCTCGAACAGCTCAAGCATATCCGTTGCCTCGGTCATGGTGCAAGCCCGCTCAATCACCTGCCTGGCATCTTCGGCATGACAGGTATCGCATACGTAATGCCCGTTGCTGCAGATGGCACGGGTGGTCCGGACTGTTTTGCAAAAATGGCAGGACTCCTGCCGATCCTCATCGAGATACCGCAAGGGAGCGCCGCAGACCATACAGCCGGCCGCAATGCGCACCGGGTTGCGGGAGGGCTCCTGCGTTCGGGATTCCGGCGGCGTGCTGCAGCAACTCTCACCCAGATCCATATTGGTAACGGCACCGGCCTCATCCAACTGGAACAACCCTTCTGCCGCCAGTTCCGCACGCTGTCGATCGAGAGTGGAAACGCTGCCGGGTACCAGCAGGGCGCCATCGGGTGCGACGGTCGAAAGCGGTCCGCGCCAGAGCACCCGGACCGGTTCGGAAGGAGCGGTTTTTACCGCCTGATAGGTAAGGGAAAAGAAGGGATGCCCTCCGACCACTCGATAGGGGAAACGCTTGAGAATGCGTACCGCCGCAAAACCCGTCTCTTCGAGAATCCCCACCAGGTCACGTTGCGACAAAGCCCCGCCGATGCATTCGCCGCGCAGAATTTCGTCGTTGCGAACCACCGCATCCGGTTCCTCTTCGCACACCACATCGGAAATGACAAGACGTCCGCCGGAGCGCAGAACCCTGAAAATTTCCGAAAAAGCCCGGCGCTTGTCCGGCGAAAGATTCATGACGCAGTTGGACAGCACCACATCGACCGAAGAGTCCTCCAAAGGCAGGTTTTCCAGATATCCCCGGCGAAACTCGAGATTGCGATAACCGAGATTCGCAGATACGGCCTCAGCACCGTTTTGCGCTGCCGTGAGCATGGGATCGAGCATGTCGATCCCGATCGCTTTGCCCCGCGCCCCCACCTGGCGGGCGGCAATAAAACATTCCACACCGCGGCCGGAGCCGAGATCGACTACCGTCTCCCCCGGTTGCAGCCGCGCATCAAGCACCGGGCTGCCGCAACCATAACCGCGGAAACGATACTTTTCGGGAATATGGGCGATGAGGACGTCATCGTAACAGACGGGATTGAGAATTTCCTCGCGGTCTTCGGTGGCCGCGGAGCGATAATAATCCTTGACGGCGGCATGACTGTCCTGTCCGGCCAGCGACAGCAGGCAGTTGGAATGCAACAAGCCCACCGCACCGTGGGCACCGCAGCTTTCGAGAATATCTCCCATTTTCAGGCGCAACCCGGGGGGGCCGCCGTCTTCCTGGCGCTGTGCGTGTCGCCTTATCAGCCAGCAGGCTATTTGCTCGTAAAGTGGCAGATAAGGGTCGCCGCCGACAAACCGGCCGGAAGCCAGATAGCTGTGATCCAAATCGCCGCCACCCAATAAAAATCGCCAGGGACTCGACAGATCGGCCGCGGTGGACTTGCGTATGCGGTCCAGCACCGGACTGTTGCGCCAGGCGCAAGCCAGGTCGTCGCCGATATCGGTCGCCAGATCCGGGACCCCTACCAGGGCAGCGGAGGGATAGAGTTGCCCGTCGGGCCCTACAGCCACGGATTCCCAGGCATTGTTGGAACCGTCATGCACGGTTCCGGGAGGAGCGAATATCTGGGTCTTGAGAGCTTGCAGGTTATCGATGCCAATGCCGTGCTGCTCGGCGGCTTCCTGTGCCCGCAGCAGGTGGGGAATTATCCGATCGCTGTCCACGGCCCGTGCCGCACCACCGCGACCACGAATGAAATACCACATGAAATGCACGTTTTCGGCGCCGTGCCGGGCGGCGAAATCGACCACCGCCGGCATATCGGATAGGTTTTCGGCGGTCACGCACATGGACAGGGTAAAGGGCAGGCGTCGAAGCCCCAGCCAGTTCAACTGCTCCTTAAGCTTGCCGAAACTGCCTGCACCTCGCAAGCGATCGTGCCCTTCCCTTAAACCGTCAATGCTGATCTGCAGATGCAGCCGATCAGGGTCATATGACAGACGCGGCAACAACCGGCTCAACAGCAAACCGTTGGTCAAAAGGACCAGGCGACTGTAGGGCAGTGCCAAAATTTCCCGTGCAATATGCTCAAAACGCCTGTGTACAAGCGGTTCGCCCCCGGTCAGGGCAAATACCCGGCAACCCAGGTCCGACGCCTGCCGTGCCAGTTCGACGACCTTTGCGGCATCGAGTTCGTCCGTATCCGCAGGACCGGACCCGAACATACAATGTCGGCAACGCATGTTGCAGCGATTGGTGACATGAAACCAGAGTTCCCGCAACGCATCGGTCTTCAGAAAGTGGCTGCGCCCGGGATAGGAAGAAGACTGACCGCGCGGCAGACGCTGTAAAAACCGCTGGACCGCAAGTTCCGTGGAGGCGGAATCCCCCCGGAACATGGCCCGTAAAGCCCGATCGCCGCAAGCATTGGGCACAAACCAGCAGGGCTGTTCGGGGTTCAGATACAAAGGAAGGCCGCGCCATTCCAGACGCTGCCAGCAATGAAGCAGGAATTCCATGCAAAACAACCTTTCGCTTTACCGGCGGATTAAACTTTATCCCGCAATGCGGAACGTGCCAGACGGGTAACATAGAGGGTCACCGCCACCGTTGCGGCAAGTCCGACCAGGTAGAGGATCCACTCCCCTGCCGTACGCTGTGAACCGCCGGCTCCGAGGCGAGCCAGATCTCCGGCCAGGGAACCGAGGTAAACGTACATGATGGTTCCGGGCAGCATGCCCAGCCAGGAGGCCCAGAAATAATGGCGCAGGGAAATCCCCGTCAAGCCATAGGCGTAATTGAGCAGATTAAACGGAAAGACCGGAGAAAGCCGGGTCAACAAAACGATTTTCCAGCCTTCACGCGCCACGGCTCGATCGACGGCGTCAAATCGTGGATTCTTAGCGATCCGCACCGCGATGCGTTCACGCACCGCGGACCGCCCCAACAAAAAAGCGCACGTCGCACCGGCAATGGAAGAAACCGAAACGAGCAGCGTACCCTCGAACACCCCGAACAGCACCCCCGCCCCCAAAGTAAGGATCAGACCCGGAACCATGAAAATCGTTGCCGATACATACAACAGAAAAAACAGCAAAGCGCCCCATCCACCCAGACCGTCAATAACGGCCAAGGCCTTCTGCAGCCAATCCTGCACTCCAAAATAACGCAGCAACGCGACAACCGAAGCCAGGGCTGCCACACCTAACAGGCTTTTCACAAGAATGGCTGTTTTTCGTCCCGGTCCATTCGATTGGCTTGTCATGCAAACTCCATGCATCCGTTACAGAAAATCCCCTGTTCGAAACCGTGAAGGAGGCCCGCAAAGTCCCTGTCGCGTCGACCTTGTCGATTTCAACTTCCCACTCTAGAAAGCATATCAAATCCCTTGCCTGACTTACCAACAAAACACCGCCCCGAAGCTTCCAAAATCGAATAGGCATCGAATATGCAAAGATACAGAACCGTTCGATGGTCCCTTATCATCATTTTCATCCCTGGAGGCAGTCTCCGTGAAAAGCGTTCTGGTCGTAGACGACAAGCCTGAAATTCGCCGCCGTGTGGCCGAAGCCCTGTTAAAATACGGATTTACCGATATCCTTGAAGCGGAAAATGGCCAACAGGCCATCGATATGGCTCAAGCCCACAAACCGCTGCTCATCATCATGGATTACGTTATGCCCGTTATGGATGGCATCACCGCTGCTGAAAAAATCAGCAAAAAATGCCCAACCCCCATCGTACTGCTGACCACCCGTGCAGACCAGGAAACCATCGAGAAAGCCCGCCTGGCAGGTATCAGCAACTACGTGGTGGAACCATTTCGCGAAGACCAGCTCTTTCCCGCCGTCGACCTTGCCATTCATCATTTCATCGAAGTGGCGAACCTGCGGCAGGAAGTTGCCAAACTCAAAGACACTCTCGAATCGCGCAAAATCATCGAAAAAGCCAAAGGCGCCTTGATGCAGCAGGGCATGTCCGAACAGGAGGCTTACCGCAAAATCCAGCGCATGGCCATGAACAAACGTAAAACTCTCAAAGAAGTC
The DNA here is from genome assembly GCA_030154185.1 of Desulfuromonadales bacterium. Lineage (GTDB taxonomy): Bacteria > Desulfobacterota > Desulfuromonadia > Desulfuromonadales > Syntrophotaleaceae > Syntrophotalea. Next base: position 43,546 of record JASKKK010000017.1, read on the forward strand.
GCCGAAGCCATTCTCTTGACCATGGAGTAGCCCTACCGTGCAATCGTGCTGTACAAACTACTGCTCCCTGCCGCCCTGGGCCATCTCGTCACGGCACTTCAACAAGCACCCTCAGCCGCTCGAATTGCAGGGGGTGCGTCGCAGCCATCACAACTTTTTTAAGCTGCTCGACGCAGACCCCGACCCGAAACGACGCACGGCGACCTTCCATGACTACATGGACGTCACCTTTCAATTGCATCAATGGGATCAGCAAAGAACAGCCGGCGGCCGTAAAAGCCTGAAAAACAGCTACCTGCGCTTCTTGCGCGGCTGGATGTTCGATTCCAACGGTCGCGAAGGCGCCGTGCTCAAAGGATGGGTCGAAAGCCGGTTCGGACTCACCCCGACTTATCACGGACAACCCATTTCGGATATCCAGTCCGAAGCCTACCAGGCTTATCTCGTCGACCGAATGCGCGGCAGCGCCCGCACCAGCGCCATCCAGGCCCAATTCGACCTGCTGTTCGAATTCGCCCAGTACGAATTGCAACGCCGGTTTCCCGGGCAGGACCATATCAATCTGTTTCGGGGCATTTACGACTTTGCCGAACACCCGGTTCTCGAAAAGATCGACGCCCATCACTGTGTGGTCCGTCTCAACAATCTCAACTCTTTCACCAGCGACTTCGAGCGGGCCTGGGAATTCGGTACCAGGGTCCTGGCCGCAAAGGTCCCCACCAGCAAGATCCTGTTTTTCAACGGTCTGTTTTCCTCCGCCCTGCTGCGAGGCGAGGAGGAAAACCTCGTCATCGGCGGTGAGTATGAAGTCGAAGTGGTGACGGGAGGTTTTCGATGACTCCCGCCGGCCTTACCCTGGAGCATCTGATCCATCGGGCCCGATCCGCTTTTCTGGGCCTGGCCATCGGCGACGCCCTGGGGGCTACCACCGAATTTCTCCGCCCTGCTGAAATACGCCAGAAATACAAGATTCACCGCCGCATCATCGGAGGCGGCTGGCTCCACCTCAAACCGGGCAAAGTCACCGACGATACGGAAATGAGCCTCTGCATCGCCCGCGCCATCGACGAGGCTGACGGCTGGAACCTGCACGGCATTGCCGAACACTTCGCAAAATGGCTACGCAGCAAACCGATCGATGTCGGCGCCACCTGCAGACGCGGTATCAGCGATTACATCATGACAGGTCGAATGGAAAAACCGTTCAGCGACTGGGATGCCGGCAACGGCGCCGCCATGCGTATGCTGCCGGTGGCTCTTTACACCCTGGGCGACGACGTCCTGCTTGAACAATGCACCATCGAACAGGCCCACCTGACCCACAACCATCCTCTTTCCGACGCCGGAAGTCTCGCCGTCGGCAAACTCGTACAACTGGCCCTGGCGGGGGCCGATCGCCCGCAATTGCACTCCGTCGTCCGCAAACTCTGCTCGGAGCACCTCAAATTCCACTGCAAACACTATCGCGGCGAAGCTTCAGCCTACATCGTGGAAACCCTCCAGACCGTCTTCCATCACTTTTTCGGCACCGGCAGTTTCGAGGAATGTCTAATCGAGGTGGTCAACCAGGGCGGAGACGCCGACACCACCGGAGCCATCGCCGGCATGATCGCCGGCGCGCACTATGGCGACGCCCCCTTCCCCCGACAGTGGATGAAAAAACTCGATGCCAAGGTCAAGAAAGAAGCGTTCGTTCTGGCGGAACGGCTGGTGAGGTTGTCGCCGATGGGACAGGAATTGCTGAGGGCTGAGGGCTGAGGGCTGAGGGCTGAGGGCTGAGGTTCGCGGGACGCGAAAACCTACCCTGTCGTTCGTCTCCTTTACAATTCTGCACATCTTCGGTATCCATGGTGTTGAAAACATCATGAATGCGCTCTTCCTCAACATCTTCTATGCACTGATGACCTAGTGTTAAACCATTTATGCCGTTTTTCCCCTTTCAAAAAAAATCAAAAAAAACCGCTTAGCTCCCCACAAAATTCTCTATTTGTTATACTTGGGGAAAATCCAAACGACACTACGGAAAACAATCAAAAATATTGAAAGAACAATAACTTGATTGTTCTTCTCGGCACAGGCATTCCGGATTTTCGCAAAAATCAGTATTCAATCGGTTTACAATACCTAAACTTTCCTGTTGACAATCTTTTGAAAACCCCTATTATCAGCGCCTGATTTTTCCCGAACCGTACTTTTTTCCGAATCATGGAGAGCGTTTTGAACATCGGAGAAAAACTGAAACGACTCAGAATGATCAATTCGCTGACCCAGGAGGAACTTGGCAATCGGGCCGACTTGACCAAGGGTTACATCTCCCAGCTGGAGAACGATGCCGCTTGTCCTTCCATCGCCACGCTGAAGGATATCCTGGATGTCTTCGGGGTGAGCATGCAGGAGTTTTTTACCGATCCCGTCGATACCGATGTGGTGTTCGGCGCGGAAGACCGCGTCCAGCTCACCGCCGATGACGGCGAGATCAAAGTGGAACTGCTCGTACCCGGCGCCCACAATCGCGAGATGGATCCGACCCTGGTCACCCTCGATGCCGGAGCCGAGATGGAGGAACAGGATTTCCACGAAGGAGAAGAATTCGGTTATGTCATGCTCGGACGCATTCAGGTCCGGTTGGACGACAAGTTATATACGGTCAAAAAGAACGAATGCTTTTTCTTCACCTCGGACAGACGACATGCGATCAAAAACATCGGCAAGGGCCCCGCTAAAATTTTATGGGTGGTCACACCGCCGACTTTTGACTACAAAGGCAAATAGCGGCTCCCGGTTACCTTGGCAGGCCGGGGATCGATCCTGTCATTGTGATTATCTGAAGTTTTTTTCTTCTTATCCGCAAAGTGGTTACAAGCTCTTAAACCGAAAAGGATTTACATCATGAGCAAAGTGCTGATTATCGGTGCAGGTGGCGTAGGTCGTGTCGTAACCCACAAATGTGCCCAGGCAAGAAATGTGTTCAGCGCTGTCACGCTGGCTTCCCGGACCAAGTCCAAGTGCGATGCCATTGCCGCGGAGATCCCCGATTTCCCGATCAAAACCGCGCGGGTCGATGCGGACAATGTCTCCGAACTGGTGGCTCTGATCAAGCAGGAACAACCCCAACTGGTACTCAACGTCGCCCTGCCCTACCAGGACCTGACCATCATGGATGCCTGCCTGGAAACGGGAGTCGATTATCTCGACACCGCCAACTACGAGCCGCTGGAAACGGCCAAGTTCGAATACAGCTGGCAGTGGGCTTACCATGACCGTTTCAAGGGAAAAAGCCTTATGGCCCTGCTCGGCAGCGGCTTTGACCCGGGCGTCACCAACGTCTATACCGCCCTGGCAGCAAAAAAGTACCTCGATGAGATCCACGAAATCGACATCATCGACGCCAACGCCGGCAGCCACGGCCAGCCCTTTGCCACCAATTTCAATCCGGAAATCAACATCCGGGAAGTTACCGCTCCCTGCCGTCACTGGGAAAACGGTGAGTGGGTCGAAACCGCGCCGCTGTCCACCAAGCGCAGCTTCGATTTCCCCGAAGGCATCGGGCCGATGAACATCTACCGCATGTATCACGAAGAGATGGAATCGCTGGTCAGGCATATCCCGACCATCAAAAAGGCCCAGTTCTGGATGACTTTTTCCGACAACTATCTCAAGCATCTGGAAGTGCTGCAGAACGTCGGCATGACCCGCATCGACGAAGTCGAATTCCAGGGTCAGAAAATCGTGCCGCTGCAGTTTCTCAAGGCGGTGCTGCCCGATCCCGGCAGCCTCGGCCCCCTGACCAAGGGCCGCACCTGCATCGGTGTCATCGCCCGCGGCATCAAGGACGGCAAGCGCAAGCAGGTCTACATCTACAACATCTGCGATCACGAAGCCTGCTTCAAGGAAGTCAACTCGCAGGCTATCAGCTACACCACCGGCGTACCGGCCACCGTCGGCGCCATGATGATGCTGACCGGCAAATGGCGCGGCGAAGGGGTTTTCAACATGGAGCAGTTCGATCCGGAACCGTTCCTCGAAACCCTCGCTACCATGGGCCTGCCGACCGAAGTGATCGACGGCGCCGAATGGCCGGAGTTGTAAGGCCCGAGGTTCGAGGGACGAGGGACGCGAAAATCGTAGGGGCGAACCTCGTGTACGCCCTCGATTAACTCAATACGCAGACGGGCGATCGCAAGGATCGCCCCTACACGATATTGCGCAATAACGGATTGGACAGCGAGGCCAACAGATGACCGGCATCGATATTCCCAAAATTCTGGAACTGGCACCCTCCCCGGCTTACGTGGTCGATCTGGGACGCTTGCGTCACAACCTGGAGATTCTCGACCGGGTGCAACAACGCAGCGGCGCGAAAATACTGCTGGCCCTCAAGGCCTTCGCCTTGTGGAAGACCTTTCCGTTGATCCGTCAGACCTTGCACGGCGTCTGCGCCAGTTCCCCGTGGGAGGCTCGCCTCGGCCGGGAAGAATTCGGACGCGAGGTGCATAGTTTCGCTGCCGCTTTCAAAGAAAGCGACGTGGTCGAATTGCTGGGCATCTCCAACCATCTGGTGTTCAATTCCTTTGCACAACTGGAACGATTTCGCCCCTTGTGGGAAAAGGAAAAAGGCCGGGTCTCCATCGGCCTGCGTATCAATCCGGAGCATTCCGAAGGACACACGCCCATCTACGACCCCTGCGCGCCCGGTTCCCGTCTCGGCATCCCGCGCGCGGAGTTTGAAGGCCGGTCCCTCGAGGGAATCGAAGGACTGCACTTTCACACCCTGTGCGAACAGCTGTTCGAGCCGCTGGCCCGCACGGCGCAAGTCGTCGAGGAAAATTTCGGCAACTATCTGTCGAAAATGAAATGGTTGAATTTCGGCGGGGGCCATCATATAACCCGCGACGGCTACGATATCGACGGCTTGGTGGAACTGATCGAGCATTTCCAGAACAAATACGGGGTACAGGTCTATCTCGAACCGGGGGAAGCCATCGCCATCGGCACCGGCCTGCTGGTCAGCGAAGTGCTGGACGTGGTGCACAACCGGTTCGATACCGCCATCCTTGACGTATCGGCCACATGTCACATGCCGGATGTGCTTGAGATGCCATACCGACCCGAGATTTTCGGTGGTTTCGATGCCGGTACCAAACCTTACGGCTATCGCCTCGGCGGCCCCTCGTGCCTGGCTGGCGACGTAATCGGCGAGTGGTCGTTCGATGAGCCCTTGTCGGTCGGAAAACGCCTGGCTTTCCTCGATATGGCCCATTACACCATGGTCAAGACCACGACATTCAACGGGATCCGGCATCCCCATATCTGCACTTTTGAACCGGAAACGGGCGAACTCAAGGTCCTTCGCAGTTTCGGTTACGAGGATTTTAAAAACCGGTTGGCCTGAAAATCGGCCGACGATTTGAAGTATTGCTTATCAACAACCCAACGGGTGACGCCTATGAAACGCTGGTC
>JASKKK010000062.1 GCA_030154185.1 Desulfuromonadales bacterium
GAGGCTTTGTTATAAACCACTCCACAACGCACGGGGCTATAGCTCAGCTGGGAGAGCGCTTGAATGGCATTCAAGAGGTCAGCGGTTCGATCCCGCTTAGCTCCACCAAAAATCAAGGGGTTACGGAAAATTTCCGTAACCCCTTTTCAGTTGTCCCGCACACAGACATATCCTTTCAGACTTCTCCACCCCCACCCCTTTTTCCAGCCACTCCAACGCAAACGGCTCGCAAGCCGGACAAACACCATGGGATACCCCCGAGACCCCGCGACCGGGCTTGATGCCGTACGCCGTTTTGCAAAACATGCAGACGCTGATCAACATGACATATCCTGAAATACCCTCCAATACGATCTGGCCCGTGAGATAGGGAATGAAAATCTCATGGCCGTTCAATCGGCCCTTACCAGCAAGCCTTCCGACTCCAGCCACATCAGTACCAGAGCCGCATCGCTGCCCTTGCGGGTGCGACCGCGCCTGCCGCGCAGCGCCAGATAAAAGGTGTCCGGATGGACGTCAGCCTGCCGGCAGAACTCCCGCACCGAGCCATAGCGGGACCGGACGGCCTCCGCCGTAGCGGTCGGATTCACTTGATCTGAATGCGTATTTTTCATTGCGAAAGCCCTTACTTGTTGTTAATGTCTGCACTGACATTTCAGGAATTCTGTGAAATTCCCCAAAAACCATGATCAAAACCTGATTGGATTTTCCCAATGTCTACAGCGACAATAACTCAACACCTGTTGAATGTCAACAAGTTGTCTACACACGATGAACGCCACTGAAATAATCGCGCGGATGATCAAAGCATCCGGCGCAAAAAACATGACCGAGATGCTTAAGCTTATGGGATTTTCCCATGGCGCTGGAAGCACATGGAAAAAGCGCGGAGATGTCCCAGATGGAAGTATTGCGAAGGTCGCAGAATCAACAGGCGTTTACTTCAAGTGGTTGAAAACGGGCAAAGGAGAGATGCGACCCAACCGGGACGCAATCGAGGGAGACCACCTCGATCCGGAACTGGCGCGCATGGTCATAGCCGAGCTGCAAAGCAGTCAGGGCAATGCACCGCTGCAGCTCACTGCTGAAGAAGCAGCCATTCTTGAGATGATCCGCGACTTGCCGAAGAATGAGCGCAAGCGGGTTGAGTATGAGATCATGACTGCCTGGGTTGCCTGCCGGCGGGAGGGGAGGTTAAAGGGACACCCATAACAAGCAAAGTCAGGGAAACCACTTTAGATATTTCCGCATTCACCCTAGCCCAAAAAAATAAGCCGCCCCCCGGACCTTCTCCGAAAGGGCGGCTTTGCTGCATCAACACAGTCTTGACTCTTCTCCAGCATGTTCCCGCCAGACATTCTAATGATTATTTGCCCCATCTACCCGAAGGGCATCCAAAGATTAAAGTCCGCCGGGTCAACTGCCAGTTCCCGGATGAACACTAACCCGTTATTTTTGTAGATATCTGTTTTACAGCTTCTCCCAGATGCGAAGATGTCACGACGATTTCGTTCCTGCACCGTGGACAAAAAAGAGAAGCATTTATGCGGATTTTTCCGGATGGAAAGCTTATTGAACTGAAGCATTTGGGACAAGTGATCTCAATTTCAACCATTGCTCTCTCCAAGCGATCTCAATATCAGGCACCCCTCTCTCAAGCCAACAACGCACAAAACCCCAATTCGAAACCACCCCGCCCTGCGCAAAAAGATCTCCAGGCTTATCCATGGATTCGGGATGAGCGTCCGCTCGGTTTTGTGGATTGAAATTTTCATCCCTTATTCAGCAAAACGTTTGCCAACGCGTATCGTCCCGCCCGACCAGGGTTGAAACATGTTTAGAACCATGCTCGTTAAATCAAACCTGCCACGACCTTCTGCCTGCCGGGAGGTTTATGATCCGGGGAAAATCGCCGGATGGCGAACAGAAGCAAAAAGACCCGACCTACTATTCAGGTCGGGTCTTTTTCATGTTCTGTCCGGGCTTGACTTCAAGATACGGAAACGTTGCGGATGATCAACGGATGAAGTTCGTAAGGCGTTTCTTTTCCATCTCCGGGGGAACGACCTTGCCGCAGCCGTGCGCCACCAGCTTCATCAGCCAGGCCATGTTCTTACCCAGCACCCGCATGATCTGAACACCTTCTTCGTCTTGCACGGCCTCGCCGGGACGCATGCCGTGAATCACGTTCCAATAGTTCGAAGTCGGCAGCAGCATCTCCGAATAGCAAAGGAAATTATTCAGTTGATCGAAGGCCGGCAGTCCCCCGGAACGCCGCACCGCGACAACGGAAGCCCCCACCTTGTGGCGCAGCATGCCGTTGTTGACGCCGGCCACGAAAAAGGCCCGGTCGAGAAACGCTTTCATGGTTCCCGCGATGGCCGAATAATGTACGGGCGAACCCAGGATAATGCCATCGGCCTGCTTCATCATTTGCAGCCACGCATTGACATCGTCGCCGGAAAGCACGCACTGCTCATTCTTGTTCTTGATACATTGACCGCAAGCGATGCAGCCGCTGATGGTCTTGTCGCCCACCTGGACGATTTCCGTTTCCATCCCCTCTTTTTCGAGCTCTGCGGTAACAATTTTCAAGGCATGGTAGGTATTGCCTTCCCGATTGGGGCTGCCATTAAACGCCAAGGCTTTCATAAATCACACCTCTTCGTTGGAAAACGCTCTCGATAAAAAACACCCTTGATATTTTTGAAATCTATCCCACAAGGCTACAGGGGTCAAGGCGGCAATCGTTTTGTTGAAACCGATTGATACGATACGGCGCAAAGTCGGCAAACGGGCATGGATCGATCCGAACCATGGCCCGTTTTAAAGAATGTGATCCACCACCGGATCAAACGGTCCGGTTTCTTTGCCCCCGGCAGGCATGGTGGAATCGTTTGCCCCGGACAAGGTCGCGAAAAGCATCACTCGCCCTTTTTCCTGCCCCAACGCCATGCTGCGGGCTCTCCTTTGATATGGCAGATAACGATGAATTCGATGGAGACAAGTGCGTTGTACCCAACGAAGAGGAGCGTCTTTCGCTGCGGCGGGAACAAGTAGAAGCCGATTGAAAACAATAAGGCGAAGATGAAAAACACGGCCCATCCTTGCCAGGCACAAGGCAGCCCCCACCCCCAACCATACTTCCTGGCAGGAAACCAATAGCGCAATTCTTGCAAAGGACAACTCCTTGTTTTTTCAGTGGAATAGCCATTTGTCCTGATCGGGAAAGCTTAGCACGAAGCCAACATCTTGACAGCGCCCCCTCACATAAAAAAAGAACCCGCTCATAAATACAGCCAAATGCCCTGTTTTGTCAATTGATATGGTTTGTGTCGATATGGATTTTTCGGATGGACATAACCCAGGCATCAAACAGGGAAAGGGGAGCCGTTCTCAAAGCCAAAGAAATCGATTTTTCACAAAACATGGGAAAGATATGGAATGGATAGCAGAACAAGCATGATACCGCGAAGCGGCAATTTTCACGATGGGTACAGGAGCCGGCAGCAGAACGGACCTGTTTTCCTGATATCAACCCGCTTGCGAGGATCGATAAACATCCGGATGTTTTTTTAAGAGGCATTCTCCGGTCTTAGTGTCAATAAAGTTTTTGCCAACCTTCTTCAAACAATAAATCCTGTCTCCGTCATCTCCTTTGACCACTATTTTTTTATCCTCATACACCCAATAAGCCATTTTCTTATCGAACTTCGGCTGTACATGCATCATGTTGACAGCAGGAATTTCCAATATACTTGCCGTCTTTACGATGACAATCGGCTCAGTGGCAAAATCCAGGATCACATAATGATTTTCGAGTTTTCCTTCGTAGGTTCCGGTAGGGGGATTTTTACAGGAAGAGAGCAACAAGACAGTCAAGATGAAAACTGCAATCTTGAAAAAAGACATATTCCCTCTTTCAGTTTACAAAAGTTCACCTCGTACAGAGAGATTCAACACTTTCGGCTTATGTCACGCAACGGACACGATCCCGAAGGCCATTCTCCTCCGGGGTATCTTAATGAATATTGCGGCCTGCCCTGCGCACAGATGCGTGTTTGGATTTAAAGGAGAATCACATGCCGGATACTCTTTCGCTTGAAACAAGAACAGATTCTTTAGGAGGAAGAACCTTTTGTCTGCAGGCCAGGCCGCAATTCGGAAACTTAAAAAGGAGCCCATATCAAGTTTTCGTCCGGATTTTTCAAATGGACATTATATGAGATTCAGCTTGGGGATTCTTTACCCAGGCTCGTTTTAAAAAGTGGCGAACTAGGCGCCAATAACAATGTTTGGGGAGGAAGATCATTGCATGCCCGATCGAAACCAATACGAACCAACCGCACAAGCGATATTACAAACGTCTTTATACAAAATCCGGGAGTGTTGATCTGCGTTGAATATGTATACAAAAAGCTATTTTTACGTCTTTTTTTTATCTCCCGACAGCAACGACACTATAAAACATTGCGTATACGCCATGCCATCCCCCAACGGGGGGATTTTCAAAAAAAACGTTGTTTTTTTTCACCTGAAAATCTTTCCAAAGGCACAAAAGGGAAAATCATTCGATAAAGGCTTTTCACATCCGCCCTTGACTGAACAGCGACACCTCCTATAAAAATAAACCATTAAAAAGCCCTCCCCCGACGTCTGTATCAGGGGAGGGCTTGACGGATACCGAAAAAAAGCATCGTCTATTTCAAATCAACCGCATGGAAAGGAATCGTCCCAAGGGAGAAAGAATACGAGGCAAGAAAGGGCCGAACATATCTGCACCGGACGGAGGGGAACATGACCACCGAACACAACCGCATTGTCTATCCGCGCCCGGACGGAACCTGGGCCAACCGACCGTACGACGCCGAGATCCCGACCACCATCCACGACACGCAAAATCATGCCGTCGCCGCCGCAAAAAGCCTCATCAAAAACCAGGGCGGCGGCAATTTGACAGTATTGGGGCACGATGGCCGCGTCATCCTCAAAACGAGCATTCCTCCCCAGGAGACGATACGCCCTGCCAGCGACGCTGTGGGTTAATCTTGCAACCATACGAAGTTTGCGACCCGGCACCGGTCTGCGAGCCAAGCTCTGAGTCCAAGAGGGTGTTTTTTCTCTGCCTTCCTGCCGCGAGCGCCTTTCGAGGTTACTTTTGAGCTGCCCGTGGGAAACAGATAATTTCGCGAACTTTCATTTCAAATAATCGATAGCTGTAAGCGGGCTTGAGCACCAGGGCCGTATCTGCGCCGCCCCGATATCCCCCTATCGCGATGATATCGTTTTGCATATCGAGGTATCCTGCATCCGCAGCCATAAGGGTGCATTCGACGGCCACCTTGGTCCCGGTAGAAAACAGCTTCATGAGCGTTTCAGCGATAACATCATGCGCCGAATAGCCGTTGAAGGCATCTTTCAGAGCATTGGTGACAGCTCCGCGAAGCGGATGGACTCCGGTATAGAACTTTACGCCCTTGCGGCGCGCTTCTTCCATGATTGACGGGTCTTTCGCAAGAACCTTCTCTCCATGCCTGTTGACATACACGTCGGAATCTACGGCGTGCATGGTAACCCCGATAATATCCATGCCCGGCATGGAATCGGCGCAGGCAAGTGCGGTCTGTCCGGTAGTCGTCGCCACGACAACCTGACGAATGTTCAGATCCTGTGCTCTCTCAAGGACCTTCTCGAGCGTTGCATCAGTGTTTTCGATGCCCTCTTTATCATAGATATTGACAGGTATAGTTTGCATGATCTCCTCAGATTGGTTTTCCACCTGCTCTTTCAGAATCGCAGGCCTCCTTCCGTCTGCACAGAACCGCCCCGAAGTTTCTCCTCGAATGCGGATGCTGCAGGCCTCAACAATAAAGCCGCCCGGCAACGACCATGTCGCCGAGGGCCTTCAATCAACAACCGCAGGAGTCTTTGTCTTTGCCCTTGCGATAGCGGATCACATGGACTTTTTCCAGAGTAATCATGCCGCCCTCCATCATGTCGTCGATAGTCGGCATAACAGCGTCAATCTTTTCGGAACTGTCGACCACCTCCACAATGACGGGCAGATCGGCGGAAAAACGCAACAGCTTGTCCGTATGGGTTATGCTGTGGCAGCCGAAACCCATGATCCCCTTGGTCACCGTCGCGCCGGCGAACCCTTCAAGACGCAAGATTTCGACCAGCGCTTCGTGCAAGGGTTTCGATTTCCAACGGTCGCTCTCGCCGATGAAAATACGCATCAACGTCTGATCCCCTTCAAGCTTCATATAACAACCTCCCCTGATGATTTTCCGTTCGGAAAAAAGGATTTATGCTGGAAAACCCTTTGAATTATAACTGCCGGGCCAGGAAAATACCAAGTCCGGCAAAGACTACAGAGACCGTAACGTTCAACAGAATATTGGCACCGGCAGCGATCATACTGCCGTCTTCAAGCAGACGCACCGTCTCATAAGAGAACGTCGAAAAGGTCGTAAACCCGCCCATGAAGCCTGTGGTGATACCCATGCGAATATCCGCCGGCAACACGGCACTGCGCAGCCCTCCTTCCATGAGCAGTCCGAGAAGCAGCGAACCGATAACATTGACCGCCAGCGTCCCGTAGGGCAACCCTCTCCCGATCAGAGCATAGACCCAGCCGGACACCCAAAAACGCGAAAGACAACCGAACGCACCGAACACACCGATATAAACCAGATTCATTCCACCCTCCAAAAAACACGGAGCCCGAAAGGGCCCGACTCATGAAATCCTCCCCAAGCCAAACAACGGCTGCCCCCACCCGTCCGCAATCCAGGACAGGTTCAGCAGCTTTCCGGCATGGAAATATGCCATTATCATGCGCCATGCAATTTATGTCAAACCGTGCAAACAACTCTATCGGAATTTTATCCGGAATTGGCGAATGAACAGTGTCCGATTTCGACCTGGACCACCGAACCGGCAAAAGGTATAGTATTGGCGTGAGATATGGTTCCCTTGGGAAACGGCTTAAGGCTTTCTTGAGGAGTAGTCCCGCAAAGAAAATAATCAGGACGAGCCGAGGTGAAGCATGACGCAGATTTTCTGTCTCGAATGCAAAAAACAGGTCTCCGAGCGAGCGAATGTCTGTCCGCACTGTGCCTGCCCCATCGATTCATCCATCGTAGCAGCAGCGGCGGCAGCCACGGCCAAGGATCAGGCCATAAAGATCGCGAATGAAAAATTCAAATCCATGCAACTGATGTCATCCATCACTCTGGGGGTATCGCTTCTGGTCCTTTCTTCCACCCCCGGAGAAACAGGTAACGGTATGTGGGTAGCCCTATCCGCAACCGGGTTGGCCGGTTTAATCTATGCCAGTGCCGGCATGTGGCTGAAACGCAGATGAGTATTCCTCTGTAGCCGGACATCGACAGCGTTCCCGGGAGAGGCAAGACGAGAGGCAGGTGTTGTATCTGCCGGAATCACCAGGTTGGGAGAATCAGCTTTTTCCTGACGAATTCACGCAAGGCCTCCATATCCTCAGGCCGAAGATCGACGAACTGTATTCCCATGCCCGAGGGGAGATGGTCACAGTTCGGATGCCGGGGGTCGTTTACCCATGCGACCCGCGCATGGCAGTGGATATGCCTTGAATCGGGCAACTCGAAATGAAGCACCAGAGGAGCTCCTTCCTCCAACAGTTTTTCCGATTCCAAAAACAAACCACCGACGCTCAGGTTGACGGTATATTCCCGGAGCGCGGTACTGTTTTCCCGATGCAGTTGCACCGACAGCCGAGCCGCTACCCGCTCTTGCGATCTCCTTTGCGATAAAGCCGTGGATTCATCCTGAGGTATCATTTCCCCTCCTGAACTTGCGCCGCTATTTCCTGCCATACCAACCAGTCTCCAACGAACCGAACCTCGTTTGAATACTCTCATTTTATCCCGTGTCCCGAAATTTGCAAAGAAGGCTGTCAAAATTTATGGCAGAGAACGACACACCAAAGACAAAACCCCCGGAGCACTATTGCTGCCGGGGGCTTTGTCTTTCAGCGGCTCATTTTTATTTGGCCTCAGGCATTATCTCAACAACTGCTTCAATGTCAAGGTGAGCTTCGGTCCAATCTGGATTATCCGGCGGGAAAGTTCGGCCGGCAATGACCGGCTTTGTTTTTGCGTATCCTAAGGATACCATCACGAGAAACGCCCCGGAGAAGAATACCTTCGGGGCGTTTTTAAATAAAAATTGCGGTCTGACTGCATCAACCAATGTGATTTTGTTTGGAGGAGGAGTCAAAGAGACTTAAGTCGCTTCGCGTTTTGCTGATTGGAAAGGTCACAAGGGAGGAAGAACTCCGTTGATGCCAATCAGACCGCCAGGGAAAATGTTTTTATTCTATAAATTTGCCCGATGATAATCATCTCTTTCTTCAGGCATTGTTGTAAAAAAAGAGGCGACCGCATGTGCCTATAACATTTCTTGGGGAGGAAGAAATTGCATGCCCGATCAATCTCGAAACCGAGATGTACGTTAATGGTACGCTCAATCGCCTTTTTCAGGTTTATGTGTAAATTTTATGCAGCATCTTGCGGCAAAATATTGTATACATTTCTAAGCGCTGCCTCGTAATTGATGGTAGAGAGTCTAGATCATCTGTATACGAATGCATATCGCTAAACCGGGTGTTTTTTATCCCTAAATGGGGTTATTTTTTCCACCTCCGTGCATGCAACCATCCCGGTCCGCCCACGACTTTCGTATCGGGCCTGCCCACCTGCCGAAACCGATTGCATGGAGATGACAGATTTCCGCCGGTTTTGTACTTTGATCAACGATGAGTTTTATGGGACAATAATCGCTGCATTCACGACCAAGCCAATCAGGATAATATGGCCGACCTTCTGAAATTGATAGATAAAGGTACGCTCGATAAAATCATGGTGGCCTACACCAAGGCGACCCGGATGGGCGGCTGCATCTACGATATCAAGGGCAACATCCTGGCCGGTCCCTATAATTTTTCCGACTTTTGTCTCAAATTCTGCCGGGACACCAACGAAGGCATGCGCAAATGCCTGGCCAGCGCCCGCTTCGGCGCCCGGGAAGCCAAACGCAAGAGCGGCCCCGCCATCTATTCCTGCCTCAATTCGGGACTGGTCGACTGTGCCTCGCCCGTCATCGTCGACGGGCAAATGATCGCCGTGGTCATCGCCGGGCAGGTAAGGACCGAAACCTACGTCATCGATCGCGATCTGGCGATACACCATGCCCGCGCCATAGGCATCCGGGATATGGCGGGCTACATGGAAGCCTTGTACCGGATTCCCAAAATCAGTTACGAACGCCTGCACGACTTCGCCACCCTGCTGGAGATCATAGCCAGCACCATCGGCAACCTCGCCAACAACAACAAGCGACTCAAAAGCCTTTCGCGCAAACGTATCTTTCAACTTATCAACAGCGTCTCCGACTACATCATCGCCACCGACACCAACGGCTACATCGAGAACCCGAACCGGGCCCTGCTCACCGCCCTGGGACGGCCGGTAACGGAGCTTACCGGACAACCGATCGAGTCTTTGTTTCTCGACCGCACCCCGGTCCTGCGGGAGATGGACAGACTGCGCGAAACCAAGACCCCTTCCGAACGCTTGGGCCTGAGCCTGATGATTACGGAAAAACAACTGGCCCAGGTCGACACCTCATTCTCGCGCGTGGAAAACGAAAAAGGCGAGTTGCGGGGATTTGTCGCGGTGATGCGCGACATGACCGAAGAAAAAAACATCGAAAAGATGAAAAGCGACCTGTTCGGGATGCTCACACACGACATGATCAACCCCATCCTGGCGGTTAAATCGGCCCTCAATCTGGTTCTCGAAGGCCAGGTCGGCCCTCTGAACCAGGAGCAAAAAGACATCCTTAACATGGCATCCGACACCAACCGCGATCTGATGGGAATGGTATCGGACTTTCTGGATGTTTTTCGGGACAATTACGGCATGCTGGTGCTGCGCCGCAATTGGTTCGACATTCACCAGGCGCTGCAGGAGGTGGTCAACCAGGCCTATTATTTCTGCCAGGATCGCAAGATCCATATCGATTACCAGTCGGACTTCGATGTCGACCTGCCGTACTACGGGGATCGGATCCGGCTTATACGCACCTTCACCAATCTGCTGGATAACGCCATCAAATTCAGCAAAGAGGAAGACCTGGTTACCATCGAAACCCGCAGGCGCCCGCCGACGGGAGGAGATCACAACGGCCATGCTCCCCGTCTGAAGCCCGATCAGCCTTATATTTTCATCTCTTTTCACAATCGCGGCGACCATCTCCCCCTGCAGGACCTCGAAGCCATGTTCGACAAGTTCTATACGGTTAATCATAAAAACCCCACCGGCAAAAAGGGCTTGGGCCTGGGCCTGAACTTATGTAAGCTGGTGGCCGAAGGTCATCAGGGCAACATCTGGGCCGAAACCGTCGACAACGGCATGCGTATCATACTGGCCCTGCCCGTTACCGAAGGCTCCCCGACACCATAAAGCATCGAGCATAAATATTGATATTGAATGTATTTTCTGTTTTCCTTGCCAGGAGGCCCCTATGAGTGAACCGCGAACCTTCAAAGTATTCCTGGCCGACGATCATCCGCTTCTGCGTACCGGCCTGCGCATGAGCCTCAGCCGGTTTGACGATATCGATTTCATCGGCGACGCCAGCGACGGCTTCAAGGCCGTGGAAAAGATCAAACAGAACCCTCCCGACGTAGCCCTGATAGACGTCGACATGCCGGGGCTGTCAGGCGTTGCGGCGGTACGCATGCTGCGCAAGCATTACCCGGATATGACGCTTCTGATCCTGTCTTCCTACAGCGATAAACACTATATCGAGGAAGCCATGCTGGCCGGCGCCAACGGCTATGTTCTCAAAAGTATCGACATCAACGAACTTGTCGATCTCATCCGGGCTTTCGCCCGCGACGAACACCCCATGTCTCCCTACCTGATGGATCTGGGCGTAGACTGGCACGCCGCCGAACCGGCAGAGGAAGACAAACAGGATAAAGAGGACGAAGCCGAGGCCTTTCTTACCCGGCGGGAAAAACAGATCCTCTCCTGCCTTGCCCGGGGACAGGGCAACAAGGAAATCAGCAATGCGCTGTTCATCAGCACCGAAACGGTGAAAACCCACATCAAAAACATCTTCAAAAAACTCGATGTCAAAAGCCGGCTGGAAGCTGTTATGGCCGCAAAGGAGAGAAATCTGATCGATTGACCTCGGAATAAAACTTTTCCCTCGTCTGCGAAGCTGCCGGGCGAAGCCGTTGCGCAGCATAATGTCGACCCTGCTTTTCACCATCCCAGGCTTTGAATAGACCCATGATCTGCTTTCTGCACAGCTTTCCCCTGGAATTTTTCGACCCACTGGTCGTATATCAGCGACTCTATCCCATCGGCCCCGGGTTTCTGGAAAGCCCCCAACCGACCTCCCGCATCGGGCGTTACAGCATTGTGCCCCTGCGCCGCCGGGAGTCGTATCGTCTCGATGAAAAAGGGCTGGCGCGCATCGAGGAGGAAACCGAAACGCTTCTTCCGGGAGATCCCTTCGACTCTCTCGATGCCATCCTTGCCAGCCGCAAACTGTCCTCAAACACGTTCCAGCTGCCTTTCGCCGGCGGTTTTTTCGGCTATCTCGGCTACGATCTGGCCGCCTGCATCGAAACCCTCCCGTCCATCGCCAGGCGGGACCGAAAAATCCCCTGCCTCTGGCTGGACTGGATCGACCTGACAGCGGTCTACGACCACCAGCGGCGCATTCTCACCCTGGCCTCGCTCGATCCAAGGGACGACCTGGGCCACCTGGAAAGAGCCATTCGACAGGTTCTGCAGCCCTGCCTGCCGACCTCCGCCGGCGGCGAAGCCCAAACGGCGCAACCAATGATGCAACAGCACGAATTCGAAGAGCGGGTCGAGCGGGCCAAAGCTTATATCGCCAGCGGCGACATCTATCAGGCCAATCTGTCCGTCCGCTTCGATACGCGCTGCGAACTCTCCGCCGAAGATCTTTATCGACGCCTGCGACATATCAATCCCAGCCCCTTCGCCGCCCTGTTGCGCACCCCCGCGGTGGAAATCATATCGGCATCCCCGGAACGCCTCGTTCTTTTGCAGGGCGACACGGCCGAGACCCGCCCCATTGCCGGCACACGCCCCCGGGGAGCGACCTCTCCCGAGGATTTGAAGCTGAAAAAGGAATTGCTCGACAATCCCAAGGAACGCGCCGAGCACATCATGCTCCTCGATCTGGAGCGCAACGACCTTGGCAAGGTCTGCCAGGCGTCCAGCGTGGAGGTGAACGAACTGATGGTGCTGGAGCATTATTCCCACGTCACCCACATCGTTTCCAACGTACGGGGACGCCTGCTCGAAGGCGTCGGTCCCTTTGCCCTGCTGCGTGCGACATTTCCCGGCGGCACCATTACCGGCGTACCGAAAAAGCGCTGTATGGAAATCATCGAGGAACTCGAGCCGGTAGGGCGCGGCACCTACACCGGCAGCGCAGGATACGTCAGCGTCACCGGCAACATGGATTTCAACATCCTGATCCGCAGTTTTCAGAAATTCGGCGACGAACTGACTTACCAGGTCGGCGCCGGCATCGTCGCCGACTCCGACCCGACCCGCGAATGGCAGGAATGCCTGCAAAAAGGCGAAGCCCTGCGCCAGGCCCTGGAGTCCGGGACATGATTGTCAATCTGGACGGCCGCTTCATCCCGGCGGACGAGGCCGGTCTGCCGCTCAACGACGGAGCGGTGCTGTTCGGCGACACCCTGTTCGAAACCATAAAGGTGCATAACGGCAAGGCGCTGCTGGCCGATGCCCATCTCGACCGACTGGTCCTGTCCGCCGCGCTCCTCGACTTCCCCTGCGACCGCGATGCGGTCCGCGCCGCGCTGCTGCAGACCGCCGCCCGCTGCCCCCGGCCGACAGCCCGCCTGCGCCTGACCCTCAGCCGCGGCATCTGCACCGGTCTGCAGACGCCGCCGGCGCAGAACGCCAGGGTCATCATCACCGCCACCCGGTACCGGGAACCCGATGAGGCCCAACGCACCGCCGGCGCCGTCTGCGTCTTCGCCCCCAACCGCCGCGTCAACCCCCTCTGCCATCTGCCGCAGATGAAACGCGGCAACTATGCCGACTGCCTCTACGCCGCCCGCCACGCCGCTACCAAAGGAGCCCGCGAAGCCTTGTTCCTCGATGCCGACGGCTGCGTACTCGAAGGCGCCACCAGCAATCTCTTTATCATCGAAAACAAGAGCCTCGTCACCCCCGAGGCCGGCGAACTGGTACTGGCCGGCATCATGCGCCGTCAGGTACTGCAAACCGCCACAAACCTGGGCCTCAGAATCGAAGAGCGTCCCATCAGCAAACAGGCACTGCTGCAGGCCGACGAAGCCTTCCTCACCAATGCCCTGATAGGTATCCTGCCCATCGACCGGGTCGGAAATACTCCCCTGAAACGCGGCCCCCTGGCTCTGAAACTGCTGCACTCTCTCGACAAAAGCAACGTTTTATAAACAAAAATCCATTCTCTGTTGAAACCCCTTGACCATGAGCGTTCATATCTCTATAATTCATCCCACTTTGCCGAAGTGGTGGAATTGGTAGACACGTCGGTCTCAAAAACCGATGAGCTCCGCTCGTGCCGGTTCGACTCCGGCCTTCGGCACCAGTAAAGAAATTAAGGGGTTACGCTTAAATGCGTAATCCCTTTTTCTTTTCCATTTGCATTTTTGGGACATTATTGGGACACTGCCCCCGAAAAAGATTATATTAAGGGGGATATCATGGCGTCTATCAATAAACGAGGACCCTACCAATGGCAGGTAAAGATTCGGAGGAAAGGGTATCCCCTTCAGTCAAAAACATTTGAGACTGAGGAAGATGCAAAAAAATGGGCTCGGTTGATCGAAAGCGAAATGGACCGCGGAGTGTTCATTTCCCAAGCCGAAGCCGAAAAAACAACTCTACAGGAAGCCCTTGAACGCTACAAAAAAGAAATTACCCCTGGCAAAAAAGGCGCAAAACAGGAAATAAGTCGAATCAACGTCCTGTCCGCCTCCCCTCTTGCACCCCGCTATCTTGCCTCCATCCGGAGCACAGATATAGCTAAATATCGCGATGATCGACTTCATGATCGCAAACCCAGTACCGTAAATAATGAACTCAATCTTCTTTCACACCTATTCACCGTTGCAAAAAAAGAATGGGGCCTGGAAGGCCTTAGAAATCCGGTAAAAGATATTCGGAAACCCAAGCAACCTGCTGGCCGAGACCGGAGATTACATTTAGGAGAAGAAGAGAAACTTCTGAAAACCGCCCCGCAGAAATTACGGCCGCTGATAGTTCTTGCCCTCGAAACAGCCATGCGCCTTGGCGAGCTTATAAATTTGCGTTGGGAAAATATCAATCTCACCCGCCGCATAGCGCATCTGCCAGAAACAAAAAATGATTCTGCCCGTACTGTGCCACTGTCAACCCGTGCGATAAAGGAATTCCGAGCCCTCCCCCGCCACCTTGATGGAAAAATCTTCACCTATTCAGCTAATGCAGCTAGCATTGCTTTTTCTGACCTTGTAAAAAAGCAAGAAATAGAGAACCTCCGATTTCACGACTTGCGACATGAAGCAACCAGCAGGCTTTTTGAAAAAGGACTTAACCCCATGGAAGTTGCAAGCATAACCGGTCATAAAACGTTGCAAATGCTTAAACGATATACTCATTTGCGGGCTGAGGACTTGGCGGAAAAATTGGGTTGAGATATGGGAAGCTTACAGATGTAGTTAAGGTCAAACCGGGGGAAGGTCACTTTTACCCCCCCCAGATGGTCAAATATTTTCCTAAAATTCCCTTCCCATCTTCCTACCAAAATTTGATCCATCACCAGTAAAAACAAAATCCTTCGGTTTTGGTGTACGCTATTGCCGACCAACCCCACTCGATCCCCTCTTGGCCCCACTGAATATCATGCCCACTTTACGCTGAGAGAGCCACCAGCGGCGAGCGGTTACCCACGTGAGCAGTCCTTTGCGGCTTTATCCGGACGAAAACGTTTGACAATCGGCCCCTGCCTAAATATATTAGATGATGTTTTAAGTTGGGGAACCTGTGCCCAGCATCCCCGTTACCGCCTCTGGCGTGGCAAGAAAACCAATCGCCCATGAGGAGCTAGAAAAATGGCCGAGATGGAAGACCGCTGGTTATCAGTAGACGAGATAGGCAAGTACGTCGGTGTCAGCAGTGACACCGTTTACCGCTGGATCGACAAACATGCGATGCCCGCCCATCGCATGGGCCGTCTTTGGAAGTTCAAGAAAGACGAGGTCGACGAGTGGGTGAAGGCTGGCGGCGCGGCGGACAAGAGCAGA
>JASKKK010000002.1 GCA_030154185.1 Desulfuromonadales bacterium
AATAGAAAACACCGTGTAGAGATCATTTGAGCAACAAACGATCTCCTGACGTTTTGTCTTGAAGTTTGAACTTTGCAACCAGTTCCTGCAAAAGGCCTGCCTGACTTGAGAGTTGTTCCGCCACGGCAGCGTTTTCTTCGGAGGAAGCGGTATTCTGCTGCGTCACGGTATCGATTTGCGCCAACCCTTGATTGACCTGGATAATACCTTCGGCCTGCTCCTGGGAAGACATCGCCATATCGCTGATCAAATCGGTAACGCGCGTGATTTCCGTTACGATTTCATCGAGAGCGACAGCAGCATTACCGGCGATCTCCGTGCCATGTTTGGTTTTGCTTACCGAGCCCTCGATCAGTTGTGCGGTTTCCTTGGCGGCTACCGCACTGCGAGCGGCCAGGTTGCGCACTTCTTCGGCGACAACCGCAAATCCTTTGCCATGCTGACCGGCACGGGCCGCCTCGACAGCGGCATTCAAAGCCAGCAAGTTGGTCTGGAAAGCGATTTCATCGATGACCTTGATGATTTTGGAGATATCCATACTGGAAGCATTGATGTCCTGCATGGCGGATACCATATCCTGCATCTGGAGTTTTCCTGTTTCGGCCACCTTGCGCGCATTATCCGCCAAAACATTCGCCTGACCCGCGTTTCCGGCGTTGCTTCTGGTTTTGGATTCGAGATCCTGCATGGAGGCAGCAATCTGCTCCATGGAACTTGCCGACTCCGCGGCGCCCTGAGAGAGCGCTTGGCTGCCGTCTGCAACCTGGTTGGACCCTGAGGCAATCTGGCTGCTGGCCTGCCGGACCTGATCCATCAATTCATTCAATGCCCGGTTGGTCTTTGCCAGGGGCTCTTTGATCATGCCCGATGCTTCAAAGGTAAAATCTCCTTCCGACAACCGCTGGAAAGCTGCCAGAATTTCATCGCTGAGATTATCGGCAAACTTGTTCATGGTCCTGGCCAAGGCGCCGATTTCGTCCTTGCTCTGAATCTCGAGGCGCTGATCGAGTTTTCCTGCGTCCAGGGCCTGAAGCATGGCCACGGCCTGGCCCAAAGGCTTACTGATGGCACGGCCGCCCAGAGCAGCACCGACGACCGTGCAGCCTCCGGCAATCACAGCGATAACGATGATCCACTTCGCCATGGCATTGAGATTGCCATTGACACCGGCGACCAAATCCTCGATATCCCTGGCATCGTATTCGGCCACAATCGCCCAGTCCCACGGTTTGTAATAGGATACGACACCGAGCTTTGTCGAGCTTTCCCCTGTCCGTTCGTTCTTGAGTACATACTTTTCGACAAAGGTTTCGATCTCTCCGGAGGAGCTGGTCAGATTTACCGCTTTTTCAACAATATTTTTGATATAGGGTGAACCATTTTCGTCCTGTGCCGACAACAGGTTTTCCCCTTCAACCGCTTTGTCTTTCGTCAGAAGAATCCGACCTTTTTGATCCTGCGAAGCGCCCACCACGTATACCTGCCCGGACCGCCCGACGACGATATCGAGAATGCCCTTGCGCAGACTCTCGACATTTTCCTGCTTCTCACCGAAATACAATACGCCGACCACGCGACTCTTATCTGCGTTCCAAAGCGGTTTGTACGCAGTGATATACCAGTCGTTCACCACAAAAGCGCGTCCGATGTAGGTCTGTCCCCTGAGTACGGCATCGATAACCGCATTCGGTTTGCCGTTATGGATATGCGGAATGAAAGTCCCGATGGCCCTGCTGCCATTGTT
Organism: Desulfuromonadales bacterium; assembly: GCA_030154185.1. Lineage (GTDB taxonomy): Bacteria > Desulfobacterota > Desulfuromonadia > Desulfuromonadales > Syntrophotaleaceae > Syntrophotalea. The sequence goes on from JASKKK010000002.1 coordinate 1,745, forward strand.
CTTGAGGACATTGGTTGCCACCCGCAGCATATCTCCTTCATCGTTCATGCGTTGAAACACCGTCGCCGTACCACCCACAAGCTCATAAACCTTGTCCACCAGGGGGGTCTCCACCTCGGCTCGGGTATTTTTTCCGAGCCATACTCCTCCGGTATACATTTTGGGAAGTTCGACGGAAACCTTTTGTTTGGAGAACTGATTGACCGCCGTCCAGGATACGGTTTCATCATTCAAAACGATCCCGCCGGCATTGTCCAAAACCTCCTGGGCGACATTCAGATTGGCCTGAACCTGTTTCGTGACGGATTCGGCCATCGCCTGGGACATGAGATAGATATTCTGGGCGACCTTCTCACCTTCCTGTTCGGCCAATATTTCAATTTCCCGGTCGATCCGTTCTTCCAGTATCCCTTTTTGGTATAAGGCGACCCAAACAATACTTATGGCGGTAAGGACGATAAGTGCGATACCACCGGCTGTGATTTTTCCTTGAATTTTCATAGTTTCACATCCTGACCAATAAGCTGATTATCCCAATAAAAACCACCAGGTAAAAAACTCACACCTGGAACCTTTCTATGATTAATGCAGTCGCTATCTGGCGTGGAGTTTTCGATAAAACGGTCATAAAATCGGAGGGAAAGGATAAACACCTCCTTCCCCACGCTACTCACTCGATATATATTCGTATACATAACGATTGTTCAAGTCAGACACCTTTGGGGCGATTGCACCACCGCCTTACCGCCGTTACGGTCGACCCTTCATGCTGAAAATCCGGTAAAAACAGCCCAGCAAACCAGACGCGTCTATATCAGCATAAAAAAAGAGGCGTTTTCGACGCAGACAAAGACGCTGACCGCTTGGGCACACCAAGGGTGTTACCGTCGCGCAGATCCGTGCACAGCGAATTGACCGAGCCTTCAGCCCAAGTTGTGCGTATGTTGTTTCAGGATTGTGATAGGAAATAAAATTACAAAATTTAATGGTTTTTCTTATAACAAAGCGCTTTCAGTATTACCAGACAATAAATTTAAATGAGTTATTTTTTTTAAAATCACCAAAAAAAGATAATTCTGGCAAAAAAAAGCCCGCGATCTTAATGATCGCGGGCTTTATCAACTTTTGGTGCCGAAGGCGAGACTCGAACTCGCACGACCAATTGGCCACCACCCCCTCAAGATGGCGTGTCTACCAGTTCCACCACTTCGGCGCTAAGCGAAGAACGTTATACTGTTTTGTTTCGCTGCTGTCAACATGAAATTGAGCGAAATTATTTTTAGTTTTCCGGAGCAACCGGTTGTTCGGCCGGAGTCTGGGCGGCAGAATCCGGGACGACCGGAGCCTCGTCGGGTTGTACAGCCTGTTGCTGTGCAGCCGGCGCCGCCATTTTCTCCGGCATGACGCTGTCGGCACCGGGGATCTTATAAAAATAAGCCAGTGTGAGACTGGTAAGCATGAACACGATGGCAGCGGTAGTGGTGAGCTTGCTCATGAAACTGGCGCCGCCACTGGCACCGAAAACCGTCTGACTGCCGCCGCCACCGAAAGCTGCCCCGACCTCGGCTCCTTTGCCGCCCTGAAGCAGCACGATAACGATGAGGGCCACACAGACCAGCACATGCAGAATAATCAAAAAGGTCAGCATATTCGTCAACTCCTGAGGTGAACGTATTTAACAGGAAGGGCAATCTAGCACATATCGTCAGCAATGAAAAGAGGCAATGCCCGTCCACCCCAAACGCTGTCCTACGTGAACTGGGGCGGTCATCCCCTCAACCGGCCTCAAACCGCACGATGCGCATAAAATCTTCAGCCTTGAGGCTGGCGCCCCCAACCAGGGCACCATCGATGTCGGGTTGACGCAGCAGACCGTCGACATTGCCCGGTTTGACGCTGCCACCGTAGACGATTCTGACCCGTTCAGCGACCTGCTTATCGAAAAGATCGGCAATCAGGCGGCGAATAAAATCGTGGGCCTGCTGGGCTTGCGCATCACTGGCGGTTTTGCCGGTTCCGATGGCCCAGACAGGTTCATAGGCGATAACCACTCCATCCATGGCAGCCGCTCCGATGTCTTGCAAACCTTCTCGCACCTGTCGCTCAAGCACTTCGAAAGTTTTATCCCCTTCCCGCTCTTCCAGGGTTTCTCCGATACAGAGAATGACCGTCATACCGGTGTCGAGAACCGCCCTGACCTTGCGGTTAATAAAAGCGTCGGTTTCGCCGAACAGCTGCCGGCGCTCCGAATGCCCTACGATGACATACCTGCAACCGGCGTCTTTGAGCAAAGCTGGCGACACTTCGCCGGTGAAAGCACCCTGATTTTCCGGATAGCAGTTCTGGGCGGCCAATGCGATGTTGCTGTCGGAAAGAACCGACGCCGCGGAAGTCAGTGCAGTAAAAACCGGAGCGACGACAATGTCACGATCGGCGACATCGGTCAGTCCGCTGTCGAGAGCCTCGACCAAAGCCACCGCTTCCGCTGTCGTTTTATGGAGTTTCCAGTTTCCGGCAATAAAGGGTCTGCGCATCTTTTTCCTCCGGACAATGCAGTAAACGCCTCGGGCGCCAACGCGGCACCAGAGACACGAAATAAAAAAATTTTACAGGAGAATCCACTGTATTTTTACTGCTGAACTCACTGAGCACGCGAGGTAATTCACGAAAGATTCAAGCACCTTGTTCGACCGAAACGAACTGGGCAGGCACCCCACCCTCGGAAACCTCAAATTGGACACGGGTTGCCCGCCGAACCACGCTCCACGGTTCATCGTCACTTATCGGTCAGTACGACGATACCGGGCAAGGCTTTGCCCTCGAGAAACTCGAGAGAAGCGCCACCGCCCGTGGAGATGTGGGACATTTTAGCGGCCAGCCCGGATTTCTTTGCCGCTGCGGCGGAATCGCCACCGCCGATAATGGAGACGGCTTTCGATTCGGCAAGAGCCTCGGCCACCGCAAAGGTACCCTTGGCAAAGACATCGAATTCAAAAACCCCCATGGGACCGTTCCAAACTACGGTTCCGGCCTTCCTGAGTACTTCGCTGAAACGAGCCACAGTCTTGGGCCCGATATCCAGCCCCATCCAACCGGCCGGGAAATTGTCGTTCCCGCATACCGTATATTCGGCATCGGCATCGAACTCCGCAGCAGCTACATGGTCTTCGGGCAGAAGCATATCGACGCCTTTGGCCGCCGCACGCTTCATCAGTTCGGCGGCCATTTGCAAACGATCATCCTCGATAAGGGATTTCCCCAAATCGTAACCTTTGGCTTTCAGGAAGGTATAGGCCATACCGCCGCCGATGATCAGGGCATCGACCTTTTCCAGCAGACTTTCGATGGCCGGCAGTTTGTCGGAAACCTTGGCGCCTCCGAGAACCGCGACGAAGGGGCGCACCGGTTCGGCAATCGCCTTTCCCAGATATTGCAGTTCCTTCTCGATAAGGAAGCCGGCCACCGCCGGCGACAGCAGTCGCGCCACCCCTTCGGTGGAGGCGTGGGCGCGATGGGCGGTGCCGAAAGCATCGTTGACATACACATCGGCCAGAGCGGCCAGCTGCCGGCAGAATTCGGGGTCGTTTTCCGTCTCGCCTTTATGAAAACGGACATTTTCCAGCATCAAGATGCAACCTGCCTGCAGATTGTCGGCCAGTTTCTGCACCTCGGGACCGACGCAATCGGGAGCCATGACAACCGGCTTGTCAAGCAGCCCGGAAAGGTGTTCCGCAACGGGAGCCAGGCTGAATTCGGGTTGGGGTGTCCCCTTGGGACGGCCGAGATGCGAAGCCAGAATCAGCTTTGCCCCCTGATCGAGAATATGTTTTATAGTCGGCAGGGCTGCAACGATGCGAGTATCGTCGGTAATTCGTCCGTCTTTGTCGAGGGGAACATTAAAATCGACGCGGCAGAAAACCCGTTTACCTTTAAGGTCGATATCCTTGACGGTCATTTTACTGAACATATAAACCTCCCGTGCAGGGTTATGAAAAAAACAGCCATGACAGTTTCGGACGGAATTCACCTTTCCGGGAACGCCGTCGCCCATAACACTTTAGATCTTTACCATCAGGATGCAACATACCGGACCAGATCGACCACCCGATTGGAATACCCCCACTCGTTATCGTACCAGGCCAGAACCTTTACCATATTGCCGCCCAATACATTGGTAGACAAGGCATCGACCACGGAGGACGCCGGATGGCCATTGTAATCGACCGACACCAACGGCTCTTCACAATAGGCCATGATCCCTTTCAAGACCCCTTCCGAAGCCGTTTGCAGTGCCCGGTTTACGGCTTCGATATCGGTACTGCGTTCGGTTTCCGTCACCAGGGAAATCAGCGAGACATTGGGAGTCGGGACGCGTACCGCAATGCCGTCAAGGCGGCCGGCAAGCTGCGGCAACACCTTGGCGACGGCACGCGCCGCGCCGGTTGTCGTCGGAATCATGGACAACCCGGCCGCACGAGCTCTGCGCAGGTCCTGGGCCGGATAATCAAGAATCTGCTGACCGTTGGTGTAAGCATGAACGGTGGTCATCATACCCTTGACGACCCCGAAACTCTCCATCAGAACCTTGACCACCGGTGCAAGGCAATTGGTGGTGCAGGAAGCGTTGCTGATGACCCGATGAGCCTCGGGATCGAATCGGGTATGGTTGATCCCCATGCATAGAGTAATATCCTCGCCGCAACCGGGCGCGGTTATGATCACACGCCCCGCTCCTGCATCGAGATGCTTGGCGGCACAGGCTCGCTCGGTGAATTTTCCCGTTGCTTCGAGAACAATATCCACCCCCAGTTCACGCCAGGGCAGATCGACCGGATCCTGCATCTCGTACACATGGACGAGCCGCCCCGCAACCATCAACCCTTTTGCCGTCGTCTGCACCGGCGGGGCAAAGGTACCGCGAACCGAATCGTATTTCAGAAGATGCGCCAGCACCTTTGCCGGATTGAGATCGTTGATCGCCACGATTTCGACGTCCTCGGCAGCCCATGCCGCACGAAAGATGCTGCGCCCGATGCGACCGAAGCCGTTGATTGCCACTTTTACCGCCATTACTAAGCTTGCTCCTGAACTTTAAAAAGCTCCGAAAATCTTCCAGAATCCTAATTTGTCTTTTAAAAACAAGACGTTACAAACACCCTCAACAAATCACGTTAACGCCTGATAATAGCCAATCCCCCATGTATCGTCAACTTCTTTCCCGTTTTGGAGTCATTGGCCGGTTGTGCTTTAAAACCCGATATGATATTAGTTCGGGATCCTGGCAGCCATAACGAACTCCTGACTGGACCCTTACCCGGTCTACTCATGGGGTTTCGTCGCGCAACCGACAGGTTTGGTCATATCGATTCAAGCGCAGATTCCTGCCCTGCAGCATGCTTGCAGCCTGTCGAAACGCAAAGGGTCGAGCACAGTTTGGAATGGCGCGCAATGAACGACTGCAGCAGAAGTCTTTATAGGTAATCCGGTTTAGATTAACGATTATCGGCAACATCCGCATCTCCTGTATTAATTCCGAAATAAAGCACCAGATTCTGCACCGAAGCGGATCGATAGAACAATCACGGATGACCCGGCGCGGCATAATCCATCGCGGCATGTTTCCGGGGTCATTTTATCTTGCGAATACCGCCATTTTCCGGTATATAAACGGCGCCGAGCCGTTGACAACAGGGGGCAACGTGCAAGTCTGTCTGCTTGCCAGCGGCAGTAAGGGCAACGCAATCTATGTCGAAACAGCCGAAAGTCGGTTACTGATAGACGCGGGGCTGTCGGCCCGTGAAATTGGTCACCGGCTGAATGCCATCGGCGCGGCCCCGGAAAATCTCGACGCCCTTCTGGTCACCCACGAACACAGAGACCACTGCCGAGGGTTGGGCCCCGTCGCCAGGCGGTGGAACGTCCCCGTGCACGTACACCATGCCACGCGCGAGGCTCTTCCCGGGGTAGGAAAACTGGAGCATACGGTCGAGTTCGACTCCGGCGATGCTTTCTGTCTGCGGGATATGGAAATTCAAACAGTTCCCATCACTCACGACGCCGTAGCCCCGACCGGATTCATCCTGTCGACGGCAGACGGCAATATCGGCATCGTTACCGATCTGGGACTTGCCACCCGGCTGGTGGCCGACCGTTTCCAAAAATGCCGGGTGCTGATTCTGGAATCCAACCACGACGAGGATATGTTGCGTGACGGACCCTACCCGTGGCATCTGAAACAACGCGTGCGCAGTCGACACGGCCATCTGTCCAACAGGGAATCGGCGGATCTGCTGCGACAACTTCACTGGGAGGGACTGGAAGCGGTATTCCTGGCGCACTTGAGTGAAACCAATAATTCCCCGCAGCTTGCAGAGGCCTGCGCACGCCAGGTTCTTGGACAGCAGGGGAACAGCTCGGCGCGACTGTTCATCGGCAGTCAACATCGCCACAGCGATTGTTTTGCCTGGTAACACCCGCCGCAACCTGTCGTTGCCCGGCGGGTTGAATTTTTTAATACAAGAAAAAGACCAACACCGGCGGGAGAGCAACAGACGCAACCGTTCCCGTACGGCACGGCGGCCTGCGTGCCGCCGTATGACGTTTACCGGATCACCCTTGCCGAGGAGAGCATAATGGCCTGGAGAGTAGAAGTCGGACTGAAAGAAGGCATTCGGGATGCGCGCGGCGAACGCGTAAAGCGCGAAATTCGCGAACACCTTGGAATCGAACTGGACCAGGTTAGGACTATCGATGTCTATACCATCGACGCCGACCTGTCCCCGGAGGAAGTCGAGGCAGCTGCACAGGGCCCCTTTTCCGATCCGGTCATTCAGTGCTATGCCGTCAACCAACCCCTGGCCGGCCAGTTCGATGTACTCATCGAAGTCGGTTTTCGTCCCGGCGTCACCGACAATATCGGGCGAACCTCCCGGGAAGCCATTCAATACCTCACAGGTCGGCCGTTCGCAGATGATGAAGGGGTCTACACCTCCGTACAATATCTGCTTACGGGCCAACTCGATGAAACCGCCGCCGAACGCATCGCTGCCGGGTTCCTTGGCAACGGCCTGATTCAACGCTGGACCATCATTGCCGAGGCGGATTTTGATCGCAAAAACGGCGTTCCGATTACCGTTCCCAAGGTCGTATCGACCGCAGAGCCGAAAGTCAGAGAAATCGACCTGAATGTTTCCGACGAGGAGCTGATGCGTATCAGCCGCGAGGGTGTGCTGGCCCTCAACCTTGAGGAAATGAAGGTCATCCAGACCTTCGCCAACGATCCGAAAAACCAGGCCGAGCGTGCTGAAAAAGGACTGACCGCCGGACTGACCGATGTGGAACTGGAGGCGCTGGCGCAGACCTGGAGCGAGCACTGCAAGCACAAGATATTTTCCGCACGCATCGATTACGAAGACGGCGAAGGCGGGTCCGAAACCATCGATTCGGTGTTCAAAACCTTCATCGTCGGCGCCACCCGCGATGTACGGGCCGCCAAAGGCAAAAAGGATTTCTGCCTGTCGGTGTTCAAGGACAACGCCGGGGTCATCCGCTTCAACGACGACTGGAGTCTGGTCTTCAAGGTCGAAACCCACAACTCCCCCAGCGCCCTCGACCCTTACGGCGGAGCCCTGACCGGTATCGTCGGCGTCAATCGCGACCCCTTCGGCACCGGCATGGGGGCCCGGTTGATTTTCAACACCGACGTGTTCTGCTTCGCCTCGCCTTTTTACGGCGAACCGTTGCCGCCCCGTCTGTTGCACCCGCGCCGCATTTTCGAAGGGGTGGTCGAAGGTGTCGAACACGGCGGCAACAAAAGCGGCGTCCCGACAGTCAACGGCTCTATCGTCTTCGATGACCGCTTCGCCGGCAAACCGCTGGTCTACTGCGGCACAGCCGCTCTGATGCCGGCCGAAATCCACGGTCAGCCCGGCCACGTCAAACAGGCACGGGTCGGCGATCGCATCATGATGGTCGGCGGCCGCATCGGCAAGGACGGAATCCATGGCGCCACCTTCTCTTCCGAAGAGTTGCACGAAGGTTCCCCGGCCACCGCCGTTCAGATCGGCGACCCCATCACTCAGAAGCGCATGTTCGATTTTTTGATTATCGCCCGCGATCGCGGCTTGTATAACGCCATCACCGACAACGGGGCAGGCGGTCTGTCCTCCTCCGTCGGAGAAATGGCTGAAGATACCGGCGGCTTCGAAATGCATCTCGATCGCGCTCCGCTGAAGTATTCCGGGTTGCAGCCATGGGAGATTCTCATTTCCGAAGCCCAGGAGCGCATGACCGTGGCGGTACCCGAATCCAAGGCCGAGGAATTCATCGCCCTGGCCAAAGAAATGGATGTGGAAGCGACCGATCTCGGCGTTTTCACCGACTCCGGTCATTACCATTGCCTGTACGATGGCAAAACCGTTACCTACCTGCCCATGGAGTTCCTCCACAAAGGCGTCCCCCAACTCAAGCTGAAAGCCCGTTGGGAAAACCGCAACTACGAGGAACCGGAAGTCAACCAGCCCCTCGACATGGATGCCACTCTGCGCCATCTGCTGGGACGTCTGAATATCTGCTCCAAAGAAAGCGTAGTGCGGCGTTACGACCATGAAGTCCAGGCCGGCACGGTTCTCAAGCCCCTGGTCGGGGTGGCCAACGACGGCCCGGCCGATGCCGCAATGGTCCGGCCTCTGCCCGACTCCTTCGAAGGCGTGGTGGTTGCGCATGGCATCACACCGCGCTACAGCGACATCGACACCTACCATATGATGGCCTGCGCCATCGACGAAGGCCTGCGAAACTATGTGGCCGTGGGCGGCAACATCGACCATGTCGCCGGTCTCGACAACTTCTGCTGGTGCGACCCGGTCCAAAGCGACAGAACTCCCGACGGCGAATACAAAGCCGCCCAACTGGTACGTGCCAACAAGGCGCTTTACGATTATTGCCTGGCCTTTGGAGTGCCGCTGATTTCCGGCAAGGACTCCATGAAAAACGACTACCAGATAGGCGACACCAAGATTTCCATCCCCCCAACGGTACTGTTCTCGGTTATCGGCAAGATCGCAGATATCCGCAAAGGCGTGACCATGGATGCCAAACGTTCCGGAGATCTGGTTTACCTGCTCGGCATCACCCGTAACGAACTTGGCGCCTCGGAATACTACGATATGCTCGGCCACCTCGGCAAAAACGTTCCAGCTGTCGATGCCGCCTCTGCCCTGCAGCGCTACCGCAGCCTTAACCAGGCTCAAAAGCGCGACCTGCTGGCCAGCTGCCATGACCTGTCCGACGGCGGTCTCGGCGTCGCTCTGGCGGAAACGGCTTTTGCCGGCGGCTTCGGCATGCATGTCGACCTGCGCAAGGTCAAATGCGACGAAGTACTGCGCGAAGACGCTGTCCTGTTCTCCGAATCGGCGAGCCGATTGCTGGTCACCGTCAAACCCGAAAACAAGGCCGCCTTCGAAAACATATTCGCCGGCCAGGACCTCTCACTGCTCGGCACCGTGAACGAAGATCGGGAGCTGCGCATCGTCGGGCTCGGTGGCGAAATTCTTGTACGGTCCCACATTGATGATCTCAAAGAGGCGTGGCAGGCGCCGTTAAGGGAGATGTAAGTTATGTCCAAACAAGTACGAGCCATCGTCATTGCCGGCAACGGCACCAACTGCGAAAGAGAAACGGCGCATGCCTGCCGTCTGGCCGGTGCCGAAGTGGTCGACATCGTCCATATTTCCGAACTGCTCAACGGTCGGGTCCTGCTGCAGGATTACCATTTCCTCAACCTGGCCGGCGGTTTCCTCGACGGCGACGACCTCGGCAGTGCCAAGGCCGGGGCCAACCGCCTGCTGCATGCCCCTATCAAGGAAAGCAACGAGCACCTGAGTGAGCACTTGCGCAAATTCATCGCCGACGGCAAACTTATCATGGGTGTCTGCAACGGCTTTCAGCTGATGGTGAAAATGGGGCTGTTGCCTGCCTTGGGAGGTGATTTCACCCAGCATGCAACCCTGACCTTCAACGACAACGGTCGTTTCGAAGACCGCTGGGTCTACCTTAAGGCGGATCCCGATTCACCCTGCATCTTCACCCGCGGCCTCGAAGGCATGACCCTGCCGGTGCGTCACGGCGAAGGCAAACTGGTGGTGGACGGCGAAGCCACTCTGGCGAGCATTGAGGAAAAACACCTCGGTGTGCTCAAATACAGTCTGCCCGATTACAGCGCACCGACCCAGGAGTATCCTCTCAATCCGAACGGTTCCATCGCCGCCATCGCCGGTCTTTGCGATGAAACGGGCCGGCTGTTCGGACTGATGCCGCACCCGGAAGCCTACGTCCACCGGACCCACCACCCCCGCTGGACTCGCGAGGAGGACCTGCCTGAGGAAGGTATGGGACTGTGGCTGTACCAGAACGCGGTGCGTTTCATCCGTGACGAACTGCTCTAATCCAAAAGAGCCCATCCGGCAAAGTCGGATGGGCTCTTCACGCGATAGTGTCTGACAGATACTGCAGACGGCATAAAAACAACCTGCCTCCACCCTCGGAGGTATGCTATATTGAAGTTTTAAGCAACGACGCTTTTCAGTTTAACCAACCAACCGGCATCAAGCGGGGAGTTCTACTGCATTATGTTTGACAAATACGAAGATGAGTGCGGCGTATTCGGTATCTACGGTCACCCGGAAGCCGCCAACATGACCTACCTTGGACTCTATGCCCTTCAGCATCGCGGCCAGGAAAGCTGTGGCATTTCGGCTTCCGACGGCCTGCGTCTGCGAACCCATCTCGGCAGCGGCCTGGTGGCCGACGTCTTCAAGGACGATGAGATTTTCCAGAAGCTGGCAGGCAATGCATCCATCGGCCATGTTCGCTACTCTACCGCCGGCGGCGACAATATCCGCAATGTTCAGCCTATCGCCGTCGATTACGCCCGCGGAAGTATAGCGGTGGCCCACAACGGCAACCTGGTCAATGCCCGGGAAGTACGCAACACCCTGGAAGAAAAAGGCTCCATCTTCTCTACCACCGCCGACACCGAGGTTATAATTCATCTGCTCGCCAGGTCTCAGAGCGATGCCCTTCCGGACCGCGTTGCCGAGGCTCTGCGTCAGGTACGCGGTGCCTACAGCCTGGTCTTTCTCACCGAAACGCGGATGGTGGCTGTGCGCGATCCCCACGGCTTCCGCCCCCTGGTACTCGGCGAAGTGGACGGCTCCTACGTCGTTGCGTCCGAGACCTGCGCCCTCGATCTTATCGAAGCCAAATTCCTGCGGGAAATCGAGCCGGGCGAAATGGTGGTTTTCGACAAAGACGGCATGACGTCCTACCGCCCCTTCGAGGAGCGTACCCCGTCTCCCTGTATTTTCGAATTCGTCTACTTCGCGCGCCCCGACAGCACCGTATTCGGTCAGCAGGTTTACGAGGTACGCAAGAGGTTCGGTCGTCAGCTGGCCCGAGAACATCAGGTCGAGGCCGATATCGTCATCCCGATTCCGGACTCGGGGGTTCCTGCGTCCATCGGTTATGCCGAAGAAGCAGGCATCCCCTTTGAGATGGGCCTGATTCGCAACCATTATGTCGGCCGCACCTTTATCGAGCCGCAGCAATCGATCCGCCACTTCGGTGTCAAGATCAAGCTCAATGCCATCCGCGAAGTTCTGGAGGGCAAGCGGGTCGTGGTCATCGACGATTCTGTAGTCCGCGGAACCACCTCGCGCAAAATCATCAAAATGATCCGCAATGCAGGCGCCAAAGAGATCCATATGAGGGTATCCTCGCCCCCAACGGCCTACCCCTGTTTCTACGGCATCGATACACCGACCCGCAAGGAACTGATTGCCTCGTCCCATACAATGGAGGAAATCCGCAAATATATCACCGCCGATACCTTGGGGTACCTGTCGCTGGAAGGCATGCTGGAAATCGCAGGAGCCCCAAAGACGGCCGAAGGATATTTTTGCGAAGCCTGCTTCAGCGGCAACTATCCGATAAAATTCCCGCGTTTGAAGTCGGACGACCAGCTTGGCCTGTTTTGACAGCCGCCTGATCCAGCTCCAAACAAACGAACCCTGGTTGCGCATCAAATGGGATGGCCAAGCAAAAAGCGGCAAATGCAAGGCGCGCGATTGTCGGGCCATGAGGCGTATTTAGGTACGTCGAAGCAGCGAGGCAATCGCAGCAGCGCAGCAGTTGGCGAGTTTTTGCGACGCCATCATGTTTAAGGAAACCGCAAAACCGACCACAGGGAAATGATCGAACATACATGGCCGGCATCCACATTCCCTTTCGATGCCGTCTTTTGCTTTGTGACTGTTAAGGAGACACGGCTTTGACCAAAGATCGCGCAGAACTTAGAGAAATCGTCCGGCAACTTTCGTACGAAGAGCGGGACGTCACCCTGGCTTCCGGACGTAAAAGCAATTTTTATTTCGATGGCAAACAGACCACTCTTCACCCTCGGGGGTCAATGCTGGTCGGCAAAGCCGTGCTCGAGGAACTCGGACATTTCCCCGCCCCCATTGAAGGCGTTGGCGGCCTGACCCTGGGCGCCGACCCTATTGCCACGGCTGCTGCCCTGGTCAGTTCCATGGGAGACTCCCCGATTCCCGCCTTCATCATCCGCAAGGAGCCCAAGGGCCACGGTACGGGGCAATGGCTGGAAGGCCGCAAGAACCTGCGTCCCGGAGCCCGCGTCGTCATCGTGGAAGATGTTCTGACCACCGGGGGATCGGCCCTCAAAGCCGTCGATCGCGCCCGCGAAGAAGGCCTTGAAGTCCTCGGCATCATCACCCTCGTAGACCGCCAGGAAGGTGGCCGCGAGATTGTGGAAAAGGCAGGTCTGCAGTTGCGCTCCATTTTCACCAAAAGCGAAATCGTTGCCGACTGATCAGACTCTGATAACACTATTCCGAACAAAAGAGGGGAAGCCGATGGCTTCCCCTCTTTTGTTCTTGTGTTCGCACCCTCACTCTTTGGGAATCTTGAAAACCGCCAGCACGCCGGGCAACGCTTTCAATGCCTCCATGTCGAGCCGCTCGGTATCGCCGATGATCCCGATGATCACACGGTTGGCGCCCGTCGACTGATGAAAATCGTAATCGCGCTCAACCAGATACTGTTTGAGTTCGCTGAGATTCCCTTCCGAAGCTGTTGACCTCATAACCACCAGCATCGTTCATTCCCCTTTCGTCCGGATACGCTCCAATCGCCTGGTTTCATCGATCACACGCTCGAAAAACCTTACAATGGCACCGTCATCGAGGGGACCGGGATTGGCAGCCTTCATTCGCTCAAAAATTTTCTGTTCACGTTTGGGATCGTACACTGCGCGGCCGTCGGCCTTTTTTATTTCGCCGATGGCCAAAGCCAGGGCTGCCCGGCGATTGAAAATTTTCAGTAACTCATCGTCGAGAGCGTCGATTTCCTCTCTGATTTCGTCAATAGTCAAAACTTGCTCCCTGTCCTCGAACACAGCCCGGGCATGCCGGGCAAAATCCGATTATAGTTTTTTACGTATCAGCGTATCTTTTTTCCAGTTCGCATCGTCCCGTTCCGGGTAATCGAGGTTGTAGTGCAATCCGCGACTTTCCCGGCGCATACGGGCACATCTCACGATAAGCTCCGCTACCGTGGCGATATTGCGCAATTCGATGAGATCCGAGGTCGGATAAAAATCCCAATAATATTCGGTGATTTCGTCTTTGATCATCTGGATGCGACGCAACGCGCGCTTAAGACGTTTGCTGGTGCGGACGATGCCGACATAGTTCCACATGCAGCGTCGGATTTCATCCCAGTTGTGCGCCACCACGACTTCCTCGTCGCTGTCCGTGGCTTTGCCGTAATCCCACGGTTGAATCCTGGGGATGGGATGATGTTTTTCCTTGATCCGCGCCAAAGAACGCTGGGCGACCAGGTCGGCAAAGACAACCCCCTCCAGAAGGCTGTTACTGGCAAGCCGGTTGGCGCCATGCAACCCTGTAAAGGCGACCTCGCCGATGGCGAACAGGTTGACAAGATCCGACTCCCCCCACCTGTCGACCTTGACGCCACCACAGATATAGTGTGCTGCCGGCACCACCGGTATCGGCTCGACGGTAATGTCGATGCCATATTTAAGACAGGTTTCATAAATATGGGGAAAACGATTGCGAACATAATCGGGATCGCGATGGGTGATGTCCAGAAACACGCTCTCGTCGCCATGAATTTTCATTTCATTATCGATGGCGCGTGCTGTGATGTCCCGGGGCGCCAGATCGCGCAATTCATGATATTGCTCCATGAACGCCGTTCCGTCCTTGCGCCGAAGAATCGCACCTTCACCGCGCACCGATTCGGAAATCAGGAAGGACTTGGCCCTGGGATGGTACAAGGTGGTGGGATGAAACTGCATGAATTCCATATCAGCCACGGTCGCACCGGCCCGGTAGGCCATGGCGATACCATCCCCGGTGGCCACATCGGGGTTGCAGGTGTAGAGGTAAACCTTTCCGGCCCCGCCGGTCGCCAGAACCGTCACTCTCGCTCCTAAGGTATGGACTTTGCTCTCCGTAATGTCGAGAACGTGCGCCCCCAGACACCGATTCGGCTTAACCTTGACGGTCCCCGCCTTGGCGTCGGTAATCAGGTCGATGGCGATATGGTGTTCATAAACAGTAATATTGGGATGGCTTTTCACCGCCTCGACCAGCGCCCGTTCTATCTCCTGCCCGGTCATGTCCTTGGCATGCAGGATGCGCCGACGGCTGTGTCCTCCTTCACGGGTCAGATCGTAAGTATTGTCGTCCTTTTTGCTGAAACGCACACCCCAGTTGATCAGGTCGGCAATGGCCTGCGGGCCGCGCTGCACCACCATCCTGACGACATCTTCATCGGAGAGATAGGCTCCCGCAACCATGGTGTCCCGAACATGGGCTGCGAAAGAATCCTCCGATGAAAGTACCGAAGCGATCCCGCCCTGAGCCAGATTGGTTGCCGTTTCGGACATCTCCCGTTTGGTAACCACCGCAACCTGACCGGAATCGGCAACTTTGAGGGCATATGACAAACCGGCGATACCACTGCCGATCACAAGAAAATCCGTGGTGATATTCACTGCGAGGCCTCACTTCCCGAAATAACAAGACATACCGACCTAAAAATCAGCCTTTCCGAACCAGGGTACGGAATACGGTCCTACATCGTTACTGGCAGGATTGGACAGACAAAAAGACCCGCCCGACAACAACCCGGGAAAAGCTGAACCATTATCGGAACCCCCCCCCGACATTGTCAAGGTTTTTGCATTGCCAAACCGCTTGAAATACAGCCCCTTTCGGTATATAGTCCTGTAATTCCGGTATGAGGAGACGATGATTCGGTTTTTTCTTGTTTTCATAGTGTTATCGGCAGGAATGCTGTGTTCGGGCGCGTCCGTCTGCCGAGCTGATATCTATCGCTATGTCGACAGCAACGGCGTCATGCATTTCACCAATACGCCGACCAATACCCGATACAGTTTTTACCTCAAGGAATCCTATGCCAGCGGCAGCAGCCATAGAAACATCGACGACCTTATCGAACGATATGCTGCAGCCAACCATCTCGAGAAAGCCCTGGTCAAAGCGGTCATCAAGGCGGAAAGCGATTACAATCCCCGGGCCGTTTCCAGCAGAGGCGCACAGGGCATGATGCAACTGATCCCCGAAACAGCTCGCGAAATGAAAGTCGTCGACCCCTTCGATCCCGAGGACAATATCCGCGGAGGAACCCGTTACCTGCGTAAAATGCTCGACCTTTTCAATGGCAACCTCGACCTGGCCCTGGCCGCGTATAACGCCGGCCCGGGAGCGGTACGCCGACACGGCGGGATCCCTCCCTACTCCGAAACGCGTAACTACGTTCAAAAGGTCAAACGGTTCCTGCATTCCTATCGATGAAGAGGAGGCAGTCTACGCATGCTTCCGCCGATTTGCATACCGGATGCTCAGTGTACGGGTATAAATGAGCTGATCGGGAGCATACAGATAAAACAGGGCATACGGGGCAATTCAAAAATCTCTGAAATTTTTGTTGACTTGAAAAATGCCATTTGCTATTAATAACCCCGCTCGCAACGAGGAGCTGTAAACGAAATGCGGGAATAACTCAGTGGTAGAGTGCAACCTTGCCAAGGTTGAAGTCGCGGGTTCGAATCCCGTTTCCCGCTCCAGATGCAAAACCCCGGATCTTCCGATTCGGGGTTTTTTTGTGGCCGTTTTTCGTATCAAATCACTAAATCAAAATCGTCAATGGTGCTTTTCTACCATTTGAGGGAAAAATCTGATATCTTGTCTTTCGGTCTGCAGACAGGATGCGGTATCTCGCCTTTTGCGAACCCGAGGGTTTAATATAGGCGTCCGACCTCTGCTGCGGATATCCATCGTATCAGTGAAAGGACGTACCGCCATGTATTGGAAACCTGAAATCGAAATCCTGCCCCAGCAGCAATTGCGCGTTTTGCAGGCCCAGCGCCTTCAGGATACTCTGAGCAGAGCAGTCAACTCCCCTTTTTACGGCAAGCTTTTTCAAAAGCATGGAATCGGACCGGAAACCGTTAAAAGCGTTGATGACATAAGGCGTCTGCCCTTTACCACCAAGGAAGACCTGCGTAATAATTTCCCCTACGGATTCCTGACGGTTCCGAAACAGGGCGCAATCCGCCTGCATTGTTCGAGCGGTACCACCGGCAACCCTACCGTCATCTTTCACGACAATCACGATCTATCCTCGTGGGCGGACCTGGTTGCACGCTCTTTGTACTGCGCCGGATTGCGCGACACCGACGTCTTTCAGAATATTTGCGGCTACGGGCTGTTCACGGGGGGACTTGGTTTTCAATACGGTGCGGAACGGCTTGGCGCCCTGGTCATCCCGGCAGCAGCCGGCAACACCAGGCGCCAGATCAAACTGATGCAGGATTTCGGGACCACCGCCATCCACACCATCCCCAGCTACCTTTTTCGTTTGCACGGCGCCTTTCAGGACCTGGGCCTCGACCCTCGCCGCGATACCAGCCTGAAACTGTTTGTCATCGGCGCGGAACCCCATACAGATGCGCAGAGACGACGCATCGAGGAACTGTTCGGCGTTAAAGCCTTCAATTCTTACGGTTTGTCGGAAATGAACGGACCGGGAGTTGCCTTTGAGTGCCAATATCAGAACGGTCTGCATGTCTGGGAGGATGCCTTTTTAACCGAAATTATCGATCCCGACACCCTGCAGCCGGTACCGGACGGCGAGGAAGGCGAACTTGTTTTCACCACCCTCGATCGTCATGCCATGCCGCTGCTGAGATACCGGACCCGGGATCTGACCCGGTTTCTACCCGGAGATTGCCCTTGCGGCCGAACGCATCGCCGGCTTGCTCGTATTTCAGGTCGCAGCGATGACATGTTTATCATCAAGGGGTGTAACGTGTTCCCCATGCAGATCGAAAAAGTCCTGATGCGTTTTGCCGAAGTCGGTACCGATTATGTCATCGAACTGGAGACATTCGACGGCAACGATGAGCTTACCGTCAAGGTGGAACTGCAGAAGGAATGGTTCACCGGTGATATCGAAGCATTGGAAAAGCTCTCGCGGCAGATTGCCCACGAGGTGCGGGATGAAATTCTCGTCACCCCTGCCATCCGCCTCGTCGAACCGGGAAGCCTTCCCAGAAGCGAAGGCAAAGCGGTTCGCGTCATCGATTCGCGTAAATCATAGGAGGTTGTCATGATCGCGCATCAGGTATCGATTTTTCTGGAAAACAAACCGGGGCGCCTGGAAAAAGTCACTTCCGTGCTGAAGGAGACCGGCATCAACATCCGCGCCATGACCCTTTCGACCAGCTCTGCAGGATGGGGCATCCTCAACCTTCTGGTCGACCGTCCCGAAACGGCCTGCAAAAAACTTTCGGAGGCAGGTCACCCTGCGGTTCTGCGGGAAATCGTCGTGGTCAGGATGCAGGATCGCTCCGGCGCACTCCACGACATGCTCAGCCTGCTGGCTCTGGCAGGCCTTAATGTCCAGAACGCTTATGGGACCGTGCTTGGAGACAACAAAACGGCTATCCTGGTTATCGATGTAGAAGACACGGAACACGTGCAGCAGATTTTCGATTCGGCAGGTGTACAGGCTCTGACCTCCAAAGAGGTTTACGGCCTGTAAGAGTCTGATTTTCAACGCACCCCTTCCCTCCCATGCCGGCACCGCCACGCCGCAACGCGGAGGACCGTCTATTAATTTAAAAGACTCTTACCGATGCTACGACACCATATATTGGCTTTTTTTGCCGTCCTGTTATTAATCGCGACACCGGTGATGGCAGCCACGACAACACCCGAAGATCTGCCTCTGGGGCAGTTGTTGCTGGTCGGTTTTGCCGGATCCGAAATAGACGAGGGCCATCCCATCCTGCAGGACATAGGGGAGAGACACCTTGGCGGAGTGATCTTGTTCAACTACGGGCCCAACCGTAAGCATCCCGCCGACAATATCGTTTCGCCAGGGCAGCTACGCAGACTTACGACCCGGCTCCAGAAAGCGTCCGGGGACACGCCGCTGCTGATCGCCGTCGACCAGGAAGGCGGGCGGATCTCCCGGTTAAAGGAGGATGCCGGCTTTCCTGCCACGATGTCCTTTGCGGCTCTGGGCAACAAAAACGACCTCGCCCTGACCCGCCATCAGGCAGATATCATTGCCGATAGTCTTCAACGGGCCGGCATCAATCTCAATCTCAGTCCGGTGGTCGATCTTAACGTAAATCCGTCCAATCCTGTCATCGGAAAACTGCAAAGGAGTTTTTCCGCCGATCCGGACATGGTTACAGCCCATGCCCGCCAAGTTATTCGCGCCCACCATAAACGGGGAATCCTGTGCTGCCTGAAACATTTTCCCGGCCACGGCAGTTCAGCAGCCGATTCCCACAAGGGGTTCGTCGACGTCACCGCCACCTGGTCTCCGAAAGAACTCCGGCCCTTTGCCGCTCTTATCGAAGAGGGCCTTGCCGACACGGTCCTCACGGCTCACGTCTTCAACGCTCAAATCGACGCTGAACTGCCCGCGACTTTGTCCGAAAAAACCATCCATGGGCTGTTGCGTCAACGACTCGGCTTCAAAGGAGTGGTCATCAGTGATGATTTGACCATGGGAGCCATCGCCGACCGGTACACACTTGAAGAGTCTGTGGAAAAGGCCCTGAATGCCGGGGTCGACATGCTTCTGGTCGCCGACAATCGCCCGGATACAACGGCTCGCATGCTTGCGGTAATGCAGAACTTGATCGACTCCGGACGCGTTTCGCGACAACGTATCGTGCAATCCCTGCAGCGCATCGATACTCTCAAACGCGAACTGCATCTCCGTTCGAAGAGGAAGACATGCCACCCTTAGCGACGTTGAACTTCATCGGCTGCGGACGGCTCGGCAAAACTCTGGGCCGACTGTGGCGACAAAAAAAAATCCTGCAGGTGCAGGACATAACGACTCGAAGCCTGGCAAGCGCTCGCGCCTCCGCCGACTTCATCGGCGGAGGCACGGCATGCTCTCTGGAAAACCTGCGGCCGGCGGATTTCACCATGATCGCCACCGATGACGGCTCCATCGCAGATTGCGCAAAAAGGCTCGCCGCTACGGGCATTCTGCGCCCGGGAGACATCGTCTTTCATTGCAGCGGCGCTCACGGCTCCGAAATCCTGTCCGCCGTCCGATGCCGCAAAGCCCTGATCGCCAGCGTACACCCCATCAAGAGTTTCGCCGAACCGGCCTCGGCAGCCGCCAGCTTTCCCGGCACCTTCTGCGGCGTGGAAGGGGACTCTGCCGCTGCCGCACAGCTGAATTTGCTGTTCGAGAAAATCGGCGGGATACCGTTTCCCTTGCGATCCGAAACCAAGCCCCTTTACCATGCCGCCATGACCATGAGCGCAAATTATCTGGTCACCCTGTTGCAGCTAAGTGTCGACACCTTGCAGCAAGCCGGTCTGCCACCGGCGACGGCATCGAAAATTATCGAACCACTGGTGCGCAATACCGTTGACAACATCTTTTCACTGGGGCCCGCCGAAGCCTTGACCGGCCCCGTTTCACGCCGCGATGAGGCGACTGTCAGGCGCCATCTGGAAGCGCTGCAATCGTGGCAACCGGACACGGCGGAGCTTTACCGGATCCTTGGCCGGGAAACCCTGAAGCTGGCCCGAACCCTCTCGGATGCAGCGCCAGAACAGGAACGGGCCATGAATGCCGCTTTGAAGGCGGAAGATTGCGAATGAACTCCCTGCTTATAAATCGACATCCCTTCCGAACGCATGGAACTCATCCAGATTGCTGAATTCCGCCCAGGCCAGGTATTCATTGGGGGCATTGACATAACGATAGACGTTCTCGACGACATTGAAGTGCCTGCGCTCCTCTTCGGCTAAACGCAACAGCAGCTCTTTCAGCTCCGCGTCTTCCTCCCGTCGCGCGGCATCCTCATAAAATCGAACGCCATCGGCCTCGAGCTTCATGGCATAGCGGTACCCCTCCAGATTGTCCTGCATGACACCTACATCGGCCTTCTGTTCGAGCAAATCGGAAAAAATGTTCTTGGCATCATCCAACACCCTGGACTCCTGGGGAACCTCCCCTTTTAAAGCATTCTTCAGATTGCGAAAGATCTGGTAATGGCGGTTCTCATCATCGGCAAGATCGGTGAAGATTTTCTTTATCCCCGCCACGGGGCTTTTGCCGGCCAGCTTACGATAGAATGCCTCAGCGTCGGTTTCCATCTGCATGGCGAAATCGAAAACATTCATGATCTTCTCCTTCTTTTGAAGAATTATGAATCATTGTGGTCAGATTCCCGAATACACTGATAACAGGCTTGCTCGTATCCACCCGGAAACGATGGATGGATGCGGCTTAGTTTTCAACCGGGAACCCGTGCCGATTCCTGGTCGCCCTGCTTTTCCCTCAAGTTCCCGGCATGGTCTTCCTGCTCGGAAGCGAGCCAGATAAAGACCTCTTTGCCTTCGGGATGAAAAGAAGCAGCAGCCGTCTCCCTGAAATACTCTGCGAGACGCTCCTCTACCTCGATGGCCAACCGAAGAGCCTCACGATCCGAAGACAGTCTTCCCAACTTTTTCTTGACCGTCTCGGCAATGTTGAAAAGCTCCTCGGGCAAACGCTGCAGATAAGGAAGAATCTCCTCCTCATTATCCCAGAACCCTTCGTCCGGGCATTCTCCAAGCTTCACGCGCAAAGAACGCAAAAGGGCAGCCTTGTCCTGAGCCATGCCGCTGAAGACTTCCCGCAACGTTCCGCCTTTGGCTTTTCGTGCCAGAGCGGCGAAAAACCGGTGTTCCCGGCGCTCGACTTCCATGGCCATCCGCAGGGCCTCAACCCCGCTGAAATGAGTCGCGACTCGCACGAATTTCACACTCCTTTTATTTTCCGAAAAGGCCCTTCATAACGCCTTCCAGAAGTTTTTCCTCACTGCTTTTCTCTTGGGTTCCGTTTGCATCGGTCGTTCCTTGTTGTTGCGTTTCACCCGTTTCGGGACTCCCGTTTGCCTCGTCTTTGGTCTTGAAAAGCTTTTCCTGAAGCGTCTTCTGCAACTGCTGCTGAACACCTCGCCGTACGGTGCTCCCCAAGGCTTCGGTATCGAGTGCGAAGCGCGGAGCCTTCCACGTTCCTGTAAGCTTCAGAGGCAACTCCCCCCATCCCCGGCTGTCGCTGAGAAAGCGACTGAACCTGTTGCGGCTGTCCAGACGGGATGTGAGCTCCGGAGACAACCGTACCGGCAGTCCAAGATCGAGAGAACCGTCCAGTCCCACCGAACCGGTGGGGGTCAGCCGCACGTCATTTCCCATGAGACTGCCGTCGACCTGGACACGGCCGTCTTTGACCGCCAGCTTTCCGGCAGCCTGGGAAAACCGCAACACGCGCAGTTCCTCGAGATCGAAGAATTCCGCCAAGCCGGCGACAAGCCCTGCACCGGTTATTTTACCATCGGCAATTTTCAGCGCCCCGCTACCGGAAAGATTTTGTTTCAAATCTTCCAGTCCCGTACCACGACCCTGCATATCGACGCTGAGGTTAAGCAGGCCGAAAACCGTACCGCTCATTTTGGGTGCCAGCGCACTCAACATCGGATCGGCTTGAATGGCAGCGGTCTCGATATGGGTACTGTAGGCCAGCCCCGGCTGGGTAAGATCGATACGCGCCGTTTCTGAAAAAGTCCCTCCGGCCGTCTTGCCGGAAAACTCATCCAGTGTGAAGATATTGTTTTTAAGTTGATAGCGGGCGGACAAATCTTCGATCAGAAGTCCGCGCCAGACGGCCTGCTTCACAAGCAGGGTTCCAGCGGCGATGACAGGAAGGTCGTACGGCCCGAGCGATTTTTTGACGGTCTTGCCCGCGGCATCGATTCCGGCCCCGTTTTTTTCACCAGACTTTGCTTTGTTCCCCAGCAAGGCGTCTATCTGCAGCCGATCGGCCGAAACGGCCGAGTCGATGCGTATCGGTTTCGATAACAGATTTTGCGCCTTGAGATCGAGCAGAGCCCGATCCTGACCCAGCAGCACCTTGATCCCCTTGCCTTCCAGCACATCCTTGGCCAGCGTCAAAGTGCCCGTAACCTCCGGACGCAATGACCCGGCGGTGACCGCCACTTCATCCAGGCGCACCTCACCGGATTTAAGCAGAGTCTTCGGCTGTTCCAGCGGTCCTTCCAACTGCAAGCGGGCATGCACGAACCCCGAAGGTTTCATGGCCGACAAATTTTCAGGCACGGCCTTTGGAAGAATCTTGGGCAGGCTCGCCAGATCCAACCTCGTAATCGTGGCACTGCCGTTTATGACGGGTCGTTTGTCAATGTTCTCGAGCCGCCCCTGCAGATCGACCGGCAAACCACCCATCACAAGGCGGCCGCGTTCCAAAAGCAGCGTAGCGGCATCCCGATCCAGTTGCATAGCGTAGTCGAGGCTGATGTCGAGGTCGCTGACAATCGGTCTTGAAGAGGACCCGGACGCCAGATGCAGGCCGTCCAGCATGATCTTTCCGGAGCTGCGCAATTGCCGGGCATTACCTTCCAGGTCGACATCGCAGTTTATCTTCAATGCCTTTATCCTGTCGGCCGCTCCTTTTTGATAATAGGGTGCGAAATCAGGTAAATTCAAATCGACGAGTTGAAGGTTGAGACGACCGCCCCCGGAAGAAGGGTCGACCTGGCCGTTTATTTCGAGACGTGCCTGATGAATCGATACGCCGGCCTCTATGGGAAACGGTTGCGACATGGAAATGTTCGCCGCCCGCAGATCCAGATCGGAAAGATCGAGACTGAAGGGACGATCAGGATCGGGGCGATAGTCGACAAACCGCACCATACCTCCGTTCAGAAGGACCTCCGAAACCAGAAGATTAAGGGCCCGGCGTTTACCGGATGCCTCGGTGGGTTGTCCTTCGTCTGCCGTGGCGTTTTGCTTTTTTTCCAGCAGATCACTGAAATTGAAACGACCGTCAGCAAGGCGGACCACCCGCAAGACCGGTTGCTCCAGTCGGACCTCGTCCACCACCACCTTAAGTCTCAGCAGAGGCCAGAAACGATAGCGCAAAACCACGCTGCCGGCTTCAACGAAGGGGGCATCCCCTGCCTTGTTCATAACGGTCAGATCGTGCAGTACAATACCGGAAAACAGGCTGATTTCGACATCGCCCAGGGTCACTTCCCTATGCAGAGCATCCTTTGCCATGGGCAATACAACATCACGCACCTGCTCGGAACTGACCAGAAATCGGGCCAGACCCAACAGAACGAGCAGCAGGGCAAGCAGTCCCGCAACGGCAAAACCGGCGTAACGTAGCACTTTTTTCATGTATCCTCCCCGAGTTTCCAGCTTGGCACGACAGACTGTGATTAAGCAAAAGATATGGCAGTTCCGGCCATGAGGCTCCTCAGAATTTCTTCACCAACTCCGGCAGCCCGCCGGCCATAAGCACATCCCGCCATTGTTCGGCAGAGACAGGCTGCACCGACAAACGGTTGCCGCGTTTCAATACCTCCATGCCCGAAAGTTGCGGATGCTGTCTCAGATCGTCTCTGCACAGCGGTTGCGGCAAATGGTCCAGATACTGAATATCGACCATGTACCATACCGGCTTATCGACGGTCGAGCGGGGGTCGAAATGATCGGACTGAGGGTTCCAGGCGGTATGATCGGGATAACCGGCACGCACGACGCGAGCCACCCCCACAATCGCCGGCTCGCGTATATTGCTGTGATAAAACAGAACGCCGTCGCCGACGCGTATCTCATCCCGCAGCAAATTGCGCGCCTGGTAGTTGCGCACTCCGTCCCACGACGAGATACCCTTCGGACTGTTTTTCAGGTCGTCAATGGAAAAGCAACCGGGCTCGGACTTCATGAGCCAATATCGTCGCGAATCCTCCATGCTTTATGTTCCTTCCGACTCAGCTAGTGATAAAAGCCTTTCCGGCCTCGACCAGGTGGCTCAGGTCTTTTTCGGAACGAGCCTCGCAATAGAGGCGAACCACCGGCTCGGTCCCCGATTTGCGCAACAAGATCCATGCATCATTCTCCAACAGGAATTTCCAGCCATCGACCGTAACGACCTGTTGGATACGCCATCCCCCGATGCTGTCGGGTGGCGACGCCATTTTACCTGCGAAACGTTCTTCCAGATCGGTCGACAGATGGATATTTTTGCGTCGCGTATAGAAACTTCCGACAAGGTTATACAGATCCTGCAGCTGAGCTCCCAGGGATTTTCCTGTCATGGCAACCATTTCCGCCGCCAGCAGACAAGCCAGAATGCCGTCCTTTTCAGGCACATGGCCCGCAATGGTCAGGCCGGCGCTCTCCTCCCCCCCCAACAGAGCCTTTCCTTCCCCGATCAATTCGCCGATATATTTGAAACCGACCGGGGTTTCATGTACCCGCTGCCCGTAAAAAGTGGCGACCGCGTCGACAAAGTGGGAGGTGGCTACGGAGCGGGCTACCGCTCCTTTCATATCGCGTACCCTGAAAAGATAATCATACAACAGGGCGATAAAGTAATTGGGTTCGATAAAAGTACCGTCACCATCAAGAATGCCGAAACGATCACCGTCACCGTCGGTGGCCAGGCCGAGGCAAATGGAGGGATCCTTTTTAACCAGATCGATAAAATCTCCGATATAATTTTTTGCCGGTTCGGGCGGAAAACCACCGAAATAAGGGTCACGACAATCGTTGATGGACACCACCCGGATCCCGGTCTCGCGTAGCAGCCGGTCCAGATAACCGCGAGCGGTTCCATACAGCGGATTCACCCCGATGGTGATGCCTGCACGGCCGATGGCCTGAAAATCGACAAGTTTTTCAAGCGCTTTCTGATAGGCCGGTTGGGGATCGATTTCCTCCACCAGACCACTTTGAAAAGCCTCATCGAGGGGCATGGCCCGGTAGCATATTTCGCCGAGCATGGCGTTGGCCCGCCTTTCGATTTCATCGGTTACTTCCGGCAATGCCGGTCCGCCCGATTGAGGAGAAAATTTCATGCCGTTGTACTCGGCCGGATTGTGGCTGGCGGTAAAATTGATGGCCCCGGCCGCTCCGCGTCGCAAAATTTCATGAGCAATGACCGGCGTTGGCGTATCCCGATTGCAGAGAAATGACGGAATACCATCTCCAGCCAGGATGCAAGCCGTCTCGCGGGCAAATTTTTCCCCCAGAAAACGACTGTCGTGACCGATAACCAGACCGCGCTCCTGCAGTTTCCGGAAACGCAAATAATCGGCAATGGCCTGGGTCACCACCCGCACATTGTCGAAAATGAAATCCTCGCCGAAAATCCCGCGCCACCCGGATGTTCCGAACCTGATGTTGTGCATAGCATTCCTCCCAAAACCAGCATTCCCACTGGGTTTCGAAAATGATTAAAAGAACGCCGTGAACACCTGCACCTTACCTCCATTGTAACAAAGGAAAGACGCAAAGCTCAGGTGGTTTCTTTGAATTTACGTTCATCTTTTGGCGGTACCTTCTTCCTTTGCCATGTCTTTCAAAACAAAATCGATATAAGGGCAATCGTCCGGCAACAATCCGCTTATGACCAACTGCGGCGTGAGGGCGACACAGCCGGGGCGAATTCGGTAGCGCTCCGGATAAATACGACATAATCGCGTATCGGGATCAAGATATTCGCACGGTTCATCGGTAAAATAGATTTCACCTTCGAATTCGATTTTTTCATAGCAGCAGCGCCCGCATCGAACGCACACCTGCTCCCATTCCCGTTTCATTTCCTTATTTCCTTCCGATTCCGCCGGACCCGCATTCTCATGGCCACCGCGGATATGCGGCCGATGCGGAAGAGGAATTTATGATTGACAAATTTTACCAAGCTGTTAAATAATGGTCGTCTTTAGGATCGAAATCTTCCTCGCAAAACGGAAAACGACATAAAGGAGGCATCACCATCCCATGAAATGCGAAACGATTCTTCCCGGTACCGAGTGTACCTTCTGGACCAAAAACGGTTGTATCTTCGAAGGCAATTCCTGCCAGCCCGTCGTTGAAGCCTGTGAAGGCTGCGATCGTGTGGTTGACAGCAAGATCGGCCCCGTCTGTTCGACCTGCCCTTCCCCCGAAAGGAAGTGGTCCCAGGGGCTGTGCAATCTCGCCACCCACAAAAAAGTGGAGATTACCACCACCACACAGAAAATCAACCCGCTCAAGGCCTCCAAAAAGGCTTCCAAGGGGAAATAATCTCCGCCCGACGGGTTACGAAACCGAAGGGCAGCCCATGCGGGCTGCCCTTTTATTTTGCCGGCTATTTTTTGGAACCGCGCCCAAGCTCCGCATCCAGTTCCTCCACGACAGCCGAAACCTCCTTGATCAGGTCCCGGGCCTCCTGTCCTTTTTCGAGATCGAGAAACCGCCGATAGTGATTCAAAGCCTGCCGCTCTCGACCCTGACTCAACATAAGATTCCCCAAAGCCAGATGCACTTCAGGAAGTTCCTCGTCCAACTCGAGAGCCTGACGATATAATCGCTCAGCGGCAGCCGGTTCTCCCATATCGTACTGCAGTTCTCCCAGGTTCAACATAATGTGCGGATCCTCGGGATCGATTCGCGAAGCCTTCCGCCATGCCTCCAGAGCCCGTTTCTGCTGACCGAGGGCGACATAAACCTCTCCGAGCCCGTTCAGAACGAAGGCTGACTGAGGATCGAGCCTGCTAGCCTGCTCGAGAAGATTCAAAGCCTGTTGGTATTCTTCGCGGCCGGCATGCACCATACCCATCCTGGCCAGAGCCTCCCCCGCTTCTTCGGGGTGAGAAACCAGACGGCCGTAACATTCAAGAGCCAGGTCATCCTTATCAATCTCGAAATACAGATCGCCCAGGGCGAACAGGCTCTCGACATCCTCCGGAGCAAGCTGGTGCGCCTTCAGGTAAGCATCGAGCGCCTTTTGCGGCTCGCCGCCCTCCGCCAAAGCTTCACCAAGGCCGGCATACAGTTCGGCAACCGTTTGTTCGGATGCAAGTGCCTGCCGGAATAATTTCACCGCACCGGCCCAGTCTCCAGTCTCAAGCAAAGCGAATGCTTTTCGTGCAATCGATCGCCATTCGTTGTTACTTTTCATTGCCATATCCGTCCGGTTAACGCAATGCGTCCCTGTATCACCCTTGATGGCGTCGCAAAAACTCGCCAGCTGCTGCGTTGCTGCGATTGACTCGCTGCTTTGACGTACGCAAGAACGCCTCATGGCTCGACAATCGCGCGCCTTGCATTTGCCGCTTTTTACCTGGCCATCCCATTTGATGTTTTCTGCGAAAGCATCCCCCTTGACCTGCTATCATACGGGCGCCGCGGTATTCCGGGGTTCACCCTCCTTTAGTTGATCCAGCCCCTTGACAATATAATGTCCGCCTGAAACAACCGTCATCCCCCCGGTGAACCAGAAAAGGGCATCGAGCATCGATAAATCAAGTTCCAGAACGGCCCCGAGCAGTACGGTACCGATGGTAATACTCTGCACAAATGTCGCGCCTTTTCCCCAGGAAGTCGGCCTGATTCTGGGCGTACGCCCGAAAAAGTAGACAATCGCAACCCCCATGCCAATGTAAAAATCTTTAAAAAAAACCACAACTGTCAGCCATGCGGGTAAAAGGCCGATGAATGCCAGGGAAAGATAGGATGCCGTGCACAACAGCTTGTCGGCAAGGGGATCGAGATAAAGTCCGAGTTGAGTCTCCTGATGCAGGAAACGCGCGAGGAGTCCGTCCAGTACATCGGTGGTAGCCGCAAGGATAAAGAGTCCCAGGGAGATTTGCAACTGACCGTAAATCACACTGATCAAAAAGCCGGGGACCAGCGCAATACGGGCCAAGGTAATGATGTTGGGAATAGTCATAACGGTATCTTCGTAGCGACTCGGTGCGTTTTCCCTACAACGAGCCATCAATTTCGCAAAGACACCGCACCGTCATATTCTCGATGGCCCCGAGAGCCGCTAACAATCCGGTTCTCGAAGATTTTCGAAAAAAGGTGCAAAGACCGACCTTTTGCCCTGGGTTTTCAGTTACACCAGGACCCACGCCTCCCCTGCTCCTCCATTAAAAAAAGGCTCCTTACTGAACAAGCTAGGGGTATTCAGCAGGAGCCTTTGAAGCGGAACGGCACCTTTTGACGTTCGGTTAATCGCGGCCGCCATGCAACCGGAAGGATCCGTCCGCCGATGTAATCGAGGAAATAGCATGCTTATAAAGCAGCAGATCTCCTTTGCTTTCGATCAGAACACAAAAGCTGTCAAACGACTTGATAAAACCTTCCAGCTTGTCGCCGGACATCATAATAATGTTTACCCGAACACGTTCTTTACGGGCCTGATTCAAATACTGATCCTGAATGTTAAACGGCGTCTTGGACATAGCCACTCCTTTTATGCAGCATTAAAAAAACTGTCAATTAACTTCAATATCTTAGCAAACTCTCCGAAGGAATCAAGCCAAATAATCGATTTAACTTTATTGAACCATGTGAGCTGGCGTTTGGCATAACGCCGCGTATCGCGTTGAATAAGTCTTACTGCTTCCTCCAGGGACAGATTTCCATGGATAAACTGAATGATTTCCCTGTAGCCGATAGTCTGCAGAGCTTTGCAGGAGGGGGAATACCCTTTTCTTAAGAGGCTTTCCACCTCCTGCACCAGCCCGGCCTCCAGCATTTGCCAGACACGTGCATCGATACGCCGGTACAACGCTTCGCGATCCATGTTCAACCCGAGAGTGATCACGCGATAGGGAGACCCCTGCCCGGCATGTTCCGCCTGAACATCCGACAGCCGCCGACCGGACAACTCGTAAACCTCGAGTCCCCGCACGATGCGAACCAGATCGCCGGGCGCCAGGCGGGCCGCCAAAATCGGGTCAACAGACTGCAAACGCCGGTGCAGCGCCCCCTCCCCCTTTTCCTGCTCCTCCTGCAGAAGGAGGGAGCGCAGATCTGCATCCCCGGCGGGAACATCGACCAGTCCGTACAAAAGAGCCTGAATATAAAGCCCGGTACCACCGACAATGAGGGGAACACGCTCTCTTTTCCGGATGTCGAAGAGAGCATCCCGACCGAGACGACAAAAGTCCCCGGCCGTAAAATTTTCGGCAGGGTCGACCACATCGATCAAATGGTGAGGGACCGCGGAAAGTTCCTCAGGCGACGGTTTTGCCGTACCGATATCCATTTGGCGATATACCTGCCGCGAATCGGCGGATACGATTTCGACCGGAAGATGTTTGGCCAACCGCACGGCAAGGGCCGTCTTCCCGGACGCCGTGGGGCCGCACAAAACAAGGACAGGCGGCCGCTTATGCTTATCGCCGCAACTCATCAAGCCCTCTTGAACAACCGTTCCAGCTCCCCCAGAGTCCAGCGCAGATAGGTCGGCCTTCCATGGGGACAGTTGCTGCTGAAGGGTGTCTTGTCAAGCGTTTCGAGCAAAGCCTGCATTTCCTCGCGGGTCAGGCGTTGATTGGCTCGTACCATGCCGTGACATGCCATTTTCAGCAATATTCGCTCCAACTCGATTTCTACAGCTTTGCTGCGCCCGATGGCGGCCAGTTCATCGACGACATCGCGAACAAGGCGCTCGGCATCGGATTCCTTAAGCATGCGGGGCACTTCCTTGAGCGCAAAAGCGTTGCCGCCAAAGCTTTCCAGGGAAATACCCAGGCGAAAAAGAGCGTCTCCATGCTCCTCCACCAACCGTGCCTGACGGAAATCGAATTCCAATATGACGGGAAAAAGCAACAATTGTCTTTCTACAGAACCGGCCCGATACTGTTGCTTAAGCTGTTCGAAACCGATGCGTTCGTGGGCGGCGTGCTGGTCGACAAGTACCAGGTCTTGTCCGGATTGACACACAACATAACTGTTCTGATACTGCCCGATAATGTGCAAACCGGCAAAGAATCCGCCGCTCGCATCCGGGCCCTGCAGATCCTCGCAGCCATCGGTATCGAACAACCCCTCACCGGAAGAACCGGTTTTGGCGACCAGTCCGTCGCCGTTCGCCGCAGGCGGCAGATAAGGCTCCTTGGGCTCCTGCACGCAGGTTGAATCCGATGTCGGACGGGCTGTCGAAACCGACGACTTGATTGCAGACGCATCGGATAGACCTTTATCCGGAGTCCCGGAGGAGGTACCCGTTTTGGGAAAAACGGCGGGTTGACGCACCGGCCGGGTAAAAGTATCTGCCGTCGAAACCTTTTGCAACGGGGGGGACGATTTCTTCAGGCGCGCTCGCAAAGCCTCAACGATAAAATCATGCACCTGAGCCTGCTGCCGGAATCGTACCTCGTGTTTGGTGGGGTGCACATTGACATCGACCTGAGACGGGTCGACCTCCACAAACAGCACAAGGACGGGATAGCGTCCTTTGGCAAGAAGGTTGCGATAACCATCCGCCAGGGCATGCTGAACCACCTTGTCCCGAATGAACCGGCCGTTGATGAAGGTATACATGCCGCCGAGCCCTGAACGATTCAGCCTGGGCGTAGAGACGAGGCCGTGCAGTCGCATGTCCCCCGGCCCGCTCTGTTCCAGAGGCATCATTTCACGGACCGCATCCCTGCCCAGAAGTTCGGCCACCCGTTCCACCAGCCGCTTCTGCCGATTGACCTCCCAGAGCATACGCCCGTTATGCGTAAACCGCAGGCAAACTTCGGGACAGGAAAGCGCCAGGCGTGTCAACGTCTCTCCCACGTGGCCGAGTTCCGTTTCATCACGTCTCAAAAATTTGCGACGAGCCGGCGTATTGAAGAAAAGGTTGCGGATTTCCATGGTCGTCCCGGGCGGCACCCCCGCGGCGCAGGAGCGCTTTACGGTTCCCCCTTCGACGACAATCTCCCAGCCCTCCACGGACTCTGCCACCCTGGTACGCAGGCAAAAACGCGACACGGCGGCAATGGAAGGCAATGCCTCACCGCGAAAGCCGAGGGTGGTGAGCCGAAACAAATCCTGTTGTGCTCGCACCTTGCTCGTGGCATGCCGTTCCAGACACAGGAAGGCGTCTTCTCGCGACATGCCGCAACCGTTATCGGCAACTCTGATCAGCCGCTTTCCTCCGCTTTCGATGTCCACCTGGATACGAGTTGCTCCGGCATCCAGAGAATTCTCCACCAGTTCCTTTACCACGGAGGCCGGTCTTTCCACCACTTCGCCGGCAGCAATCTGGTTACACAAGGATTCTGGAAGTATATGAATGGTCTGGGACACCGATCCTCACTCTGCAATTCGATATACAGTGAAATGATGCGATGCGAAACATCCAGGGACTTTCCACGGATGCCGCCTCGGGAAGAGAGTTTTAGAATTTTCGCTCGAGAGAATCCAGCATTTCGTCGATATCGTCGATATCTTCGGTATCGTCTGAATCTTCCTGCCTTGCCGTCGGACCGGCGTACCGGGAAGGCTGGCGAGACAGACCGAGATCACCGGCCACGCTCTCCACGATGGTCGTGGTAACCTGATCGTATTTACGCAAAAAGGCCTCGAAAAGGCAATTGTCGCAGATGGTATTGATCAGGCGCGGCACGCCACCGGCATAATTATGGATAACCGGAATGGTATCCGAATCCATGATCGTATTCCGGGCGCCGGCAACCTGCAGGCGATGAGTTATATAGGCCTCGGCCGTGGCATGCGTGTAGGAATGCAACCTGTATTTGACGGCCACCCGCTGTGCCAGCGGTTCATCCAGGCGCAGGCAATCCTCAACCTCGGGAAGGCCGAAAAACAGGATGTTGAGAAGTTTTTTGGCTGGCAATTCAAGATTCAGCAGTCCACGGAACTCCTCCATGAGTTCCCGTGTCTGCAGCATCTGCGCCTCATCGATGAGCACCACCGCTTTACGACCGGAAGCATCGATTTCAATCAAACGATCATAAAGTTGTCTGAGCAGTGTCATACGATCGAGAGCCGGGCTCTCGACGCCGAGTTGCAATGCTATCCGCGTCAGAATCCACTCGGGGGTCACTCCAGAATGCACCATGACCAACAGGGACGCCACATAATGTTCTTCGTCAAGGTAATCGAGCATCCTGCGCGCCAACGTCGTCTTGCCGGTGCCGACCCCGCCGATAACCACCGCCAGGCCTTTGTTGGAATCGATAACATGCATCAATCTCAACATGGCCTGCCGGTGTTGCTCACTGTTGTAATAAAATCGCGCATCCGGTGCATTGGAAAAGGGTTCCCGGTCCAGACCGAAATGCTCAAGATAACTCATTCGCCCATCCTCAGTTGTGCTGACTGATGATTAAAAACCGGTTCAGATCCGGAAAATCCGGATAAAACCTTCATCGTACCGATTCGCGGGTTGCGTCGGGAACGCCACATTATAAATAAGATACGCGGTTGCTGCCGGAACCGCCACCCGGCCCCCCGGCATCCCCGTCATCGTCCAACCCCAATTCCTCGCGCAGTTTGCGAACCTGATCGCCGACATCGCGGTAGGACAAGTCGGCATCGGCTACCTGCTCAAAACTATCCAACGCTTCCAATGGCCTTCCCCATGAGACATATAACTGCCCCAACTCAAAATGAAGGTTCAGTCGGTCTCCCTCGTCCAGGCCCTCCTGGCTCAGGCCTTTTTTGAACAATTCGGCGGCTCGATCTAAGGATCCTTTACTCGCAAGGCAGATGCCGGTCAACGTCAAAGCATCGATATAGCGGCTCGGATGTATCATCGCTTTGTCGAACTCTTCGATGGCTTCATCGAACAGGCCCATTTCCTTGTATGCGATTCCTAATTCGTAATGGGTTTCGCAATCATCTTGCGCCACCGCATCTTCTATTCCTTTTTTGAAGGCGGAAATATTGCCTTCCAGGCGGTTCTGATCCTTGCTTTCCGAGGGCTGTTCAGCGGTGTCAAAACGCGATCCGGCGAGTTGGTCCCCAACATCCTTGTCGGAATCCCGTTGCTGCAGGAGCATGCGTTCCTGCACCTGCTGAAGCAGGGCGGTGACTTCCCGATGGTCAGGGTGCTGCTCGAGCAGCGATTGACATTTCTTTAAAGCCTCATCGAGAAATTCCTGTTGCAGATAGAATTCGGCTTCCTCGAGATCACTGGTCAGGTCGGGCTCATCATCGTCATCCTCCAGATCGAAGGAATCCATTTCAAATACCTCGCCGAGTTCCTTTTGCATATTGGCGAGTTCGTCATCGACATCCGAAAAATCCGCATCTCCAGCCGCCTTAACAGCTGAAATCGACGCACCTTCGGCAGGTCCCCCGATTGGCGATTCGGCAGCAGACGTATCCTCCGACGACGCAGTATCATCGACAATCTCGTCGCGACCCGATTCCCGGGTTTCCGCTCCGAGGATCGGCTCCTCATCATCCTCCAGAGGCTCGATTTCTTCAACCAGATCGGCCTCCGGCAATTCCTCAAGCGGTGTCTCCCCTTCACAGGCATCCAGATCGAGATCGAGTTCCAGCTCGATCTCGCCATCATCCTCATCTTCAGTCCGGTCCGGCGCAAAAGATGACGCTGCGACAGAATCGTTCTGTGAATCCTCCAGCAACCCTTCGAGGAGATCGTCATGCCCATCGCCGGCAAGATACTCGGTTTCTTCCGCAAACGGCTCTTTTTCTTCGAGAGGAGATGCGGAAACCAAAGCCGACGCATCTGCGTCTGCAGGATCCTGCGTTTCCTGCGCTGCGAACACATCACCCTCTCGGCTCTCGTTGGCACCATTCCCGAACCATGCACCCGAGCCATCCTCGTCTGCCGCAACGTTTTCACCCGGATGGCGCTTGCGGTCATCGCCGGAAAGGAGGTCGAACAATTTAGAGCCCTCGCCGGTATTTTCGTAAATTTGGTGCAAAGATTGCCGAACGCGCTCGTCGTCGCCCCGCATGACCTGAAGCTGTTCGTAAAGCTCCTTGAGAACGGCCGTGCGATCATTCCGCAAAAAGGAATCCTTCCAAACCTCCAGGCGCTCGAGCGCGTCCTGATCATCTCCGCTGTCGAGACAGGCTCGCGCATAAGATTCCTGATAATCGAGATCGTTCGGAGCCGCGGCGAGCAACAGTTCATAGAGCTGACGTTCGCTGGCGAAATCCTTCATCTGCCGATAAGCAAGAGCCAGAACCGGCAGTACCTGTTTCTGTTCGGAGGTCTGCTCCACGTCTCCTGCCAGCAGGGTCACAACCTCTTCGGGTTGGTTGCAAAGCAGCATAACCCGGGCAACACCGGCCTTGAGAGAAATATCATCTGGCACATGAGACAGGATAAGATCCTTGAACCTGCCGGTAGCATCGGGGTCCTTGATTTTTTCAAGCAGGTCCAGGGTCTCCTGCAGCACCTCCCGGGTTTTGTCAGACATACCGTTTTGCAGATAATTCTGGCAGATACGCAACCGTAATCCGGTATTGTTCGGGTCGAGTTCCTGCATCTTCAGCAGGGTCTGCTTCAATTCCTCAACATTGCCAGATTTGTCCTGAAGCTCCGCAAGATGGCGGTATTCGCCAAGGGCATTGCCGACCAGCCCCTGTTTTTCATTCAGTTCGGCAAGCCGCTCATAGATCTTCATTTCCGAAGGATCTATCTTCTGCATCTGCTTGTACACGGCTATGGCCTTGAGATAAAATCCGTTATCCGCATAATGCCTGGCCACGGCTTTATAGGCCTGCATCGATTCGGCGGACATGCCGGCCCGGCTGAACAGCTCAGCCATCCGCTGGCGGCTGCGCATGTCTTTGGGTTCGAGCTCCAGGACTTTCTGAAACTCTTTCGCCGCCTTCAGCCACTGACCTTTATTGATATTTTTTTGCGCCGCCTGCAGCAGCTTATCCTTTTTGGACAAAGTCTTTTCACCCGTCGTTTTGATTAAAGAGTACAGTGGCTCAATTTAAACCAGTTTCATTCAACCTGTCAAGCTCCTCCGCCCTACGAAAAAAGCGTCAAAAACACTTGTTTTTCAAGACAAAAAACATCAACAAACCGAGGCGGAAACAAACGCCTTTTCGACCGTGCAACCGAAATGTTTACAATTCCTTGAGACGAGCCACTTCATCCCTGCTCAATCGTCGGTGCTGGCCGGGACGCAGTCCTCCCAGATCGAGAAATGCGTAGCGGATGCGCTTCAGACGACTGACCGGGCACCCGACCGCTTCACACATGCGCCTGACCTGCCGGTTTCGCCCTTCATGGATACTCAACTCCAGCCAGCTGTGGCTGCCAGCCTGACGCACACGCGCCACTTTCGCCGGTGCCGTCAAACCGTCCTCGAGCTGCACGCCGTTTTCCAGCTGTTGTCGTGCTTGAGGGGGCAGGCTTCCTTGCAAGCGGACCAGATAGGTTTTGCTTACTTCGTGGCTGGGATGGCTGAGATGCCAAGCCAGATCCCCATCATTGGTCAAAAGCAACAGCCCTTCGGTGTTCAGATCAAGTCGCCCGATGGGAAACAGGCGCTCCCGCACCTTTCCCAACAGCTCCGTCACAACGGGGCGACCTTGAGGGTCGCGGCGGCTGGTTACGTAACCTACCGGCTTGTAAAGAAGCACACACACCGGCTCCTCGGCCGGCGGCAAGGGACGCCCGTCCACCAGGATCCGATCCCTTTCCGGGTCGGCCTGCACCCCAAGTTCGGCAACCTGTCCGTTAACCGTAACACGGCCGTCGGCAATCCATCCCTCGGCCTTACGGCGGGATGCAAGCCCGGCTGCGGCGATCAATTTCTGCAGTCGTTGTTTCATAGGTTCAAAAATGGGTACTCGTAGAAAAAATCCCGGTTCATTCCCGGTTCAATACATACGCAAACACGAGGCATCATCCCAAAAAGGTTCGATGCTCCGGGCCGATCTTTCCTGCAAAACCTTGCGAGGGGGCTTTGCTCCGGCAGCATCCAAAGAGGACTGACCGGCAAGGACCATGCAAACACAAGCTGTTCGCATCCCACATTCCTCATCCGCCCACTCAGCACTCAGCACTCAGCACTCAGCACTCAGCACTCAGCACTCAGCACTCAGCACTCAGCACTTGAATTCACCCCTCGCCGCTCTCTTCGGGCGCAGCCGGCGAAGGCTCTTCTTCAATCCCCGCTTCAAAGTCCAACAGCAGGCTTTCACTCTCCCGGGTCAATTCCGTAAATTCCTTGAGGGTCGGAAGATCCTTCAGGGTCCGCAAGCCGAAAAACTCAAGAAATTCACGACTGGTACCATACAGTAACGGTCTGCCTGGCGCATCCATTTTACCGACGATTCTCACCAGCCGCTTATCGAGCAGGCTTTTGACGACTCCGCCGGAATCGACACCGCGCAAATATTCGATATCGGCTCGCGTAACGGGTTGGCGATAGGCGACAATGGCCAGCGTCTCCAACGCCGCGCGGGAAATACGAACAGGACGGCTGCTGTGAAGACGTCGCACCCATTCGGCATGTTCCGGTCTGGTGCGAAGCTGATACCCGTCGGCCAGTTCGACCAGTACGAAGCCCCTTTGCATATGCCGGTACTCCTTTTCCAGTTCGTCCAGTTGGCGCTTGACGCGATCCGGTTCCGCTTCCACCGCAAGCGCCAGCTGTTCCAGACGTACCGGTCCGGGAGCGGCGAACAACAAGGCTTCAATGACAGCTTTCAGCTCAGCAGTATCCAAAATTTTCATCCTGCAGCGGCAATTCACGTCCCGCATCGGTTTCCGTCGGGAATAACCATATCGAGCCGCATCGCTGATTCTGCATGATGCGAATCATGCGCAATTTCGCCAACTCCAGCAGGGCCAGAAAAGTCACCACGAGTTCTTCGCGGTTCGGACGTCGGGATACCAATGCCTCGAAAGCCAGGCTTCGGCAATCGCCCAGAAGTTCCAACAACATGGAGACGCGCTCGGCTACCGAAAGTTTTTCACGAACGACCTCGTGAACCGGTTCGGGCGGCGCTTCCCGAAGCAGGCCCTGCAGAGCTTCGACCAGTTCGAAAATCCCAACCGGTTGCAGTTCGGCATTGCCTTCAGATTCTTCCGTATCCTCGCAACAGGACCGGGCAAACACATCGCGGCCGAGGATATGATACTCGTCCAGAGTGACGGCGGCCTGCTTGTAGCGCTGGTATTCCAGCAAACGGTGAACGAGTTCGGCCCGGGGATCGGCTTCCTCCTCTTCGGAATCGGCTTCGGCTTCGACAGGCAGCAGCATGCGCGATTTGATATGCACCAAAGTGGAAGCCATGACCAAAAACTCCCCGGCGATATCCAGGTTGAGGGATTTCATGGCATCGAGCGCCGCAAGGTATTGTGCAGTGATCTCGGCGATAGGTATATCGTAGATATCCATCTCATGCTTCTTGATGAGATGCAGCAAAAGATCGAGAGGACCTTTGAAAACTTCGAGATCGACTTCGTAGGACATGGTCAGGTCCTGAAAAGCATGGTGAAAACCTTCTGCACAAGAAACCATTGCGGCCCCGCAAGGGCTGCCGTCAACGAAATCACGACGGGCAAAAGCACCCGCTCCGACAGAGGCGAGAAAAAAAACAGGAATATGACGATAAAAAAACCGAAAGGTTCGATACGCGCCACGGTTACCGCCACCTTTTCGGGCAACAGACCGATCAATACCCGCCCCCCGTCCAGCGGCGGCACCGGCATAAGGTTGATAACCATCAGAACAGCATTGATATAAAGGCTGAAGGCCGCCATGAAAATCAATGGATCGACGATCATGGCCATAGTCCCTGCGCCGCCTTGCAGATACCCCAGCCCTCGCAGCGCCAGCGCCGACAACAGCGCCAGTCCCAGATTGGCCATGGGACCGCCAAGAGCCACCCACAGCATATTCCGTCGAGGATCCCGCAGATTGCCGGGATTAACCGGAACGGGCCTTGCCCAACCGAACCCGATAAGAAACAGCAAGAGAGTACCTATCGGATCGAGATGTTTAAACGGGTTCAGAGTCAAGCGACCGAGCAGTCGGGCAGTCGGATCGCCGAACCGCTCGGCAACCCAGCCATGGGCAACCTCGTGCAGGGTGATGGCCAGCAAGCCCGGCACCAGAATAATCGAAAGTTTTTGTAAAAAAGGCTCCATGAATCATCCACGACCTGAATTTTATTTCAACAGTCCCTTGTAGCAAAGGAGCTGCGCCCCAGTCAATGAACTAGTGTCCCCCTCGGGGACAGGTATCTTACTCTCGTCTTTTTCGGATTTGCTTTGTCTTTGGGGAGAACCGCTGTTTTACGAACTGGAGTTCGTCTTCGCGCGTCGCCACCTTGCCCTCTAGGCGTGCGGTGATCAACTCATCGAAAATTTCCCGATACACGGGACCTGGCACAAACCCAAGAGATTGGAGATCGCGTCCCCGCAAAAGGCAACGAACCTGCCGCAGGTGGGTGATGAAGTGGGAGATCAGACGGCGGGTTTCTTCATGCTCGGTGCGGGCCATACCGTACAGCAGAGTCTCCACCGGTAAGTCTTTCAGCATGAAATAGATCCGGCTGTCTTCCGGCGGTTTGTGCTGCAGAAGGCGCCATTCGAGCTCATCCATCACCTGATGCGCCGCGTTTCTCTCATTATCAAAAAATTCTTCGTCACGCGGTGGCATGCCTAGACGTTTCACGATCTGTCGAACTTCGGAGCCTTCAAGAGAGCTGAACAGGCACAGAAAAAACACCTTCCAGCGCTGGCAACGGTCGCCGGTATAAAGAAGCTCGTACCAGTCGATGGCGCGCTTGGCTTCGGCAAACATCCTGTTAAAGACGGAACCGAAGGATAATTGCGGATGAATAAACGCCAGAAGATCCAGTTCGTCCAGACGTCTCATGGCAGGAATGGGGTCGGGCTCCCGCAGAATGATTATCAGTTCGTTGAAAACACGCGGACCGCTGATCCTTTCCAGGAACCCCATGCGCACAGCACTTTTGAGAAGATGCTCGGTATGACCGCCCATCTGAAAACCGAGTCGCTGCTCGAACCGAATGGCGCGGAACATGCGTGTGGGATCTTCCACAAAACTGAGATTATGCAGAACCCGGACGGCCTTCTCCCTCAAATCGCTCTGCCCGCCGAAATAGTCGAGAAGTTCGCCGAAATGGGTTTTGTTCAAAGCGATAGCGAGGCTATTGATGGTAAAATCGCGACGATACAGGTCGAGCTTGATGGAAGCCGTCTCCACCGTCGGCAAAGCGCCCGGCTCCAGGTAATATTCGGTACGCGCCGAGGCCACATCGACTTTGAAATCATCTGGGAATATCAATACGGCCGTGGCGAATTTTTTATGCGCCCTTACCCGGCACTCATGCCGACGGGCGAACTCCTCGGCAAAAGCGATGCCATCCCCCTCCACCACGATATCGACGTCGAAATTTTCCTGTCGCAACAGCAGATCGCGCACGAATCCACCAACTACATAGACGTTGGTTTCGAGTTCATCGGCTACCGCCCCGATACAGGCCAGAGTCTCCTGCAGAGGCTCGCGAAGCTGATTGCGCAACAGATGCGCAACGCCACGTTTTTTAAGGGTCAGCCCGTTGCCGGGCTCGCCGATTCCCTTTCTGCGTCGCGCCACGGCTCCGGAAAGGAGATGATGCAACAGATCGGTCCGGGTCAGGGCGCCGACCAGCTTCCCGTCTTCGACCACCGGCACGAAACGCTGATGCCGGTCGACGATCAGTTCCTGCAATTCCTGCAGCGCCGTATCGGGAGCCACCGCGGAAAAATCGGAACTCATGTATTCGCTCACCGGGACCTCTTGCAGCAGATGATGCGCTGCCTTTTCGGCCACCTGCCGGGTGATGATGCCGGCCACCCGCTCATTATCCAATACCGGCATGGCATTGATGTTGTAGCGCGTCAAAATCTCCCGCACTTGAGCAATGGTGTCCGTTTTCCGTACAGACTTTACGGGAGAGAACATGATATGTCGCGCTTCCCAGTGGGGATTGACGTGGCGCCGGAGAACCGTCGGAAGCTTGTCCAGCACTTGCACCAGGGTCAGGTCCTTGACGGTGGCCGAGGAAGCGAAAGAGTGGCCGCCGCCGCCGAACTCCTCCAGGATGTCTCCGGCCGACACCTCCGGAAGCCGGGAACGTCCGACCATGAAGACACGGTCCCCCATGCGCACCGCTACAAAAAGGGCGTTCAGGGCATGCATATCCTTGATTTTATGCGTCAGTACGGCCAGATCTCCGATAAAATCGTCGACCGAGGCATGAGCGATATGAACATCGATGCTGTTGATGTTGATGGCGGTCAGGGACTGCAGCAACTCATGAAGCAAGGCAACCTGGTCGGAGGTCAATTCCTGAACCAGAAAATCGGATACGGTATTGAGATTGCCGCCGTGCTCCACCAGATATGCGGCAGCCTGGTAATCGGCCGTCGAGGTGGCATGAGAAAGCAGTTTGCTGGTGTCTTCATACAGTCCCAGCAGCATCATGGTGGCTTCATCCGAAGTGGGATGAATATCGCGTTCCATGAAAATATGGGTAAGAACCGTCACGGTCGAACCGACGGAACGAATCTCTTCGACGGTCCCGCGCAGGGCATGGGGTTTGTTGGGGTGGTGATCGTAAATGTGCAACTCGACGTCAGGGCGCTTGGCAACCTCCCCGAAGGGACCGATGCGTTCGGCCTGACAGACGTCGACCAGGATCAGGCGGGTAATGGCATCCAGATCGATGTCTTTGATGCGCCTGAACTCGTAGGCATAGAAGGCGCTCTGCATGAAAAACTCGCGCAGACTCCGTTCCTGAGCACCGGCGAAAACCATGACGGCGTCAGGATAGAGCTTCCTGACGGCAATCATCCCTCCCAGACAGTCAAAATCGGCATTGATATGCGTGGTTATGACATCCATGTACGATTACCGGTTGTTTTCACGATTCCTCGTTTCCCCTCCAGCACCCTGGCGACAAGAGCACACACGGATCCCGGGGGCATAGGTCCACCAGCGACAAGCCGTTACGCATATGGATCAAGTCGATTGCAAAGATCCGATGACCTCGTTGATATCGTCCATTCCCTGTTCACGGCAGAAGCGTTCGAGTCCTTCGACTATTTTAGGCATGGCGAGCGGATCGACAAAATTGGCCGTACCGACCTGTACGGCACGCGCCCCCACGACAAGGAATTCGAGGGCATCTTCGGCCTTGGTGATCCCCCCGACTCCGATAACCGGCACCTTCACCGTCTGCACGACCTGGTAAACCATCCGCACGGCCACGGGGCGGATGGCCGGCCCGGAAAGTCCACCGGTCCCGTTGGCCAACCGCAGTTTGCGACGATGCACATCGACCGCCATCCCGGTCAGGGTATTGATACAACAGATGGCATCCGCACCGGCCTCTTCCACCGCGCGGGCCATTACCGTAATATCGGTAACGTTGGGCGTCAGCTTGACGATCAGGGGTTTGTCGAGATGTCGCCGCACCAGAGAGACGACTTCGGCGGCGGCCTGGGGATCGGTACCGAATACAATGCCGCCCTTTTTGACGTTGGGACAGGAAATGTTCAGTTCAGCCGCCGACACTTCGGGCAAATCGGACAGACGGCGGGCCATTTCGCCGTATTCTTCAAGCGTATTACCGAAAAAATTGGCGATCACCGGCGCACGAAACTGGCGAAGGAAGGCCATCTTATCCCGAATAAAATCCTCAACCCCGACATTCTGCAAACCTATGGCATTGAGCATACCGCTGGTCGTCTCCGCGATACGTGGCGTAGGATTGCCGGCTTTGGGGTGCAGAGAAAGACCCTTTGTTACAATAGCACCCAGTTCGTCAAGATCAAAAAACGGGGCATATTCCTGACCGTAGCCAAAAGTTCCGGAGGCCGGCATGACCGGATTTTTAAGCCGCAGTCCGGCAATCTCCACGCTCAGACTCGGCCGTTGTTTTTTTTGCTGGCTGGTGTTGTTCATGCCTCTTCCTCCGTACAACCGCAATCGTCGTGTCCTTTTTCCAGCAGATCCCATTCCAGCTGTTCAGCCCGGAATACCGGCCCTTCCTTGCAGGTGCAGAGGTAACGAGGGTCGGATTCGCTGTGCCCCGCCCCTTTCACCACGCATCCGAGGCAGGCTCCGACACCGCAGGCCATGAAGGCTTCCAGTGAAACCTGCAGCGGCACCTTGCGGGTTCTGCATAACTCATGAACGGCACGCAGCATCGGCATGGGTCCGCAGGCATAGACGTTCGCCCGCGGATACTTGGCAAGTTTGCGCTCCAGCACCTCGGTCACCAACCCTTCTTCACCCAGCGAACCGTCGTCGGTGGAAACGTAGGTAGCCACGCCCAGCCTTTCGAATTCGGTCACGGCCAGGATGTCATCCCGGCAACGCCCCCCCATCAACAGACGCACGTTACCGCCTTTGACCAACCGACGCGCCAGCATGTAAAGCGGGACCAAACCGATTCCACCACCTACCAGAATCTGTTCGGCAGCGGGCTGAATATCGAAACCGTTGCCCAGCGGCCCCAGCAACTCGACCCGATCGCCCCGATGCAAATCCTGAAGGAGCGAGGTCCCGCTTCCCACCACCTTGTAGAGAATTTCCACATACTCCTTATCGGGGAGCCCCTCGCAGTCCGCCGGCATAAATCCGGTACGGAAAATGCCGAAAGGCCGCCGCAACAGCGGTTCGAGGCCGCCGCGGACCCGCACCATGACGAACTGACCGGGCCTGGCTGCGGACACATATCCCGGCGCAAGAATCCGCATGCGATAATAACCGGACGCCAGCTCCTGATTGGAAAGGACGGTCGAATTATAATTCTGCATATAATTTTATCCCATGTTTAATAGATATTTGATAAAATTCGCAAAGAGGCGGCAGGCAAACAAAGTGCGGATAGCGCTCATGCGGCCTGCAGCTCAGCCGTTTGTCAAGCTTCGCTCCATGACCAGCGCATCTTCACCGTCCGGGTAATACCCTTTGCGGCGCCCGACGGTCTCAAAACCGAAAGAACTGTAAAGCGCTATGGCACCCGTATTACCGGTGCGCACTTCAAGAAAAACCCGCCTGCACCCCGCGGCGCAAGCACGCTGCAGAACGTGATCAAGCAGCATGCGCCCGAGACCGCGGCGACGAAAAGCGTGCTCAACGGTAACCTTGAGGATATGGAGTT
Organism: Desulfuromonadales bacterium; assembly: GCA_030154185.1. Classification (GTDB taxonomy): domain Bacteria; phylum Desulfobacterota; class Desulfuromonadia; order Desulfuromonadales; family Syntrophotaleaceae; genus Syntrophotalea. Next base: position 45,346 of record JASKKK010000002.1, read on the forward strand.
CATCGCAGATCTGCCGGCAACAGACATAACCGACTCGCCGATCCGCATGCCAAAGGAGGTCGATGGCGGCATGATCGCAGATCAGCTCTTCCCTGAAAAGCCGGTCGGACCAGGGAGTTGCATGGCAACGTCGCTCCATTTCGGCAACTGCGGCAAGATCGTCCGCCTGCATGGCACGAAGGAAAAAAGGCTCCGATGTGAAGCTTGTCATTGACAAGTCCTTGTATTGCGGCAGAAACAAAACCGCGACCCCCGATCTCGGCTGTACCACTCCGACAGCCTGGAGCACGTACCGCGAATGATAAAGCACCGACAGAAGTCTGTAAAGTGCCAAGAGCTTATGGGGTGCATGGGAGTTTGCCGTTGACAACCCAAAATGGTTGATTTAAAAATGTGGGTCACACTTTTTGCCCAGAATGAAGAGAGGTTCCCTTGAGCGACCAGAAAAAAATGACCTATAAAGATGCCGGTGTCGACATCGATGCCGGCAACCGTTTCGTGCAACTGATCAAACCGCTGGTTAAGGCCACGTCGCGTCCTGAAGTTCTGACCGACATCGGAGGCTTCGGCGGTCTTTTTTCCCTGCATGCCGACAAATACCAGAAACCGACTTTGGTCGCATCCACAGACGGTGTCGGCACCAAGCTGAAGCTTGCCTTCATGATGGACAAGCACGATACCGTCGGCATCGACCTGGTTGCCATGTGTGTCAACGACATCGTGGTGCAGGGAGCCGAGCCTCTGTTCTTTCTCGATTACATGGCCACCGGCAAACTGGCGCCGGAGAAAGCCCAGGATGTAGTCAAGGGGATCTCCGATGGCTGCATTCAGGCCGGTTGCGCCCTGATCGGCGGCGAAACGGCGGAAATGCCCGGTTTTTACGGCGAGGGGGAATACGATCTCGCCGGCTTTACCGTCGGCATCGTCGACAATGCCAGTATTATCGACGGGTCCACCATCACCGTCGGCGACCGCCTTATCGGCCTGGCTTCCAGCGGCCTGCACTCCAACGGCTACTCGCTGGCCCGTAAAGTCCTTTTCGACAATCTCGGCCTGAGCGCCGACTCCCAGGTTGAAGAACTCGACAAAACCATCGGCGAGGAGCTCCTGACCCCCACCCGCATTTACGTCAAGACCATCCTCAATCTGCTGCGCGATTTCCAGATCAAGGGCATGGCGCACATTACCGGCGGTGGCCTCGTCGAAAACGTTCCTCGCATGATGCCGAAAAACTGCCAGGCCATAATCCGCAAGGACAGTTGGCCCAAACCTCCCATCTTCGAACTGTTGCGCAAAGCCGGCAATATCGACGAAGAGGAGATGTACCGCACCCTCAATTACGGCATCGGCATGGTGCTGGTGGCGCCCGAAGCGGAAGCCGAAGAAATCATGATGCGACTTTCCGGCCTCAAAGAGGAAGCCTTCATCATCGGAGAAATCGCAAAAAGCGCAGAAGAAGGCGAACCGACCGTCACTCTCGTTTAGACTTTATCGGCAACCGAAACTTCGTCAGAGGGGAAGAAGAATTGAGTAAAAAACTACGCCTCGGGGTACTGGCATCCGGTAACGGCAGCAACCTGCAGGCAATTATCGACCGGTGCCGGGAGGGTGAGCTGCCCGCCGAGGTTGTTCTGGTTCTAAGCAACAAATCGCAGGCCGGCGCATTGACGCGTGCCCGCAAGGCAGGCATTGCCACCCTGGTCATTGACCACCGGGATCATCCCGAGCGGGCGGCGTTCGATCAGGCTATGGTAGCCGCGCTGCGGAATGCCGAAGTCGATCTTGTCGTACTGGCGGGATTCATGCGCATCCTGACTCCCGTTTTTCTGGAGGCATTTCCGCAGCGCATCATGAATATCCATCCGGCCCTGCTGCCGGCTTTTCCCGGCATCAAGGCCCAGCGCAAGGCTCTCGAGTACGGGGTCAAAATCGCAGGCTGCACGGTACACTTCGTCGATCCGGGGGTGGACAGCGGCCCCATCATCATCCAGGCCGCCGTTCCGGTGCTCGATGACGATGATGAAACGACTCTGTCCAGACGCATTCTCGAACAGGAGCATCGCATCTACCCAGAAGCCATTCAGTTGTATGCGGAGGGCCGCCTGCACATCGAGGGACGTCATGTACGCATCTCCCCTCCTCAGAAACCACCCCTGCTGGCCCTGTTGAACCCACCGACCGTCTGAGTGTACCGCCATCCCTTTCGAAGCCGGGTATCCGCGGGTACCCGGCTGCTTTGCAACAGCCATCGAGGACACCGCCATGTCGCAAACCCTACTGGTCAGTGCTTGTCTGCTTGGGCTGTTGACCCGCTATGACGGCCAGAGCAAGACCAACCCGAAGGTACTCGATTACCTGCAGCGCCACGACCTGACCCCGATACCCGTCTGCCCCGAACAGTTGGCGGGGCTGTCGACACCGCGCCCGTTGACCTTTTTTGCGGCCGGCAGCGGACCCGAGGTTTTGGACGGCTCCGGTAAGATTGTGAACACGGACCGAGCCGATATGAACAACGTTTTCATCAAAGGTGCGGAGCAAACCTTGCAAATAGCCCGCCTGGTCGGATGCAAGGACGCCCTGCTCAAGGACGGTAGCCCTTCCTGCGGCGTTCATCGGATTTGCCGCAACGGAACCAGGACGGCCGGCCAGGGAATTACTACGGCTCTGTTGCAACGCAGCGGCCTGCACACTTTCAGCGAAGAGGACCTTTAAACGGCTCGCATCAAACACCTTGGCTCTTTGTAAAAGAAATGGTACGGGTGAAATTGCAACACTTTGACATCATAATTTTCGGCAGCGGACTGGCTGCACGAATCGCCGCATTTCTTACGGCACGACGCGGACGTCGGATTATGATCCTCGCGGAGGATGCCGCCCCCATACTGCCGCCTGAATTTCACTGCGACGTTCAACTGAACAAACTTCTGACGATTCTTGGAATCGACCGGCAGCAACAAAACAAAGCCGGAACCCTGCAACTTATCGGCGATCATCACCGACTTAATCTTACAGGACATGCCCTGGAAGCAGAATGGCTCCGGGAACTGAAAACCGACAGCCCGGCCCGACTGCTGCAAAACCTTGCCGCAGAAGGTGCAAAACTCGCCCGATCCCTTGCCGACAACAGCCCTTCACCGCTGTTCAACATGCGCAAGCAGCTGCGAATCGCCGCAACCGCATGGAAACCCGGTGCCGGCAGCATGCCTTTATCCACGCCGTTGGCAAAACATCTTCAACGCCGGGCAAACCGGGAAACCCTACCCCTTTTACAGGACCTCTTCTGCGGACTGTCCGGCTGCCCCGCAAACACCCTCTCTACCGCCCAGGCTATGCTGCTATGGTACTGGGCCAGCCAGCCCAAAACTATCGGCAGCAAATCTTTTCTTGATGTGCTGAGCCGGCGTACCGCCCAATTTCACGTCGCGCAAATGCCATTGAACCAACTCGATATGCTGCAGTGGTCCGGCCGAAATCTCGACGGCATCCTGCTCAAAGACGGCTCCGCCTTCAAAGCCTCGCAATTTGTCCTGACCTGCCCCTCGGCGACGGCATTTTTCCCGCCCTCGAGGCAAACCGAGCAAGCGAAAACCTGCACCTGTCGACCGATCTGGCAAACCACCCCCATAGAGGGCAACATATCTCCCTTGCTGGGCGACCGCATCGTCCTTTCCGGTTCCACGCCCCTGCTGGCGATCCGGAACCAGGCCGGCAGCCAGACCCACTTTCTCATCGCAGGGAAAAACGACTCTCGAAAATACTCGGCCATTTCGGATGACGTAACACGCCGATTGCAAACCCTGCTGCCGTTCACCGATTTCCGTCTCGAACCTGCTGCGCTCCCTTCGATCGGCAGCAACGCCCAAAGCAGACGATTTTTTCAGCCGTGCGGGCTGCCCTGCAGCCGCACCCGCCGCAACCTTCTTTTCGCCATACCCGGCTTGCTGTGCCCCGGGCTGGGTACCAATGGCGAGATCCTGCTCGGCTTCGCCCTGGCCGAACGACTGCTCGGTTCGCTGCATCGATGATGGATGGACATCATTCGGAAAGCAAAAAGAGGTTGCAAAACGGGACCGTACGTGGTACATATAGCCGCTCTAAAATTCCAGGAGGTAAGAAAATGTCCAGAGTATGCGATATCTGTGGTAAGAAACCGACCACTGGCAATAACGTCAGCCACGCACATAACAAAACCCGCAAGGTTTGGTACCCCAACCTTCAGAAAGTAAGGGCCTTGCACAAGGGCAAAGTGCAGTCCGTCAAGGTTTGCACCCGGTGCCTGCGTTCCGGCGCTGTGACCAAGGCCATCTGAACCGGGACCTGCCATAAAAAACGCAACAGGGGAAGCCGGCCGGCTTCCCCTGTTGCGTATCCCCTTCTGTTTTCCCTCCGGTGATTCTCAGCTTCCCGAATAGGCTATGCCTTCGATTTCGACCAGGGCGCCCTTCGGCAAAGCCGTCACTTGAACCGTAGCACGTGCCGGTTTTGCTTCTCCGAAATATTCCGCATACACTTTGTTGACCGCGGCAAAATCCTGCAGATCGGCGAGGTAGACCGTCGTTTTCAACACCCGGTCCGCGGCGAGACCTGCGGCTTCCAATACCGCCTCGATGTTTTTAAGCACCTGTCGCGTCTGTGTTTCCGCATCCTGTCCAACAATATTTCCGCTGACCGGATCGAGGGGAATCTGCCCGGAAAAAAACAGATAGTCGCCGGTCCTTACCGCCTGGGAGTAGGGTCCGATGGCGGCGGGCGCCTTTTGCGTGTTGATTTTTTCAATCGGCACGGCATGTACTCCTTCCTGGTTTACCGAAATGCAAGGACATCGCTATTGGGCCCGGTTCCCGCCGCAGGATATATGATTTCACCAAAACTCCTGTTGAGCTCTATGGCTTCGGCAGGATGATTCAGTGGCGCAGACGCTCCACCTGATAAACGCCCTTGACCTGGTGCAAAGCATTGAGGACGCGGTTGAGATGCTCGACGTCGACCACTTCGACAGCAAAAACGATAAGACTTTTCTGGGTCTTGGTCCGCTGCACACTGGCGCTGGCAATATTTGCCTCACAGGCACTGATAGCGTTGCTGACACTGGCCAGCACCCCTTTTCGGTCTTCGGTGGCAAGGCGGATCTTGGCCGTGTGGGGCGCTTTCTTCTTCACATCCCATTCAACTTCGATTTGCCGATCCCTGTCACTCTCCAGCACACTGGGGCAGTCGGACTGATGGACGGTAATGCCGCGCCCCCGGGTGATAAAACCTACCACCGGATCCCCGGGCAGAGGATTGCAGCATTTGGCAAAACGCACCATGATATCCCCGATACCTTGGAGCTTGATGGCGCTCGATGGCTTTTTTCGAACCGGACCGGCCTGCGGTGCCGCTACCCCCTTATCTTCCGCTTCGGGACGAAGTTTATCCGCAGGAACGACCCGGCTTACAACCTGCCCGAGAGGAACTTTGCCGTAGCCGATGCCAGCCAGAAGATCGCTGGACCCATGATAACCGAGATCCTGCATGGCCTGGGAAAATTCCTTGGATGCCAACACTTTTTTAAGGCTGCAGCCATATTTACGCAGACGCTTTTCAAACAGCTCCTTACCGAGCTCGATGCTTTTTTCCCGTTGTTCGGTCTTGACCCAGTGGCGTATTTTGCTGGCCGCGCGGGAGGTAACGACGAACTTGAGCCAATCCTTGCTTGGCGTCTGATTCGGTGAAGTGACAACCTCCACCACATCGCCGTTATTGAGAGGGGTCTTCAACGGTACCAGCTTGCCGTTGACCCGCGCACCCACGCAGCGATTACCGACTTCCGTGTGTACGCTGTAGGCAAAATCGATCGGTGTCGCTCCGCGAGGGAAAGCCTTCACCTCCCCCTTGGGGGTAAAAACATAAACCTCTTCGGAAAACAGATCGACCTTGACGGAACCGACGAATTCGTGGGAATCGGAAAATTCCTGCTGAGAATCGAGCATTTGCCGCAGCCAGCCGAATTGCCTTTCGTCCTTGGTGACGATACTGTCCCCGCCGCGACCTTCCTTATATTTCCAGTGGGCGGCAATCCCCTCCTCGGCAACCCGGTGCATCTCCTCGGTGCGGATCTGCACTTCCATGCGTTCACCGTAAGGACCGATCACCGTGGTGTGCAGCGACTGGTACATATTCGCCTTGGGCATGGCGATGTAGTCTTTGAAACGGCTGGCAATAGGTTTCCACGCCGCATGGATGACCCCCAGCATGGCGTAGCAGTCCCGCACATCCTTGACAATCACCCGAAATGCGATGAGATCGTACACCTGCTCGAATTCGATTCCCTGACGCTGCATCTTTCGCCAGATGGAATACAAGTGCTTCTGGCGACCGTAGCACTCCCCTTCGATGCCGTTTTGCCGCATCTTTTCACATAACTGCTTGCGAACATTCTCCACATATCCGGCCCGGTTTTTGCTCTGCTGCTCCATTTTGGTGCGCAGGTCGGCATAAACCTCGGGCAACACGTAACGCAGGGACAAATCTTCCAGTTCGCACTTCATCCAGCTGATACCGAGACGATTGGCCAACGGCGCGTAGATATCCAGGGTTTCCTGGGCGATGCGACGCTGCTCCGCTGCCTCACGGCTTTCGAGGGTGCGCATGTCGTGCAACCGCTCGGCCAGTTTGACCAGAATCACGCGGATGTCGCTGGCCATGGCCAACAGCATTTTGCGGAAATTTTCCGCCTGCTGTTCTTCGCTGGTGGTAAAAGTGATGCGCCCCAGCCTGGTCAGGCTCTGTACCAACTCTCCGACATTCTCGCCGAAAAGAGCCTGCAATTCACCGACATCGGCCAGTTCCTGCTGCAGAATATCGTGCAGCAGGCCGGTCGTAATGGTGGGGACATCCATCTTGAGGCGAATGAGGATATTGGCGATTTCGAGACTGCTGTTGAGGTAGGGTTCGCCCGACAGACGCGATTGTCCGCGATGCACCTTGGCGCTGTAGACATAAGCCTTCCGCAATATGTCTACATCGGCCTTTGGATTGTAGGCTTGGATTTTTTCGATTATTTCATCTAAACGGAGCATGCTGATTCACCGGCCCTGTTGCCGATGCCATTAAAAAGCGGCCGCTTGAGGACGATCAGCCGGAATAATCCATCGGGCCGCAGAAAAGAAAACAAAACCGGGCCCTTTGGGTCCGGTTTTGATGCTTGTGCCCACATGCATGGTCCCGGAAGCCGGCTCGAAACTTTCCGCTGTCCCCTGAAAAAATCGGACGGTCGCCAGGACACCGGAACACCGGCAGAATGAAGGCGGGGCAGGTCACCCTTTGCGGGTAGGAATCTCGTAATCGACCTTTCCGGCGGCGATTTCGCGCAGGCAATGGACGACCCGCTTGTTGTTGGATTTGTTTTCGATGAGCTGTTGAGCACCTTTGTAAAGCTGCTTGGTCCGTTTGGCGGCAACCATCACCAGCAAAAAGCGATTAGGAATCTGCTGAAGGCAATCTTCGACAGTGATTCTAGCCATAAGCCTTTTTTCCTTCCCCTGTAAATTCGTTGTTAAATACCGCTTCGGAATACCTTGAACCGGTCCCCGATATCATGCGGTCGTCTCAAGATCCTGCATATCGATCCCGAACAGACGTATGGCTTCCTCCCTCGTGCGGGAAGACCGGCATCCTTCCGCCAGGATTATTCCTTTGAATTTTTCGACGGCTTGCGACAGATCGTCGTTGACGATGAGGTAATCATACCAGACCAGCTCCCGGATTTCACGCCGGGCATTGGCCAGGCGCCGGCCGATAACCTCTGGGCTGTCGGTATTGCGACCCCGCAACCGTCTCTCAAGCTCTTCCAAACTCGGTGGCAAAATGAATATGAAAACCCCATCGGGGCAATGACGCTTGAGCTGTTGCGCTCCCTGACAATCGATATCGAGCAGCAAATCCTGTCCCTGATCGCGCGCTTCCTGCAGGGTGGCCAGAGCCGTACCGTAGCAGTTGCCATGCACCCTTGCCCATTCGGCAAACGCCCCTTCGGCGACCATGGTATCGAAAATTTCCTGAGAAACGAAATGATAATCGACACCGTCCGTTTCGCCGGACCGTCGCGGTCGGGTGGTAAAGGAGACAGAGTGACGCATATTGGGAAAAATGTCAATAATCTGCCGGCACAGTGAGGTTTTACCTGCTCCCGAAGGCGCGGATATGACAAACAGGATGCCGTTTCGTTTCATGCATTCTCTCCCGGACATGGCAGCCGCAGTCGGCGGCCTTAGATCATTCAATGTTCTGTACCTGTTCGCGAATCTTTTCCAGGTCGGCCTTCATGGCCACAACCAGACGCGTCAGTTCCAGGTCGTTGGACTTGGAGCCCATGGTGTTGGCTTCCCGATTCATTTCCTGAAGGATGAAATCCATCTGCCGGCCGACAGCCTCCTCAACACTGAACAGCCCTCTGAACTGTTCGATATGGCTGTTGAAGCGGCTGAGCTCCTCGCTGATGTCGCAGCGATCGGCGAACACCGCTATTTCCTGGGCAATTCTCTGGGGATCGGCTTCGAAACCTTTCTCCAGCCGCGCCAATCGTTCGGTGAGTTTTTCTTTCCACTCCACGGGGACCTGAGGCGCGCGCTCACGCGCTGCAATCAACAGAGACTCGATATGTTCCAGATGTTCTTCCATATCGCGACGGGTGGCCGTTCCCTCGGCATTGCGCATCTGTTCCATGGCACCCAGTGCCTTTGTCAGAGCCTCCGCCAGACATCCGCTCACCGCCTCTTCATCAGGCTCGGCCTCGGCCAGAGCGATGACTTCCTTTTGTCCGGCCAACAGATCGACGGTCACCTCCCCTTCCAGGGCATATTCCGCACGCATCTGACGAAACAGAACCATGTAGGCAGCCGCAAGTTCCTTGTTGAGAACCGGCATTCGCCCTGCACAGGCATTGTTCTCGACATTGATGAATACGTCGATTTTGCCACGCTTCAGGCGTTCCCCTACCCGCTTTTTGATCTCTGCCTCATGGCCGAGGAGATAACGCGGCGCTTTTACGGATATATCGCCGTAGCGATGATTTACCGACTTGATCTCGACCGTAAGAGACATATCGCCGGCAATCGCCTGCCCCTTACCGTAACCTGTCATGCTTTTGATCATGAACAGTCCTTTCGATGTCTAAGCTTCGGACGACAGGATCGCATCCTGTCGTAAAATAAAATCGACAGCTTCCGTCAGGCTGACGAAACGGGGGATGGAAGCATCGAGATTCTGTGCCGTTTCGGCGCCATAACCGGTCAATACCAACAACGGCGTACAGCCGGCCCGCATTCCGGCCTCGATATCGGCCTGCTTGTCGCCGACCATGAACGATTGGTCCAGATCGATGTGCAACTGTCGGGCGGCCTGCAAAAGCAGGCCGGGCTCCCCTTTGCGGCAATCGCACTTTCGCCGCCAGGCTCCCCTTCCGGCCTCCGGATGATGCGGACAGACGAAAAAACCGTCGACATGCGCATCCTCGGCAGCCAGTCGATCGGCGACATGGTCGTGCAAACGCCGCACATCCGACAGTTCGAAGTATCCCCTTGCTACCCCCGACTGGTTGGTCACCACCACCACCAGATAACCGGCCCGATTGAGACGCCGGATAGCCTGCGGCACCCCCGGAATAAAGGCGAAATCCTCCGCCCGATGCAGATAGTTCTTTTCTTCGTTGATGGTTCCGTCGCGGTCCAGGAAAACGGCCCGGCGGATCGGCGCTTTCGATTTATCCCTGGTCATAACGATCAAGGATCCGCTCGATAATATTCGTGGTGGAACGGCCGTCGACGAGATCGATGAGTTCGACGCGCCCCCCATACCTCTCGACCGCCTCCCTGCCGACCACCGTCTCCGGCGTATAGTCTCCGCCCTTGACCAGAATATCGGGACGCAGCATGTCGATCAGTTCCAGAGGCGTATCTTCATCGAACAGCACGACGTAATCGATGCAGCTCAAAGCCGCCAGAATATGGGCTCGCTCGTGCTCGTTGATAAGCGGACGGTTGGCCCCCTTGAGCCGCCGGATGGAAGCATCGGAATTCAACCCCAGAACCAGAATATCCCCGAGACGCCTGGCCTGTTGCAGATACTTGACGTGACCGACATGCAGCAGATCGAAACAGCCGTTGGTAAACACGATAGTCTTGCCTCGTCGCCGCTCGATCTCCAGAAGATTGCGCAGCGATTCGCGTAACCTGATTTTGGAGTCGAACTCCAGGGCGTGATGGGCCAGGGCTTCATGAATCTCTTCGACGCCGACCGTGGAGGTTCCGACCTTGCCGACGACGATGCCGGCGCCGATATTGGCCAGGACAGCCGCTTCGCTGACAGGCAGGCCGCCGGCCAGGCCGAGGCCGACCAATGACAGCACCGTATCGCCGGCTCCTGTCACATCGTACACTTCCCGCGCCTGCGTCGGCAGATGGACCTCTTCGCCGCTGTGAAAAAAGATCGATATGCCTTCCTCGCTACGGGTCACCATCAGGGTTTCGAGATCGAGGCGCTGCATGAGAGTTCGGGCGGCAAGACGCAGACTCTCTTCATCGACGATCGATACCCCCGAAGCGACTTCGGTTTCTTTGCGATTGGGAGTCAGCAGAGTCGCACCGCGGTATTTGCCATAGTCGTTGCCCTTGGGATCGATAACCACGGGAATGCCCTTGTCCTTGCCGACGGCGATAACCGCTTGCAAAAGGCCTTCCGTGAGCACCCCCTTGAGATAATCGGAAACCAGGATGACATCGAAGCGGTCGGCGCAATTGCGCACGAAATCGGCCAACTGCTTCTCTTGACTGGCATCGATGGGAGTGCGGCTTTCGCGGTCGAACCGCATCATCTGCTGCCCCGATGCAAGGATGCGGGTCTTGCGGCTGGTGGTCCGTTTGCCGTCGAAGAGCAGCCCCTCGATGCCGACCCGCTTTTCTTCCAGGCGTCGACGCAATAAAAGCCCGTCATGTCCTTCACCGAGGATACTGGCGACATGCACCTGACAACCGAGGGTGACAAGGTTGTTGATGACGTTGCCGGCTCCACCGAGACGCAGATCTTCGCGAACGATATCGACCACCTGTACCGGGGCTTCGGGAGAGATCCTGTCCGTACGCCCCCACAGATATTCATCCAGCATCAAATCGCCGATCACCAGCGCCCTGAGGCCGCTCAAACGCCCCAAAAGGTTTTCTATATTTATTCGGTCCATGGAAATTCCGTAAAAGACTGTAAAAAAAAACGGCAAGAAAGAAACCGGCCAAAGGGGCCGGCCTCGTCAGCTCCGTGTGCGCATCAGCGCATACCATATCTCCCGGAAATATGCAAGATTTTCAAAACACGGATCGGCGTCGACAGAACAACCTTGCCTCTTCCCTGATCAACCCAGCCTGTCGAGTACGGCATGGGCGAACAGCGGGATATTGATTTCATGATGGCCGGTAATGCTAAAGCCGCTCCCGTTGCCCATGGTCGGGCGTTTGACGACGTTGGTCAGGGGGCGATAGTGCTGAATCATGTCAAAATTGGCCGTCGTGAAACCGTCAACATGATATCCCAGGTTCTGCGCGATGGACAAGGCCTTGAGAAAAACCTCCGGCAAAAGCACGGCCGATCCGACATTAAGCCAGACACCACCGTCACCGAGATCCGCGACCACCGATGTCAGAAGACGGAAATCGCGATAGCTCATCTCACCGATAACCCCGCCATCGGCTTCGGGGTGTTGATGGATGATATCGGTGCCGATGGCGACATGCACGGTGACAGGAATATCTTTACCGACACAGGCCGCCAACAGGCTGTAATCGCGATACGGATGTCGCTGATCGATGATCGCCCGACCTATGGTGCGACCGAAACCGCCATCATCGGTCATGCCCTGCTTGAGAATGGCGTTCATCCCCTGACCGGTTTCGAGGGAAAAGCCGAAATCACCGGCCGCCAGCACCGCCGCGACATCTTCGGATGTCGCACCGACCAGCGACACCTCGTAATCATGAATGGCAACCGAACCGTTGGTCGCCACCGCGGTAATCACATCGGCATCGATAAGAGCCTTCAGAACCGGCTGCAGGCCGCATTTGACGACATGCCCTCCCATGGCCAGCACCACCGGCTTTCCCTTTTCGCGGGCCGTTACGACCGCATCGACCACTCCTCGAAGATTGTCGGCACCGAGAAGGTGCGGAAGGCTATCGAAAAACTCCTTAAACGACCTGCCTGAGCGCGGAGTCCCAGCGAAATGCTCCCCGACCTTGACCTTATTGTCGCGCGTGGTTATGGAATAGCGTTTGACGCCGGAAAAATTCATGGGTCGATATCGCTTCATGAATGCTTATCCTTTCTGAGACCGGAACACCCGGGAATCGTCAGCTTTCACAGAACCGCGTTGCCGGTGCACTAACTGCAACGTGGGGAAAAGCAAATATCGTATCATTTTGAGGCAATCAATCCTCGATAAAACTCAGCGGTTTTCAAGGCAATATTTCGCCAGGTAAATTCTTCGGTACGCTTCTTTGCATTCACGCCCATGAGCTCCCGGTTATCCATTTCCCAGAAGTCCATGATTCCCCGAGCCAGATCCCCGGGATCCGCCGGCCGAACCAGAATCCCGGTTTCTTTTTCAATGACCGTCTCCGCTATCCCTCCGACTCGCGATCCGATCACTGGACGACCAACGGTCATGGCCTCCAACATGGAAATACTTGTAGCTTCCATCAGGGAAGGAAGAACCAGGGAATCGCAAGCCGACAAATAAGGGCCAAGAAGAGTGTTCTTTATAAAACCATCAAGACGAATGTGCTTCTCAAGTTCGTTCTCGCGAATAAAATCCCGTATTTTTTCCGATTCCCGATCGCCATCCATGTTTCCACACATGACACAAACAAGATCGGGAATCTTTTCAGCCACAAGTTTTATCGCTTGCGCCAGATAATACACCCCTTTTATGGGTGCAAACCTTCCCGTGTACAACAACAGAAAAGCGTCTTTTTCTACGCCTATGATATCTCTGGCCTTGTCCTTGGAAATCTTTGCAAATTTATCAGGATCAACACCATTGGGAATGAAAAGGCAATTGCCGGATGGGACTCCGAGTCCCAGTGATTTTTGCCGGCGTTCTTTACAGGTTGCCACCAGACCATCGATCCCCCGAAGGTAATACCTCATTTTAAATCGCCACATCAGCGAATCAATATTTCTGAGAAACCTGCTGGTATGATTGGTCCAGACAGCGGTAAAGAAAGGAAAGTTTTTTTTAAGGAAGGCAAGGGCCGGCATCAGTTGATCGAGAGTATGAACATGAATGACATCCGGTTTGAATTCGGAAAAAAAGCCGGTCGTTTTTTGCGCAATTTTTTTCGCATTTTCCAACTTTTCCTTGGATGCGTCCCTTTTTATCACCCTGACCGGAATATCTCCCAGATTGTCATTCGAAGAAACGGTGCCTTTCCTGTCCCACAGCCAAACCTCAACCTGATGTCCGTTTGCGATCAAGGCCTTTGAAAGCTCATAAATATGAGATGCGATTCCTCCGATACTGGGCAGATAATCGGAGGTAAGCATGACAATTTTCATCTTCTCAACCTTTTATCTCAGGTGCGTTAACGACGGTCAAGCTAGGCACGTTATTCAAATTCATATCCAAATATTTCAAAGTCTTTTTCATAAAGATAATTGATCTTATCAAGAACTTCTCTCGAAAATAATGCCCTCTCCTTATCAGATGATTCATAGTCGGTTTTGTTTAATTTTGGTAAATCTTCCTTTATATTTAAATTTTTACATACGATAGAAAAATCGTCATGAAGGTTTTCAAATCGACCACAAAAATCAACCATCAAATCATACTTATAATTACAAACGAACGCATACTGAGGTTTCAATAAAGACATTTGATGAATCAGGTCTTTGTCCAAAAATTCAAGAATAAATTCATCGAATGTTGAAAACCTGTCCACAATAATATTTTGCAATTCAAGATCGGCTTTCCCATTACCGCCGGTTTTAAGGTATTGATAAACAGATCTTAGCCTTGTATATGGGTTTCTCACGAAACAAAACTTATAATAGTATTTAAATTTTTTCCTGGAAGCCTGATAAAAAATATTATAGCTACAATGATCTCGATTGATCTTTTTTCCAGCCAAGACCTTGAGAACACTTGTTCCAGCCGCTTTGGGAATATGAATAAAAATGCATCGATGATGATCCATATAACTTCTATAGGGATAATCGTTGAATTTTTCACGCCATAATAAAAATCTTTCAAACACACGATTTTTAAAGATATTTGTCATGCAACCTCTTGGATCTCCGAGCTACCTTCCGAAAACATCGCCGGACAACGTATTTTCCCCAGATTTTTCCTTTGCCATTCTTTCAATAATATCTGCAGCAACCTGGGGGCGGTGGTAAAGATCGGTGGTGTCCGCATACCGCCATCCCCGTTGACCTAATTGTCCCCGCAACTTCGAATCGTTGACGAGTCTGCGGAAAGCAAGATCAAAATGCGACTGGCACCAAGGGGTATCGGGAATAACCATACCTCCCCCGGCCTCGGCGACATGGTAGCTGAACCCGGCGCTTTGACTGACGATGACGGGAATACCGGCAACCAGCCCCTCCAGAATGGCATTGCCGGCTGTCTCACTTACTGCCGGATGAAGTAAAAAATCGGAGATGGCAAGCAACTCCGGCACGTCATCCCGGGCTCCCAGAAAACGTATCCGCTTTTCGACGTCCAATTTTCTGGCCAGTTTGATAAAAGGCTCCGGAACTCCCTGCCCGGCAATCCAGAGTTCAACCTTTTGTTGTTCTTCCGCAGGCAAGGCAGCCAGGGCGCGAATCGAGCGATCCACCCCCTTGCGGTAAAAGTCGGATCCAACCATCAACGCGACCAGGATATCGTCACTCACCCCCAGTCTTTTTCGCAAACGTCCTCGTTTCAGATTTGAACAGGCATTACGGATACTATTTTTGTCAATCCCCGGCGGCAGGGCATGAAAGCGAAAATCAGGCGTACCGTAATAATTCTGAAAAATGTTTTTTTCACGTTCGGAGATGTACATGATATGGGTTGATGACGTTCTGGAAAAAACATCGTTTTCAAAAGAGGAGAGCACTCTATAACGCGGCATTAGTTTGATCAGCGGATTGTTTTTCGAGCTTATCTCGTTCTTGTAGCAGACATCCCCGTTATAATAGAGATCCAGTCCTGGCATCCGCTTAAACCCCACCAGAAGATCGTGATTACGCGCTGAAATGCGCTGTTGGAGCTTGCCGGCAAATGAGGACATTCGCCTATGATTCGTCCAGCCCCTGGCAGGCAATACTTCAAGTTTGGCCCCCGGCAAAAGATCTCCCTTCCAGAAATAGCAATAGAGAGTGAGGTCGTGCCCCCGCCTTAAAACCTCTAACGCTATATTGCGCAAGCTTTTTTCCAATCCACCGAAAGGGTAGTAAAAAAATGTTGCAAAACCGATATCCATGTAAGACTTCCTGTAACTACCAATAAAATACGGCGCTTGATGATTGCAATTCCGTTTTTTTGTCAACCGGCCCTGCTCCCGTTCTGTGTCAGGCACGGACTCATACATTCCGCCTGCCGGAATGTCCCTGGCTCCTTGGTAGCAGGTCTAAAAAAACAACGCGCTACGGAACAAAACCGGCATACCATCACCAAATACCCTTCCGGTTGTCAGGAAGGCGTGAACAGTTCCTTCTCCAACATATCGCACAGCAGATGCAAAACCGCACCATGAACAGTCTGAATAAAAGGCGTATGCTGCTCGGGTACGGTCAGTTCGATATCCACAACGGCCGCGATATTACCGCCGTCGCGTCCCAACAAGCCGATGGTTTTGCAACCTATTTCGTTGGCTGTGGTCAGGGCATGAAAGACATTGTTCGACATGCCGCTGGTGGATATGCCGATAACGACATCTCCGGCGACGGCCAGGGCCTCGACCTGTCGTTTAAAGATTTCATCGAATCCGTAATCGTTGCCTACGGCAGTCAAAATCGATGTGTCGGTGGTCAGGGCGACGGCCGGCAGAGCCTTGCGTTCCATCAGGAACCGCCCCACAAGTTCCGCCGCGAAATGCTGGGCATCGGCGGCAGAACCGCCGTTGCCCATGATCAGTACCTTGCCGCCGGTGTGCATAGCATCGGCCATAAGCTGAACACACTGGCGGATGGCGTCACAATGATCGTTCCCGAACCGATCCATGATTTCGCACAATTGCTTAAAAGATGTCTTGATAGCATGTATCGTCACCAGAATCCTCCTCAATTCAAATTCAAGGTCCGCTGCCAGTGCCGGCGAAACAGCCTTGCGTATTCTTCATCAGCGCCGTTACGTTTCAGCTCTCGCAGAAAATGACCGATATCCCGTTCCGCACGAGCCGCGGTCAGACGCCGGTAGCGCCGAACGCCGTCCAGGTCGACAAACCAGAACCGCAGTTCTTCGGCCTGTTCTTTTCCGACCAGGATATTACGCCAGTTGCTATCCCCGTGAACAATGCCGGAGCGATGCAAGATCCCCATCAATCGGCCGAGCCGCTGCATATAGAGACGTTTGCGGTCCGCATCGAGGTCCGGCCACAGATCGAACAGAGAACGGCTTCCATCCAGAAACGGGCAGATCAGGTAACTACGGCCAAGCATGCGGCCATGCCGCTCTTCCAGGCAGATCAAAGGTTTGGGCGTGGGTACTCCCGAGTTCAGCAGCCAGCGACCTGCGCGCATGGCCCGCCTCCCCCGGGAAAGCCGAAACATATTCTTGATGCGATAAAGCCGTCCCTGGCAATTATAGCGTTTGAGAAAAAACCATTTCCCTTTCACCAGAACCTTGGCAAGGTCCCGTGGATTGCCGGAACGCCCGGAACTGACCGGTTCCCCCCGTTCGAAGAGATCGTCCGGATCCGGCTGCAGAAACTCCCTCACGATATCTTTTGATACCTCCGCGTCGTAATAGCAGCGAAAAGCGCCGCTGCGTTCGAAGACGACCGGTCCGGTTTCGAAGGATTGTGCCCGTCGGTTGTTCACCAGTAGTAGGCCCCCCTGCGCCAGCCCCGCATAAAACTCTCCAAATGTTTCCCCGACAATTGGGAACATTTGAAATCACGACAAAATCGCCGCAGGTCTTTGTTTATCCGACCGGTGCGCACCCTTCGACTGATGCGGCTGCCGTCGAAATCGACCAGCGAAATATGAAAAGGCTTCCGAGGATAAATCAGGATATTATCCCACTTCAAGTCTCCGTGCGAGAACCCGGAAACGTGCATATTGCCGATCACTTCTCCGAAACGGGAAAGGCAAGACGCGATCTTGGCATCGGACATCGATTCAATATGCCACAACCGCTGCCGCTTTTCGAAAAAATCCATCAGAATGTAGGATCGCCGCACCATTCCAAAGACCTTTTCTTCCAGGCAGAGGATGGGTCTTGGGATGGGCAGATTCCTCAACACGCCTCCGCGACTAACCAGCCAGGTGCGCCTGGCGCGGGACAGCCGTCCCAGGCGCACAAGACCGTATCCCAGGCTGCGACGGTTATACCGCTTGAGAAAATACCGGCGCCCCGCCAGCACGACCTGACCGGCATGGGTTCGACTGCCGGGCTTGTAGATGACGGCACCTTCAAAGGCACGATCCGGATCGGGAAGCAGCTCATGCAGAGCCGTCTGTGCTTCCGCACTGCGAAGACGCAGCACAGAGAAGCCCTGGCGTTTTTCGCTGACGTAATCGGAATTGCTTTTGAGAGAGCGTCTGGCCAGCCGCCACCAGATACGCCGGCATTGTTTCAAACCCCGCGCCGCAAATCGCCGCATCCATCGGCGACGCTCCCCGACGTCTGAATCGCACAGATATGCAGTCAGGAAACGCCACCGCTGGGCTTTGCCGGTCAGCCCATGCACCATGGCATACAGACCGCTCAGGGAGACAAGCTGTTGTCGGGCGGACAGAGGGGCCTTTTTAACGGTAAAAGGATAACGACCGAAAAGGCCGAAAAAAAACTCGGATTCTTCGAAATTTACCAGAAGATCATCGTATAACCGGTGATCGGTGGCAATACCGGCGTCGTGCAATCGGCGTAAAAACCGCCCCAGGGAGACAGTAAAACGGCACTTCTGGGCCTGGGACAACTGCCGGTAGCCGCCATTTATAAAGGATTTGAAAGTTTTGGCAGAATCGATGCTGCGCGTTCGCATAACGATGCGAGAGCCAAGTCCCCCGGCGTTTTGAACGCCCACGGCTGCAACGCCCCAGGCAGGACATCCGCAGGTTTCGAGTCGTTGGAGCAATCGCCCCCTTCGCCGAGCGGAACGAGGGAAGAAACGTGCCAGCCGGGTTTGATCAATATACTCGCAGTCCCCCGCAACGGTGGCATCACTGCTCCGATAAAACCATGAAATTTCATATGTTTTTTTGGAAAAAAACATGAAAGACTATAATTCCCTCTCGCCGACACCATCCGGAACATAACGGCAGTTCGTCACAGGATGACATTGGCCCGCATCAACCATCTGTCGATCACTATCACCAACGTCACTTGCCGAGAGAACGTAAATATTTAATCAGATAGGACAGCTTGAAAAGATGCCCCGGGCAAGCCTTCAAAGCCCGCGCATAATAACTGCGAGCACGTGCATAATTGCCATGCAGGTAGTGGGCTCGACACAGTCGCAGGCAGCGGTTGGCCAGATAACCGGAACGAAGCTTCATCTGCTCGGCGGTCAGGCGCGTGCCATCGAACAGATAATCGACGGAACGCAGACCGGTTTCCTCGATGCGCGCCATATTCCCCCGCAGACTGGCGGGATGCCGGATCTTTTCCACCAGCACCCGACTGACCGCTACCGTTTCACACCGTGCAATCAGGTGCCCGAACAGGACTACATCCTCGTTGATATGAATGCCCTCGGGAAATCTGAGATTGCCCAGCGCGGTCTTTCGAACCGCCACGGCACCGGTAGTCAGGGTTTTCAATTCCTTTTGCAGATACCGTTTGAAATTTTCTGTGCGATCCGCTCCCAGAAGGCCTGGAATCTTGTCGGTACCCGTGCCGTTTTGCGCAACCGACCGATATCCGCCGAAAAACAATTCCCCTTGTCTGTGTCGCTCGATGGCGCTTTGCATGTGGGCGAACGCGCCGGGAATCAGACGATCATCGGAGTCGAGAAACCAGACGAACTCTCCCTTCGCCTCGTCAATACCGCGGTTGCGCGCTGCAGCCGGTCCCTGATTTTCCTGATACAGGTAACGCAGGCGTCCGGCAGGAAGCTGTTGAACAAACCTTTCGGCCACCGACCGCGTATCATCCGTGGACCCGTCGTCGACGAGAATGATTTCGTAGTCCTCCCCGTGCTGGCAAAGAATGGATTGCAGGCACTGTTCGATAAAGCGGCCGTAATTGTAGGTAGGTACGACAACGGACCATTGCATGGCGGCATTCCTTTATCTGCTCGCGTCGCAAAAGCTCGCCAATGGCTGCGTTGTTGCAATTGACGGTTTTTGCGAAAGCATTTTTGTTTGGGACGGAGGCTAATGCGGCAGCAGCGCTTGTACCAGAGACTGCTCGACGGCCGCGGCTCGTGCCCGGATGCGGCTTGAAACAGCCTGCCGATAAGAATCCTTCTGCAGTAAAGCAACCAGCTGCTCAAGCCGCTTACGGCGCCAGCTTCGGTCTGCAAGCTCTTCGATGTATACGTAGTATTCCATAGCGTCATGCATACCGTAGAAAACCTGACGCTTATCTCTCCAGGCAAAGGCATTGCCGCTGTTGATATTGTCGGGCTGCCGAACCAGCGCCTGGCCGAGGCACACGGCCGGCACCCCCAAACGCCAGGCATTCACGCAGACATGATAGGTGTCGGAAATCACGACCTCGCAATGACCGAGCATACGTTGCAGATCGCCAAGAGTTGGTGGGGTCGGATCCTCACGGATCTCCATCCCGGAGAATCGCCGTCCAACCTTTTTTTTCATACGGCCGAAACCTTTGCTGAGCCCCCAGGGAATCCAATGCCCCTTTATGCCGAGCCGGCGACAGAGATCGCGGGCAAAACGTGCCATGATGGCGGGATTGCATTTGTTGCACCCGAAAAAGATTCCGGCATGCCCTTTTCCGCCCCCGACGTGATCATAGCAGCTGTTATAGGGAAGCTGCTCCAGATCCTCGGATGTCAGAAGCAGGGAACCGTCGCATCCAAGGTAGCTGAACTCATAATCGTTGCGCAATTCACTCACCCGCGCAGCCGAATAGACGTCCCTCATCCATACTTTTCCCACCTTTTGAAAGAACTGCTGCACCTGCGACGCATAACTGCCGTCGGCATAGTGACCCACCCGGTTGAACAGCAGATTGCCGCCGAAAGCCAAAACTTTGGGCCAGATTTCCGCCGGAGCGTTGCGCAGAAAATAGTGATCCCGCACCCGGTCGAGTGCTTCTTCGGAACTGCCGGCCAGACCGATCTTTACCAGACGCCGGGCGGCGGCCTCATGATAATCGGCGGCATGAAGAAAATCGCCCCAGAACACGATGCGATCGCTGGCCAAAATATCCTCGAGACCGTGACGGAAATTCCGATATTCGAAAGGCAGGCTTTGTCTTGTTCGAATCTCCCTTTCCAGACCTGTCCGGGCACGGCTGTGCAGTTCGTCGTGGGTATACAGTTGGTAATAGGTTACCTGCTCGGCAAAACCGTACCGTCGGCTTAAGGCATAAAAAGCAAAATCGACGCTGGCCATGCCGGGATTCGGTTTGGGAGCGGGCGCACAGATAACGCTTATTTTACGGCTCATGGCTCTTCCGGGAAAGTCATGGTCATCAGGGTAGTTCACCACGTCGGCGCCTTCGCGCCAGCAACTTGACGTCGTGACGGGCTATTCGGGCTGTTTTGGCCAGAACCGCCTTGACCAGACGCTTGTTGGCGGGAGTCAGGGAGGAATGGCCTAAATATGCGTGCAGAAATCGCAGACGGTCGGTTCGGCTCAGACAGGCAAGACGGCCGGCGGCATAGTTCAGTTGAGCGAGATCCTTGATGCGGAAATGGCCGGCACGCAAGGGACGATGCAGAACCCGCTGCAGATCGATAAGGTGAAGCACATCCTGCGGGTCGAGAAAAAAGTGACTTAAATAAAAATCCTGATGGAAAAGTCCCTGACCATGCAAACACCCGGCAAGGTGCCCCAGTTGCCGGAGAATGCCTCGCTTGCGATCTCGTTTAAAATTCGACAAGGGGCCGGAAAAATCCCTGCGCAGCACCTGATCGAGCGGTTCGCACTGGTACAGTTCTTCCGTCATGCTGAAAGAACGGGTCTCGATACCCAGTAAAGGCCGTTCTCCAAAAGCGATGGGGGTCAGGGTCGGCACGCCGACGGACCGCACCCGTGCGATATTGTGCCACTCCCGCAGAGCTCCGCGAACGGGCGGACGCAGGCGCGAAAGCCCCTTGAAAAATTCGACCCAATGAAACCGGTTGCGCTTGAGGTAAAATGCACGACTGCCGATGGTTAAGCGCACGGTAGATCGCCCCCGCTTATGGCAGATCCGCGTACCTTCGGCATATGCCATAAAATCTGCGAAAGTGCGAAGTCCGGCTGCTTCGAGCAGAGGCTTGGCCTCTTCGACTATTTCCACTCTGCCAGCGCCCAAATTCATCATCGCCTTTTTCCCATAAGTTGCGCCCTGGCGGCCTCCAATACCTGTTCTACGGTAATACTGTGACCGCACTCGGCATCTCTGGAACAGGATTTCTGCAGACACGGAGAACAGTCCAGAGGACTCTGCAAGCGGATGTGCAACGCACCGCGAGGGCCATTGCGGGAGCCGTCGGTAACCCGGAAAATCGATACGGTGGGAGTCTCCAAGGCTGCCGCGATATGGATGGGACCGGTATCCCCGCCGATGACCAGATCGGCTCTTTCCAGCAACGCAGCCAGCTCCTGCAGCGTACCGCGCGGCCAGATTACGGCCTGTCCGCCGGTAGCCCGCGAGATTTCCTCGGCGGCGCGGCGTTCCGATTCATTGCCCCATATCAACACGGGACGCAGCCGATCTTCCCGACAAAGCTTTCGAGCCAGGGCCTGCCACGAATCGAGCGGCCATAATTTGGTCTGCCAGGTCGTTCCGTATTGCAGAACCACCAGCGAACGTCCGTTAATGCCGAGCTCGTTCAGCTGCTTCTCGACAGCAGTGCGGGCCTTGGGTAAAACGTGCATCGGACCTGCCAGGGGCCGCTCGCTTCCCATGGGAAAAGCCTCGCGCGCCACGGCCAGAGAGCGCTCGCTGATGTGGTGATCCGCAGCGGTGAGTTGAACCTTGCGATTGGTAGCCAGCAGATTAGGCCATTCCCGTACCCCGCTGGAGGAAAAACCGTAGCGTAGCGGCGCACCGCACAAGCGGGTGAAAAGGCCGCTTTTGCAGTTTCCCTGAAGATCAAGAACCACGTCGTATCGCTCGTTGCGCAATTCCCTCAATACTTCTTTTACGCCGGCGAAAACAGCGCGCCAACCTTCCCGTCGCCAGCGTTTCAGCCCCAGGCGATGCACCCTGCGCAAACCCGGATGGCCCTCGATCAACGGCGCAAATCCTTCTTCGACCAACCAGTCGATTTTGGCCTGGGGATGAGCGCTTTTTAGATAGGCCAGTGCGGGCAAGGCATGCACCACATCGCCCAGCGCACTGATTTTAACGATCAGCACCCTCATGCCGTATCCCCCAAAAGCCGGCGTGCGGCGCTCAGCACATCCTCGGGCATAATCGCCCGCATGCAGCGGTGATCGGTGGGGCATTGTCTGAGCAAACAGGGCGCGCAATCGGTCGGCTTGCGCACAATGCGACAGTTTCGGGACCATGGGGACGTCGTCGTGTGATCGGTCGGACCGAACACCGCCACGATAGGTACATCGAAGGCCGCCGCGACGTGCATGGGACCCGAGTCGTTGGTAATCATCAGCCGGCAGCCCGCCAGCACCGCCATCAACTGACGCACCGAGGTTTTTCCGATAAGGTTCAATGCCGGAACGCGCATGGCCGTCTCGATGTCCCGGCCGATTTCTCTCTCGCCGGGCCCGCCTGTCAATACCACCTGCAGACCGTACTCTTCGGCAAGACTGTCGCCTACCGAGGCAAACCGTTCAGGCAACCAGCGCTTGGCGGAACCGTAAGCGGCACCCGGATTGATAGCGACCCAGGAGCCATCCCCGAGAGTTGTCTGCGCCCAGCGTTTTTCGTCCTCACTGCAGGCCAGAAGCAGTCGCCCGCCCCCTTCACCCTGGCAGATATGGCGGAGCATGTGGCGGTAATACTCGGTATGATGCAGTCGTTTCTGTTCAGGACCGATTTTGACGCCATGGGTCAGAAGCGGGCCGCGGGCATCGGTCCGGTAACCGGCGCGCCGCGGTATACCGGCTGCAAAAGCCATGATGGCCGCCTCGATGGCATTCTGCATCAAAACAGCCAGATCGAACCGTTCCCGACGCAGCTGTCTGGAAAACCGCCACAGTCCGGCTACCCCTTTATGCGCCCCTTTTTTTTCATAAATCAGCACCCGGTCACAGCACGGGTGAAAGGTAAACAGTTGCGCCACCAGAGGATTGGCCACCACTACGATTTCCGCATCGGGAAAGGCATCACGCAGATCGGCCATGGCCGGCGTGGTCATGACTGCATCGCCAACCCAGTTGGTCGATCTCACCATGATACGCCGTATGGATTTCGGATCGATCGGTCTCAAAAACACATTCTCCTTTATCCGGCTATGCTCATCGCATCTTCAGCAGGATGTTCTACGATAACCTGTTGATCGTTCGACAAGACAACTGCGTATGTTACCACGAAGGCCACGAAGATCACGAAGAAAATCCGCTCCAAACTCTTTTCACGAATCATTTCAGAAAAAATCGATCTCACCAAAGGTGCAAAACTTCGCTTTCAGGTCGCAGCATTACGTGAGGGCTGTTTTAAGATACCTGCAAATGCAAAAACCCGTTACCGGACTTCAGAAAAGCGGCGAATACATAAACAAGAACACGAAATCCGTGAAGAGAGGGTACGGTTGAATGACCATCCCTGAGCGTTCTTCATGGTTTCCGTGTTGAAAATAATCGGTAAAGCCGACAGTCCGAATCCGGTCTGTCACCCCTGGGGACTATTTCTGCTTCTTTACGGTGCTGTCTGCTGCATCCAGAGGCACAGCCTCGTCGACGAGCATGACGGGGATATCATCTTCGACCGGGTACTGCAGACGGCATGCGTCACACACCAAACCTTCGGGTTCGTTGACCGGGCGAACCGGCCCTTTGCAACGAGGACAGGCCAGGATATCGAGCAGTTCCTGAGCAATCGCCATGGGATCACCTCTCATGATTGTTCGGATCTATAACAGCAGATAAGCGCCGTTCCAATGCACCGTTTTCCAGAAAAGCGAGTCGCAAAGGCACCTGAAAGCAGGGAAGCGGCAAATCGGCATCCGCCAGCTTGACGGCATCTTTTTCGGTTGTAATGTAATAATCGGCGGCCCCGGCGGCTGCGGCCAACCTTGCCAAAACCTGCGCATCATATCCGGCATGGTCGGAAAAAGCCAAGGTTTGCGAAAGACTCAAACCATGGTTTTCCAGAGCACGGAAAAAGCTCCCCGGCTCGCCAACGCCGGCAAACGCGACCCCCCGCAATGGGGCCAATTCCCTCATGCTGCGCTTCTCGCCGTCCAGGCTCAGGATACAATCATCCACCTCATGCCGGCAATGCAATACCGGGCCGGGAAGAACCGGATCCTTGCAGAACCTCTCGGGACAGCGGGTCAAGACAAAAAGGTGCGCACGGCGCAATGCGCATACAGGCTCACGCAGCAAGCCGGCCGGCAACACTTTGCCATTGCCGAAAGGATGCAGGGCATCGAGCAACACCAGATCGAAATCCCTCTGTACAGCCAGATGTTGAAACCCGTCATCGAGGAGCACAACCTGAGCACCGAGGGTATCGACGGCATGACGAACGCCTGCAGAGCGGCGCGGCGCGACGACGATAATGGCTTCGGGATTGCGGCGGGCCAAAAGCCAGGGTTCGTCACCGGCCGTTTTGACATCCAGCAACGGTCCGCGCCCTGCCGACACCACCCGCAAGGCTGCCCCTGCGCCGCTGGCATAGCCGCGGCTCACCACAGCCACGCGCTTGCCCCGAGACTGGCAGTAACGAATCAGGTAATCGACAACCGGCGTCTTTCCCGTTCCGCCCACACTCAGATTACCGACGGAAATAACCGGCACGGCAGCTCGGTATGAAGCCAGCCAGCCGAGCCGATACAGCCTGACGCGCAGGCTCATGACCAGAGCATAGAGCCAGCTCAACGGCAACAGCAGACCGTATACCAGCCGTTGCAGCAAGGAACGGGGACCGTAAACCGCCAGACGCCGATAGAATAAACCCAGGCCGGCCATGTTCATGCGCCCAACTGCTGCCGGATGACCTCGACCGTACGCTCCGTAGCTCCCGCATGCTGTTGCAAGAAACCGTATCCGGCCAGCCCCATGTCCGCTCTGGCTTCGGCATCGGTCAGTAAGGTGAGGAGTTCTTCAGACAGCTCGTTTTCTGAAACCGTTTTGCCGCCCCCGGCCTCTATCAACAGCCGGGCGATTTCGCGAAAATTAGCCATATGTGGTCCGAAAAGCACCGGCTTCTTCAACAACGAGGCTTCCAGAACATTGTGCCCTCCAACCGGCGCCAGGCTGCCGCCGACGAAAACCACGTCCGCAGCTGCATACAGTTTCAGCAGTTCGCCGACCGTATCGATCAGCAAAACGTCGCCGTGGCGCAAAATTCCACTCTTTTCCGACAGCGAGGTTCGTGCGACCCAGTTCAGCCCGCGGGCGGTCAGCATCTGTCCAACCTCCTGGGCCCGCCCCGGATGGCGCGGCGCCAGAACCAGACACAACCCGATGCCCCGGTCGCGCATTTTACAATAAGCATCCAGAATCGGTTCTTCCTCGCCGGAGTGTGTGCTGCCCGCCACCCAAACCAGAGAATCGGCTGGTAATTTATACATCGACCTCAAATCTGTCGGGTTCATGGCACTCACACCGTCGCAGGACATATCGAATTTCAGATTACCCGTAACCGCAACCCGCCCGGCGGATGCTCCAAGAGATAATATGCGCTCCTTATCCTGCTGAGTCTGCATGCACAAGGCAGCAAACCGATTCAGGACTGGACGCAGGAAAAAGCGCATTTTCCGATATCGGGGAAAGGAACGATCAGATAATCGACCATTGACAAGCACCAGAGGAATGGAAGCCTGCTTTGCGCATCGCACCAGGTTGGGCCATATTTCGGTTTCTACAATGATTACCAAGTCGGGACTGAGCCGCTTTAATACCCGGCGCACGGCCCAGGAAAGATCGAAAGGAAAAAACAGGCTTAAATCGATCTCGTCGATATTTTCGGCGACGGCATGTCCGGTCTCGGTAACATTGGTAAGCACCAGCGCATGGTCGGGATAGGTCCTTTTTAGTGCGCGTATCAAAGACACGGCGGCACGGGTCTCGCCGACCGATACGGCATGCAGCCAAAGAATCGGTCGCCCCTTCAACAGCGATAACCGACCTGGAGCATACCATCCGAAACGCTCCCTGAGTCCCTGCCGGTTTTTCCCTCCACAAAGCCTGCGAAGCAAGTACCACGGCACCAGGGCCGCGGCACCGACAAGCCAGATAAGATCGTACAGAAGGTACACGCGAGCCTCCCCTTATCCCAGGTCAGTTCCGTTCGACGAATTGCATTTCATAAAGGCGACTGTAAAGGCCGCCTCCGGCCAGGAGTTGCTGATGATTGCCGGTTTCGCAAATACGCCCGTCCTCCAAAACAACGATTTTATCCGCGTGCATGACGGTGGACAGCCGGTGCGCCACGACGATGGTCGTGCGGTTCTCCATGAGATTGACAAGCGCTTTCTGCACCATGGCCTCGCTTTCGGTATCGAGAGCGCTGGTCGCCTCATCGAGCAGCAGAATCGGCGCATCGCGCAGAATGGCCCTGGCGATACAGATACGCTGTCGCTGACCGCCTGAGAGTCTCACTCCGCGATCGCCTATAACCGTCTCGTATCCATCAGGCATGGACCGGACAAACGCGTCGGCATAGGCCAGCCTGGCGGCCTTTTCAACTTCGGCGTCGGCGGCTTCGAGACGGCCGTATCGGATATTGTTGCGCACGGTATCGTTGAACAGAAAGGTCTCCTGGTCCACCAGGGCGATATTCTGCTTGAGGCTTTCCTGGGTCAGATATTTGATATCCTGCCCATCGATGAGGATGTTTCCTTTTTGAGGATCGTAGAACCGATTGAGCAGTCCGATGATGGTGGACTTGCCGCCGCCGCTCGGTCCGACCAGGGCAACGATTTCTCCGGAACGGATGGAGAGGTTGAAATCTTGCAGAACGGGTTCCTCCCCATAGGAAAAATCGACCTGACAAAAGTCGATATTCCCTGCCATCCTCGATGCCGGCAGGGCATCGGCGTGATCCGCGATATCGGCTTTCTCGTCCATCAGTTCGAACACCCGCTCGGCAGCTCCGAGTGAACGCTGAATCGTATTGCTGACCTTGGTAAGACGCTTCATGGGGGCGTACATCATCAATAAAGCCGCAACGAAGGAAGACAGATCCCCCTGGGTCATGGCCCCCTGGCTGACGCGATGAATACCGTACCACAGTACCGCCCCGACCCCCAGGGAAGACAGAATTTCAATTACCGGCGTCGCCGCTGAATCGTATTTGAGTACTTTGCGAATGAAATGATAAAAACGTTTATTTTCCGTTTTGAAGCGATCGGTTTCGCGGGCCTCGGTACCAAAAGCCTTGATCACCTTGATGCCGGCAAGGGATTCTTGCAATACCCGCGTCAGGTTACCCATGGTGCGCTGCCCACGCCGCGTATTGTCCTTGATACGACGCCCGATAATACTTGCGGGAATTACCGCAACCGGCATGACCACAAATGCGATGGAGGCAAGTCGCCAATCGCTCTGAAACGCGACGATGGTCAATCCGATCAGGGTGAAACTCTCCCGCAAACCATCCACCAGCACATCGGCCGCCGAACGCGACAGCGCACCGACATCATTGAGAATACGGGACATCACATTGCCGGTCGAACTGCGGGAAAAGTATCCCATGGAAAGGGCCATGGAATGAGCATAAAGATCGTTGCGAATATCCTGCACGACCAGTTGCCCGGCAGTCTTGATGAAATATTCCTGAATATAGCGCCCCGCCCCTTTGCACAACGCCAGACCTATGACGATAATGGGAACGAGATTGACCAAGCCTTTCTCGGTAGCGATAAGCACATCGTCGACAAAAGGCTTGACCAGCTTGGCCGTTGCCACATCCGCCCCGGAAACCAGAATCGATGCCCCCATGGCCAGGAACACGCGAAAAAGATAGGGCCTGGAATAATAGTAAAGCCGACGATAGAGTTGTCTGGGGTTATACCTCACAAAAATACTCTCCTTGCGATTCGCTTTCACGAATCATTTCGGAAACCATGCGCGCCACTCGCGCGGCACACCCTCCCTCGCCCAAACGCTGTCGGACGACGGCAAGGCCATCGCGCATGGCACGATTGTAACCGGTCTGCGACAAAATGGTGTCGATCTCCCCGGCAATACGTTTCGGCATGGCATCGTCCTGAATAAATTCTCTGACCACCTCGCGGCCCGCCACGATGTTGGCAAGACCGATATGAGGCACCCGGACCAGGCGGCGTCCAACGGCATAACTCAGCGGAGCCATCTTGTAAACAATGGTCATGGGCGTACCGACCAGGGCGATCTGCAAGGTAACCGTCCCGGATACGCTGATGATCGCATCGCAGGCATTGATGACGTTGTAGACATCTTCCGTAACCAGCGTTATCGGCAGGTCGTAGGGCGCGACCAGAGCTTCGAGATCCTGCCTGCGAAAACTCGAGGCGACGGGCAGCAGGAATTGAATATCGGAATGCTTTTCAAGCAATTCGGCCGCCGTTTGCATGATGGTATCGAAAATATATCTGAGTTCGTTCTTGCGGCTGCCGGGGAAAAGACCGACTACCGGCACGGCCGGATCGAGCCCGTGCTGGCGAAGAAAGCTATCGCGATCGAGGGTGATGCCGAATTCATCCAACAGCGGGTGGCCGACATACTTCACATCGATGTCCAGTCCCTCGTACAGTTCGGGCTCAAACGGAAAGATGGCGGCCAGTCGGTCAACCACCGATGCGATGCGACGGACCCGGCCACGCCGCCATGCCCAAACCTGCGGGCTGACATAGTAAAGAACAGGAACTCCCGCCTTTTTGGCCTGAGCCGCCAATAACAGATTGAACTCTGCGAAGTCGATCAGAACCAGGGCATCGGGCTTTTGCGGACCATTGAGAATTTTTTTCAGACGCCGGTAGGCACGCCAGACCGACGGCAGATGTCCGAGGACCTCGACCAATCCCATGACCGCGAGTTTTTCGCCGGAAATCAATATCTCACAGCCGGCTTTGGCCATGCATGCACCACCGACCCCGAAAAATTTTAAATCCGGATCGACTTTGGCCGCCGCCTCGATCAGATTCGCCCCATGCATGTCCCCGGAAGCCTCACCGGTGACGATCATGACCCTGCGCTGTTTGACCTTTTGCATCGGATGCTCCTAAAGGGCGGACATCAAAGCTTTGCAGATCTGATCGATCTGTTCTTCCTTCAGTTCGGGATACATGGGCAAGGAAAGGACCTCCTCTGCAGCCTGTTCCGTCACCGGCAGGGAGAGTCCGTCGCAAGCCCCGGCGAATACCTCCTGAAGATGGAGGGGAACCGGGTAGTAGATGGCCGATGCAATCCCTTGTTCGGCCAGCACCTGCTGAACGTTATGCCGATTCCGGACACGGATGGTGTACTGATGAAAAACGTGGGTACCAAGTCCATCTTCAACGGGTATGGTGACCGAGGAGTCGCCCAGGCGAGCATTGTAAAGAGCGGCGTTTTGGCGACGCTGCCGATTGTAGGAATCGATATATTTGAGTTTTGTACGCAAAACAACCGCCTGCAGATCATCCAGGCGGCTGTTGTATCCGATAACGGCGTGGTAATAACGCTCTCGGCTGCCGTGATTACGCAGCATCCGAATGCGATCGGCCAGTTGCTCGTCATCGGTAACGATCATGCCGCCATCGCCGTAGCAGCCGAGATTCTTGCTGGGGAAAAACGAAAAACACCCCAGATCGCCCCAGGCACCGGTCATGCGCCCCTGATAATCGGCGCCAAAGGATTGCGCGCAATCTTCCACCATACGTAAATCGTGTTTCCTGCACAAAGCTTCAAGCGCCTGGAGCTCGGCCGGCTGTCCGAACAGATGAACGGGAATGACCGCGCGAGTACGTTCGCTTATGGCATTTTCGATCTTGGCCACATCGATATTGAAAGTAGCAGGATCGATATCGACAAAAACGGGAGTGGCACCCACGTAGGCGATAGCCTCGGCAGTAGCGATAAAGGTAAAAGCGGTGGTTATCACCTCATCACCAGGTCCTACACCTGCTGCGCGCAAGGCAAGGTGCAGGGCATCCGTTCCTGAAGCGACTCCAAATGCATGACGGACACCGCAATAGGCGGCGATTTCCTGCTCCAGGGCTTCTCCCTGAGGACCGAGAACGAAGCGCGTGGACTCCAGCACATCGAGAAGTCCCCGATTAATTTCGTCCTTGATGCTGTCATACTGCCCCTTCAGATCAACCATGGGAATAGACATGTCGTATCCTTTAAGAAACATAACTGTTTGCACATTTTATTCGCGCCCATGGAAGAAGAAGTTCCTGGGCGCCGGTCAAGCCCGAAAGCTTGAATAATGGGGCTTGAAACTTTCCCCTGCTATCTGCTCTTTGAACTTTCCCGCATCCTTTGCGATTTCGACAACAAAAACCTCAAGGCGAAACAATCCGGCGATTCAACGACAAAAAGGCGAGGCCCGGCGTATCGGCCCCGCCTGCAAAACAACAAGATAAAACGCAACCGTCAACCCGCCAGCATACCTCCCAAACGGCGACTGATCTGCAATGCCACCTCAAGGGCGCGGCGACCGTCTTCACCGTCGACAATGGGCGACGTACCGTTTTTTACTGCGCAGAGAAAAGCTTCGATCTCCTTGAGCAGAGCGTCGCTCTCGGCAAAGTCTTTTTCCTGCATGGTTATCCCGGGCAGACCGGGCAGACTCATGCCTTTGCCGCCTTTGCGACAAACCGCTATCCTGCGCTTTTGCTAATCGATGGAAAAATAACCATCAGCTTGAAAGACCCGTACCTTGCGCATCGCGTCCCGACTGACACGACTGGCAGTGACGTTGGCCACACAGCCGCTGGCGAACTCGAGACGGGCATTTGCAATATCGACCTCTTCGGACAATACGGGCACACCGGAGGCATGTATCGACGTCAGCTCGGATTGAACCATATTGAGTATGATATCGATATCGTGAATCATGAGGTCAAGTACCACATTCACGTCGGTTCCCCGGCCCCGAAAAGGTGTCAGGCGATGGGACTCAATGAACATGGGGCGGCTCAGCTCTCCATTCAGCGCCACGATGGCCGGATTAAAACGCTCGAGATGCCCCACCTGCAGCAAGGCCCCGTTCTGACGAGCCAGAGAGATCAGTTCGTCCGCTTCGGCAACCGTTTCGGTAATCGGCTTTTCGACCAGAACGTGTCGGCCGGCAAGCAGAAAGTCCTTGGCAACTTCGAAATGCAGGCGCGTCGGTACGACGACCGACGCAACATCGACCTGTTCCAGCAGCTCCCGGTAGTCCGAAAAGGCAGCACAACCTACCTCTGCCGCCACCTTTTCAGCCGCCGCGCGGTCCACATCGACCACACCGACCAGTTCGACGCCGGGCAGTGCAGCGTATTTCTGGGCGTGGAAGCGC
Source organism: Desulfuromonadales bacterium (assembly GCA_030154185.1). Lineage (GTDB taxonomy): Bacteria > Desulfobacterota > Desulfuromonadia > Desulfuromonadales > Syntrophotaleaceae > Syntrophotalea. The sequence continues at coordinate 77,297 of JASKKK010000002.1, forward strand.
CCCAGATACCCTACACCGACAACGGCGGCGCGCAGGTCTTTCATCGGGCAACACCCCTTTCGCTGTCCCGGATGAAATCGACAAAAACCTGTATCTCGGGAGCGGCGGAAATCTCGGAAGTGATCCGCGCAAGAGCTTCTTCCTGACGAAGATTGCTGCGGAACATCAGTTTATAGGCCTGCTTGATGTCTCTAAGGATCTCCTCGGAAAAACCGCGCCGTTTGAGACCGACCAGGTTGATGCCGGCGGCCTTGGCCCGGTCGCCCTGGGCTATGATATAAGGAGCGATATCCTGGGTTACCATGCTGCCACCGCTGAGCATGGCGTGGCAGCCGATACGGGTAAACTGGTGAACTGCGGACAGTCCTCCAAGTATGGCCCAGTCATCCACCCGCACATGTCCACCAAGGGTAGCACCATTAGCGAGGATGACGCGATTTCCGATAATGCAGTCATGCGCCACGTGGGTATAGGCCATAAACAGGTTATCGCTGCCGATCACCGTTTCTCCGCCACCGTCTTCCGTACCCCGATGCATGGTAACAAACTCGCGAATGGTATTGCGGTCTCCGATGCGCAGACGCGATTCTTCTCCCTTGAACTTAAGGTCCTGGGGTTCGGCACCGATGGAGGCAAACTGAAAGATACGATTGTCCCTGCCGATTTCGGTCCACCCCTCGATGACCGCATGAGCGCCGATCCGGGTCCCACCCGCAATAGTGACGTTGGGGCCGATAACCGCGTAGGGGCCGATTTCCACACTGGCATCGATGCAAGCACCATCATGAATAATTGCCGTAGCATGAATCATGGTATCAATCCTGAGCCCGGGGTGCAAAGACCGCCTTCAGTTCGGCTTCGGCAACCAGATTGCCATCGACATAAGCCTTACCATCGAAAACATAAAGCCCTCTGCGGCTGTTAACCAATTCCAAGTTAAGTTTCAAAACGTCACCGGGACCTACGGGACGCCGAAAACGAGCGTTGTTGATGCCGGTAAAATACGGTACCTGATCGCCCTTGTCTCCAGCGGTCAAAGCGGCGACAGCGCCACCGACCTGGGCCATGGCTTCGATAATCAGAACACCCGGCATGATAGGGTGTCCGGGATAATGTCCTTGGAAAAAGGGTTCGTTGATGGTAACGTTTTTGATACCCACGGCCCTTTTGCCGGGTTCCAGATCAACAATGCGATCCACCAGAAGAAAGGGATAACGGTGCGGCAGCAATTTCATGATATCAAAAATTTCGAGGGTCATGCTGTTACCTTTCCTTGACAAGCTTTTCCAACTCTTCAATGCGCTTCTGCAGACTGTTGATGGTTTTACGCATTGCAGGCAGGTTTTTCACACCGGCGGAGGCTTTGAGCCATTCCCGGTGAGGCATGGTGGGTGTTCCGGAAAAGACCTGGCCGGGTGGCAAATCACTGATGATGCCACTCTGCGCGGCGACCATGGTATTGTCTCCGATCTTGATATGCCCGGATACGCCGACCTGACCGCCCAGAGTACAGTGATTGCCGACCTTGCTGCTGCCGGCGATACCGACCTGGGCAACCAGTATGGTGTCTTCGCCGACGGAAACGTTATGGGCAATCTGTACCAGATTATCGATCTTGGTGCCACGCTTGACCAGGGTCACCCCCATGGCGGCACGATCGATACACACGTTGGCCCCGACTTCCACGTCGTCTTCAATGGAGACGATTCCGACCTGGGGGATCTTGTAGTAGGCCTTGCCGTCGGGAGCAAAACCGAACCCGTCGGAACCGATGACGGCGCCAGGCTGTATCACGACGCGGTTACCGATGCGACATTGTTCACGAATCGAAACCCCGGCATGAACCAGGCAGTCCTCACCGATCTCGACAGCGTCATAAACCACCACCCCCGGATAAAGAATCGTGCCCCGGCCGATGCGCGCTTTCTTTCCGATGACACAGCCGGGATGGATGGTTACGTCGGCACCGAGTTCAGCCGATGGGTCTACCCAGGCCCCATCCATGACTCCCTGCGCCTCGGGACGCCGTACGTGCAGGGCTGTGAGCACTTTGGCAAAGGCCAGGTAGGGATTGTCACAGACCAACAAGGCGACGCCGGGGCATTCGATCCCGGGCTTGACAATCACGGCCGAGGCCGTGGTCTCCTTGAGTTTGGCCAGATATTTGGGGTTTGCGACAAACGTGATATCACCCGGACCGGCCGCATCGATGGGCGCCATCCGGTTGATGGTCACGGAACCGTCGCCCACAACCTTGCCGCCGATTAATTCAGCCAATTCATTCAGGGTCGCCATGACGTCTCCTTATTTGCCCTTGTACTTCTTGTCGTAGGCCTTGACCACCTGATCAGTCAGATCGACACCGTCGGAGGTGTAAAGGGTCGTGCTTTTTTCAACGATAACGTCATATCCGTTCTTGGCGCCGAGATCTTTGACGACCTTTGCCACCTCGTCAAGGATACGGGAGGTCGCCTGACGATCCTCCTGCTGGAGCTCTTCCTTGGCATCATTACCGAAGCGTTGAAAATCCTTGACCTTCTGCTGCAGATCGCGCTCTTTTTCGGCGATGGCTTCCTTGGACAGCATCATTTTCTGTTTTTCGAATTCGGCATTGAGTTTCTGCAGATCTTCCTGGCGGCTCTGCATGGTTTTCTGGAAAGCCTGCGCCTTTTCCGCAATCGTTTTCTGGGCTGCCTGTCCGGCGGCAGAGGTACGCAGCACTTTCTGCAGGTCAATGACGCCAATTTTTCCATTCGCGGCTGCAACCGGTGCTGCTGCGATCAACATGACAGCAATCATGAATCCCAAGATCTTTTTCATTTCAGGCTCCTTTTAAGGTTTAAATGGTATCGACCCAGCATTTATACGTACGATATTTTTAGGAAACCGCCGAAAGACGCCGCTGGCTTTGCAACACAGCCCGACAGACTTGTCCGATGGCTAAAACATCTTGCCGACGGAAAAATCGAAGGCCGATGGTTCTTCCCACTCCTTGGGACTGAGATTGTAGCCCCAGGCGAAACGCAGCGGCCCCATGGGACTGTTCCAGCTGATCCCGGCGCCGACACTGTAACGCATTTCGGAAAACATGGTCTCGTCGGTATCCCAGGCGTTGCCGGTATCGAAAAAGACCAGGCCTTTCATCTTCATATCTTTAATAAGGGGGAAAGTAAGCTCGAAGTTGAACACGGCCTCTTTGTTACCACCGGTGAAATCACCGGTTGTGGAATCGCGCGGACCAACTTCGCGGGATTCGAAACCGCGCAAGGAATTCATCCCCCCCAGAAAAAACCGTTCATCCAGCGGTATCGACTTCCCACCCATTTCCTGGATGTACCCGAGCTGCCCGTGAATGCTGAAGACTATCCCCCACGGCAACGGGTAAAAATACCGGTGATCCGCCGTATATTTGACGAACCGTTCCGTACCCCCAAGACCGGCATACTCGATGGCAAGTTCGGTAATATTGCCACGGCTCGGATCGGGACGGAAATCGGTAGTATTGCGAGTCAAGGAGGCGGTGATGGATGACAGAGTATGTTTACCTTCCTGCTCCTGAATAATCCAACTGGCATCGTCGTCGACGTCGGTAATGTCTTTCTTTTCGAAGCGATATATGAAAAAGGATCGGATATCATCGGTTATCGGCAGACCGAGCTTGATATCGCCACCGGTCGTTTTGCGATCGAAATCGGTCCATTCACGTTCGGTGTCATAAACATCGAACCCAAGAGCCAGATCGCGGTCCAGGAAATAGGGATCGAGCAGTCCGATGCGATAAACCGTACGGCTGCCGCCCAGCGAGCCGGACAGGTCAAGACGCAGACCACGTCCGAGGAAGTTATCCTGGGAAACGGAACCCTGCACCATCAGGCCGTCGACCGACGAAAAACCTGCACCGATACTGAAACTTCCGGTAGCGCGTTCCTTGACATCGATATCGATATCCATCAACGACAGGTCGTCCCCCTTGCGGGTGGTCAGATTGACTTCGTCGAAATAGCCGAGATTATTGATTTTGCGACGGCTGTTTTTGATGAGGGAAGCACTATAGACTTCCCCTTCCGCAACCTTAACCTGACGCCGGATGACCTTATCCCGCGTCCGGGTATTCCCCGAGATGTTGATGCGGCCGATGCGTGCCTTGATGCCTTGTTCGATATCGTATGTGATGTCGACCTGATGAGACTGTTCGTCAACTTCGGTTTCAGGAGTGACATTGACATAGGCGAAACCGCTGTCCGCATAAAGATCATTCAATTTGGACATGTCATCACGCATGACTTTGCGACTGAAAACATCGCCTTTATGCAAAGACATGATGTCCAGGATTTCCTGCTTGCCCTTGATCAGATCGCCGGAAACGTCGACTGTGTCGATGAAGAACTGAGGGCCTTCCTCTATTTCATACAGCAGTTCGATCGATTTTTTATCAGGCTGAAGATCGGCGATGGGCCCTTTGACCCGAACCTGAATATACCCCTTATTGTAATACTGGTCGGCAATGATATCGCGATCGACCTTGGTCATTTCCTCATTGTATCCGCCACGACCCGTAATAAAGGAAAGAAACCATTTTTCCTTGGTCAGCATGGCCTTTTTGAGTTCCTTGGCCTTGAAAACCGTATTCCCCTCAAAACGGATTTCGGTAACGTAAACCTTATCGCCTTCGTCGATATCGAAGGTTATGGTGGCTTCCTGACGATCGTTGATATCAACCTGGGCATCGATCTCGGTCGCGTAATACCCCTCCTGAATATAAGCACGCTTGATGATTTCCGTCGCTTCCCGGATGACCTGCGGCCGGTAAAATTCTATTTTTTGGGCGTTGACCAACTCACCCAGCTTATCCGTCTTGATCTCGGAATTGCCCTTGAAAACGATCTTACGCAAAAGCGGCCGTTCACTGACCTTGAATATGAGAACCTTTTTGCCGTCACGTTCGACCAGATCGGCGGAAACATCCTTGAAGCGTCCGGTTTTAAAAATCGCCTCGATATCCCGATCGACCTCCTGAACGGTTATGAGCTCCCCGGCGGAGATCGTCAGAACTCCTTCGATAAAGGCGCGCTCAACACGTCGATTGCCTTCCACCAAAACCTGATCCACCTGAAAGGTGGAAGCCAACCCGGCAACCGGTATCAAAAGAAACGATATCAGCAAGACAATCCAGCGATTTTTCATGCAATCAGTACTCCGAGCAGACAAATAAAAAGTGGGTCATTATAGGTAAAGAACCAAGGGGTGTAAACCCTTAACTAGCCGACGATCCGGCCATCCGCCATGTGCACGACACGATCGAGAACAGCTGCAAGATGGGCATCATGCGTCACGATAACCAAAGTGAGCCCACGCGCTTCATGCAGGCGCATCAACAATCTGTAGATACTTTCGGAGGTATTACTGTCAAGATTGCCGGTCGGTTCGTCGGCGAGCAGCACCCGGGGAGACATGATCAGCGCCCGGGCGATGGCCACGCGCTGCTGTTCCCCACCCGACAGTTCCCCGGGTTTGTGACTCAAACGAGGCTCGAGACCGACATCGGAAAGCAATTCTCTTGCCGCCAATTCCGCCCTGCTCCGCGGCCATCGCGCAATCAGTGCGGGCAGCATGACGTTCTCCAAAGCGGAGAACTCCGGCAGCAACTGGTGAAACTGGAAGACGAACCCCAGCGTGCGGTTGCGAAAAGCGTCGAGATCGGCTCCCTTGAGACGGAAGATATCCTGTCCGTCATACCTGACGTCGCCACTGGTCGGATGGTCCAGCGCCCCGAGGATGTGCATCAGGGAAGTCTTACCCGCTCCCGATGCGCCGACCACGGCGACCCTCTCGCCCGCCGCCACTTTCAGATCGACCTCGGAAAGGACATCGACGCGTCGGGTCCCGTTGACGAAACTTTTGCACAAATTGCGGACTTCGATCACGAAAACGCCCTCCCTACTCGTAACGCAAAGCTTCGCCCGGATCCATTCGGGAAGCCCGCCAGGCCGGATAGACGGTCGCCAGCAGGCAGATAACCAGAGCCATCATCGCCACCGCAACAACATCATCAACGTGAACCACCGAGGGAAAACGCTCCATCCCATAGACTGCCTGATCGAAAATCTTGACCTTTAATGTCCGCTCGAGACCCTTGATGATGGGATCGGCATTAGCGGCAAGCGTGACGCCTAAAGCCGTACCGAGAAAAGTCCCGAGAGTACCGATAATCAAACCCTGAAAAACAAAAATCTGCATAATGCTTCTGGAAGTAGCCCCCATGGAACGCAGTATGGCGATATCCTTGTGCTTCTCCATGACCACCATAATCAAGGTCGTGGCAATATTGAAGGCGGCCACCAGCACAATGATGCCGAGCACGATAAAAAGACCGAGTTTTTCAAGTTTCAGGGCGGAGAGAAAGGAACCGAAGAGGTCTTCCCAGGAACTGATCATGTAGGGGAACGGCAGATCGCTACGCAGCCGCTGCGTTACCGGACGCGATTGTTCGAAAGAGGCCAACTCGATTTCCACGCCGCTGACCTGACCATCCGCATCGAGAAACTGCTGCGCCTGACGCAGGTCGACATATGCAAAATAGGCATCAAGAAAACCGCCGCGATGCTGAAAAATCCCCACCACCCGGAAAGGCTTCATTTTGGGGATCAAACCAAAGGGGGTTATGTTGAATTGGGGAGGAATGACATTGATGGCGTCGCCCACGGTTACGCCAAGCGTAGCGGCGGTGTCGAGGCCGAGCACGATGCCCGGAAGTCCCCCTCCGTCATCGAACAGCGCCTTCTGAACCTGTTCGTCGCTCTGCTTTAAAAAAGGTTGCGAGAAAACCTTATTGCCCTGCTCAATGCCCTTGATGTTCACTGCCGCTACATTACGATGGGCAAGCAGCATGGCCTCCTTGCTGACAAAAGGATTGACCGAAACGGCTTCGGGCACCTCGTCCCGGACCTGTTCCACAAGCTGCCGGTAACCGTCGATGGCGCCGCCTTGCCGCTGGATCAATACATGGGGCACGTTGCCGAGGATCTGCTGCCGCACGCCGTCATGAAAACCGGTCATGACTGCCAGCACGACGATGAGAGCAGCCACTCCCAGAGTTACCCCGGCAATGGAAATAAAGGAAATCACCGAGATAAATGTCTGTTTGCGTTTGGCCCGCAGGTACCGCAGGCTGACAAACCATTCGTAGCCCATGAATCTCCCGTAGGGAAAATGCGGGCGAGCGCAGGGAAGGCATCGCCCGTCACAGCATCTGTTTGAGGTTATCGGGTTTCGGGTCGCAATTGGGGAAACAGGATAACCTCCCGAATCGAAGGGGCATCGGTCAACAACATGACCAACCGGTCGATCCCGATACCTTCTCCCGCCGTAGGCGGCAACCCATACTCCAGTGCCCGGATGTAGTCTTCATCCATGGCATGCGCTTCTTCGTCGCCGGCTTCCTTTTCCAGCAACTGTTTGGCGAAGCGCTCTTTCTGATCGATGGGATCGTTAAGTTCGGAAAACGCGTTGGCCAGCTCACGACCGACAACAAACAATTCGAAGCGATCGACGACTTCGGGATCACTATCGTTCTTGCGAGAAAGAGGAGACACTTCTGTCGGGTACTGGGTGATGAAGGTCGGATTCCACAACTTCGGTTCCGCTACCTCGTCAAAAATTTCCGTCAGCAACTTGCCGTAACCGATATCATCATCCAAATCCAGTCCGATACTTTTTGCGAAAGCCAGGCATCTGCTCCTGTCTTCCAGCACATCGGCCTCGACATCACCGTATTTTACGATCGCCTCCTTGACGGTAAGACGATCCCACGGTGCCGTCAGGTCGACTTCCCGGTCGCCGTAACTGAATTTAAGGGACCCGACCACTTTTTCCGCAACATGGCAGATAAGTTTCTCAGTGAAATCCATCAGGTCCTCGTAAGTGGCATAGGCCTGATAAAATTCCATCATGGTGAATTCGGGATTATGCTGGATGGAGATGCCCTCGTTTCGAAAATTCCGGTTGATCTCGAACACCCGTTCAAAACCGCCCACCACCAGGCGTTTCAGATAAAGTTCGGGAGCGATGCGCAAAAACAGATCCATCTTCAGGGTGTTATGATGGGTTACGAACGGACGGGCGGTAGCTCCACCCGCCAACGGTTGCATCATGGGCGTTTCGACTTCGAGAAAATCGCTTTCCACCATGAAGTTGCGGATCAGACTTACGATCTGGCTGCGTTTCCTGAATACATCCTGCACCTCAGGGTTGACTATCAGATCGAGATAACGTTGCCGGTAGCGCATTTCCACATCGGTTAAACCATGCCATTTTTCCGGCAACGGCTGCAACGACTTGGTCAGCAGGCGAATGGAATCGGCCCGCAAAGACAACTCGTTGGTCTTGGTACGAAACGGCTTGCCCGTCACTCCGACGATATCGCCGATATCGAGCTTGCGAAACAATTCGAAAGCCTCTTCCCCGACATTGTCGCGGCGCACGAACACCTGCAGTCGTCCATGACGATCCTGTACCTGGATAAAGGCGGCCTTGCCGAAATCCCTCCGGGCCATCATGCGACCCGCCAGAGCATAATGATGGTTGCAGTTCTCAAGTGCTGCAGCATCCTGTTCGCCGTGAGCGGCAACGACGTCCCCCGAAGTGGCAGTCACGGAAAAATCGTTGGCGTAGGGGTTGACCCCCTCGCCCCGCAACTCATCCAGCTTGGCGCGACGCTGCAGCAACAGATCGTTTAGTTCTTCCATCGATTACCTTCCTTTTCCTTGCGTTTTGTCAAACAAGGCACCTTAAACAATGGTCCCGGGCAAGTCAAGGAGAAAGCCTGTCTTTACCATAGGTTCAGAGGCACTTCCATGCCCCGTGGCACACCCCGAAGAACTACTTTCCGGACAGCAGAAAAGCCTCTATGAAACCGTCAAGATCACCATCCAGAACCGCGTCCGTGTTTCCGGTCTCGAAGTTGGTTCGGTGATCTTTCACCATCCGGTATGGATGCAGAACATAGGAACGTATTTGACTACCCCAGCCAATCTCCATTTTTTCGCCGGCAATGGCCGAAGCTTCTTCTTCCTTCTTGCGCAATTCCAGTTCATACAGACGGGCCTTGAGTTGCTTCATTGCCGTGGCCCTGTTTTTGTGCTGCGAGCGCTCGTTCTGACAGGCAACAACGATACCGGTCGGCATATGGGTGATGCGAATGGCCGAATCGGTCTTGTTGACGTGCTGGCCACCGGCACCGCTGGAGCGATAGGTGTCAACCTTGAGATCTTTCTCGTTGATCTCGACTTCGACGTCGTCCGGCAACTCGGGAAACACGAACACCGAGCAAAAGGACGTATGCCGCCGCGCATTGGAGTCAAACGGCGAAATACGCACCAGACGATGAATACCTATTTCGGCGCGCAGCCAACCGTAGGCGTAATCTCCTTCCACGGTAACAGTAGCCCCCTTGATGCCCGCTTCATCGCCTGGCTGATAATCGGTCAGCTCCGCCTTGAATCCTTTTTTCTCAAAATACCTCAAATACATCCGCAACAGCATATCGGCCCAGTCCTGAGCCTCCGTCCCGCCGGCACCGGCCGTGACGCTGAAAATGGCGTTGCAGGCATCGTGCTCACCGGAAAGCATGCGGGTGAATTCCATCTTTTCTACGCGGAGCTCAAGCTCCGGCAGTAGTTCGCGAATCTCTTCAAGAGTAGCTTCGTCCTCACTTTCAGCTCCCAGGTCTGCGAGCACCTTTATATCTTCGAGTTCCTGCCACGATTCTTCGAAAGCGGTCACCAGTTTTTCCAGACCGGTGCGTTCCTTCAGGACCTCCTGCGAACGATCTCCGGAATCCCAGAAGCCTGGACGGGCCATTTCGGCCTCCAATTCGGCAATGCGTTCTTTTTTGACATCGAGGTCAAAGATACCTCCTCAGCTCTTCGAGCTTCTTTTTGAGGGATTCCACAACGTCGTTGACTTCACGATACATCGATTCGCTCTCCTTTATTCTGTCTATACTGAAGATCGACCGGGCACTAAATTCCGAGCGATCGAACCGATCAAAGAACCAAAACGGCCTCGGGAAACCCGTTCCCACACAGCTTGGACCCGATCCATGAAACGGACGCGCGATTATATCGACTTGCCGAGCCCAGAGCAAGGTGTTGTTGCGAACCTTGCAACTGTTCATAACCACAGTCAACCCCGGACCGCCCACCTGACAAAAGGCCGGAATGCCCCAAGGCCAGCCCCGACAAGGCAAGGTACCGTAAAAAACTTTGCTGCAGCAAATGAATAATCGCTTTTCCAAACCCTGTATACATACTTTTTGCCGAATTGAGAAAACTTCCGGGATAAAAACCTTTTTTCGGCGAAAATCAACCGATGTTTTTCCCTTATTTTTCACTTCTCTCTAGCTTGTTCCGATATACCCGAAATTTTCGATTTAAGGTATTTTTTCACCTTTTTGTCTTGACTTTAAAGCCGATTCTTCCTAGAAGGTTGCATCGGACAAAAGGAAAAATTCAGCATTATTTACTTTGTTTATTTGCCTTTTACCGCCGGAATCACATGACCACTGCGTATCTTCCGTGGCAGGAGGAATCGACGTCAAGTATCCGGCATAGCAATATAATCAAGTTGGTCGTATGGTCCGGTCTGCGCTTACCTGGAACGCCTACGAAGCATCCTGTCCGGTCTTTACGGCTGCAGTTAGTACCTGAAAACAGGTAAATCATTCCAACAAATCTAGGAGGAACACGATGGACGCAAAACAAGTCATTGACCAGATGGTTGAAAAAGCCCAGGTCGCTCTGGAAGAGATGAAAAAACTCAACCAGGAACAGACCGACGCCATCTGCGAAGCCATTGCCAAAGTCATCGAAGCCAACAAGGAAGAGTTGGCCAAGGATGCCGTTGAAGAAACCCGCCTCGGCAAATACGAAGACAAGGTCATCAAGAACCATTTCGGTTCCACCGTGATCTGGAACGACATGAAGGGCGTCAAAACCGTCGGTGTTGTCAAAGACGAAAACGACATCATCGAAATCGCCGAGCCTTACGGCATCGTTGCTGGTGTTACTCCGACCACCAACCCCACTTCGACTGTTTCTTTCAAAATCCTTTCGGCCCTTAAAGGCCGTAACGTCATCATCCTCGGCTTCCACCCCCGCGCCCAGAAATGCTGCGCCAAGACCGCAGAAATGGCCCTCGAAGCCGCTATGGCCGCTGGCGCTCCTAAGGACTGCATCCAGTACATTGCTGAGCCTTCCATCGAAGCTACCAACGCTCTGATGACCAACCCCGGCGTAGCCGTTATCCTGGCTACCGGTGGCGGCGCCATGGTTAAAGCTGCTTACAGCTCCGGCAATCCCGCTTTCGGCGTTGGCGCCGGCGGCTGCCCTGTCTATGTTGCCAGCGATGCCGACATCGACCAGGCTATGGCCGATGTCCTGCTGTCCAAAAACTTCGACCACGGCGTGGTCTGCGCTTCCGAGCAGAACCTGATCTTTGACGACGCTGCCGTTGCCGAAAAAGCAATCGCTAAACTGAAAGAACTCGGCGCTTACATCTGTAACGATGAAGAAAAAGCCAAGCTGGAAAAACTCTACTTCGGCGACTGCTACGTCGTTTCCGGCAAAGTCGTTGGCCAGCCCCCTTACAAAATTGCCGAAATGGCCGGTTTCTCCGTACCCGAGAACACTGAAGCTCTGATCGTTGGCCCCCTCAAGGGTACTCAGGACGAAGAGCCCATGAGCCGCGAAAAACTCAGCCCCTCTCTCGGCTACATGATCGTCGACGGTAAAGACGCAGCCATCGATCGTTGCGCCGAACTGCTCAAAAAAGGCGGCAAAGGCCACACCGCCGGCATCCATTCCGCCGACGACGCTCTTTGCATCGAGTTCGCCAGCCGTGTTGACGCCAACCGCGTAACCTTCAACTCGCCCACCAGCCATGGTGCCATCGGCGGTCTGTTCAACGTCATGATCCCGTCGCTGACCCTCGGTTGCGGCCCCCAGGGTAACAACATCACTTCGGACAACGTCAGCTTCCGCAACCTGGTCAACATCAAGCGTGCTGCCCGCCGTGTTGTACAGGGCTAAGTTGCACCGGAAACTTACCAGGGAATTAACCAACCATACCTAATCCTCCGGTAAGCAAGCCCCCCGCCTCGGCGGGGGGCTTTTTTCATACGTGGAAAGCCACTTCAACATCGAGATTAACCGCAGAACACGCGAAGAACGCAGGGAACCGCATCAAGAGTTAAACGTCCAGATGAATTTGTATCTCTTTAATTCTCGGCGGACTCTGGGTGCTCTGCGGTCATTGATTGGGGTGAGTCTTGTCCATTTTCAGTTCCTCCGACCGCATCCGCGGATAATACCCCTTGCAGAATACGAAACAGTCATTCAAGATGACCGGATATCCCCATCATCGACGGAGACAGGACTTGAACGATCATCCCCTTTCCAGCACCCCGCTTTTGGCCATCGTCGCCTGCCTCTTATGGTCTACGGCTTTTGTGGGCGTAAAAATCGGCTTGCAATACTGCGGCCCCCTTGCCTTTGCCGGGATACGGTTCATGCTTTCCGGTCTGCTGCTGGTTCCCCTGTGGTGGTCTCACCGTCCCCGGAAGGCAGCGGTGATCAACAATGCCGGCTTGATTCTCAAGCTCGGCTTTTTTCAGACCTTTACCCTTTATGGGCTTTTCTATTTCGGCATGACCCTGGTTCCCGGAGCACTGGCTGCCATGGTCATCGGAGCTTCACCACTGGTAACGGCGGTACTGGCTCATTATTGCATTCCAGCGGACCGCATGACGTCGACCAAAGCCATCAGCCTCCTCCTGGGACTTTTCGGCGTCACCATATTGAGTTTCAGTCGTCTGCCGTGGGCATCCGCCACCGGGCTGCTGGAACTGGCAGGAATCGGCATTCTGCTGTTGGCCAATCTCGCAGGCGCCATGGGCAATATCATGGTCTCCCGACACAGGGCCGACCTGGAACCCGTTTTTTTGAACTCCGCACAAATCTTTGTCGGGGGACTGGGTCTATGGTTGCTTTCCCTGCCTCTTGAGGAACCCCTCTCGCCCTTTAAGCCCTGGCCATTCTGGGCTTCCCTTGCATGGCTGGCTTTCCTGTCGGCAGCTGCTTTTTCCATCTGGTTCAAGCTGCTTCGCCGTCCTCATGTAAAGGTATCGGAACTTAATTTGTGGAAATTTCTGATTCCCGTCTGTGGCGCATTGCTTAGCTGGTTGATGCTTCCGGAAGAATCCCCGAGCTTTTGGCCCCTGGCGGGTATGGGATGTATCTCTCTTGGCATTATCATATTTAACATTCCCGCCTGGCGTAGCACCAACTCGGACCGCCCCGCTCATTGATGCGCCAAAACCAAATCGGGTCGATATATTGTTAAATTTGCCATTGATCTTTGTCACCGGTTCCTATAGGTTTCGGTAAACCAAAAACTATTCAATGGTGAAAAACTGCATTTGTGAATTCCGCGATGAACGCCCCTGCCGGCTTCTGAAAGGTGGCGACCTTTATCTGACCATAGAAGCTCCACAGTCAAAGGGAGCGGATTTATCCCAGCCCGTGCTCATCCGAAACCTCAGGATGGCAATGGCGCACAGCTATTCATATGGAGTGCGAAATGAGCCGTATCTTAAAAGACATTCCCTTGCCGGACAGCAAAGGATATTTTGGCGAATATGGCGGCAGCTATATTCCCGAAGTGTTGCAGAAAGTGATGGACGAGATCACCGAAGCTTATCTCCGGATCAAGAACGATAAATCGTTTCAGGAGGAATTACAGTCCCTTTATAGCCACTATGTCGGTCGGCCCAGCGCTCTATTCCACGCCCGCAACCTCTCGAATAAGATCGGTGGTGCGCAGATTTATCTGAAACGCGAAGACCTCAACCATACCGGCGCCCATAAGATCAATCATTGCCTGGGTGAGGCCCTGCTGGCCAAGCGCATGGGCAAGGAGATTCTCATCGCGGAAACCGGTGCCGGGCAGCACGGTGTGGCCCTGGCGACGGCGGCGGCCCTGGTCGGTCTCGAATGCCATATTTACATGGGCGAAGTCGATATAGCCAAAGAACACCCCAACGTTACCCGTATGAAGATCCTCGGAGCCAAGGTGGTGCCAGTCACCCGCGGCACCCGGACTCTCAAGGATGCAGTCGATGCCGCTTTCGAGGCCTATCTTGAGGATCCCGTCCGTCAGATCTACGCCATCGGCTCCGTGGTCGGTCCCCACCCTTTCCCGATGATGGTCCGGGATTTTCAGCAAATCGTCGGCATGGAAGCCCGCGAACAGTTCCTGGAAATGACCGGTCGCCTGCCGGACAATCTGGTTGCCTGCGTCGGTGGAGGCTCCAACGCCATCGGCCTGTTTACCGCATTTCTCAACGACGACAATGTAGCCATCTACGGTGTCGAACCTTCCGGGCGGGGAATGACCGACGGCGATCACGCGGCCACCTTGTCCCTCGGGAAGCCTGGCGTCATGCACGGTTTCCGTTCTTACATGCTGCAGGACGACCAAGGTGCGCCGCTGCCGGTCTATTCCGTGGCCAGCGGCCTCGACTATCCGGGCGTTGGGCCCCAGCACAGCCTGCTCAAGGATCTCAAGCGGGTTACTTACGTAACCGCCGGAGACAAGGACACCATCGACGCCTTTTTCGAACTGTCCCGCGTCGAGGGAATCATCCCGGCCCTGGAAAGCTGCCATGCCGTAGCCTATGCCATGAAGTTAGCCGCCACCCTTTCCTCCGAGCAAACCATTCTGGTCAATCTGTCCGGACGCGGCGACAAGGACATCGATTTTGTCATGGAAAACTACGGTCGGGAGTATTGCGGAGAATGATGTTTACCTCCATCCCAACTGTCTGACAAAAAATGGGCCGTCCTTGCGTGCTATTTCCCTGTGCACAAAGGACGGCCCGGCCGTTTCATCCGGCATAACATGTTTAATTTGTTCTTCCCTTTCCGGGTTTTTCCCCCTATCATAGCGATGTTTTATTCAGAAGCGTAAATTCGACAAGTCCTGTTTAATGTCCACTCGGACGTCCCAGAAGGGAGCTGAGCATGCAGCAGAAAATCCTGGAAATCGCTTCCCGCGTGCGTGAACTTCGAGAACTGTCTGAAATATCCGTCGAGCAGATGGCGGAAAGCCTCAACCTGCCGATCCTCACCTATCAACGCTACGAAAACGGCAGTGAGGACATCCCCGCCAGCATCCTGTATAAAATAGCCGCCGGCCTGAAGGTCGACATGGGCCTGCTTCTGACGGGCGATATGCCGCGCATGCATATTTTCACCGTGACCCGCAAGAACAAAGGCGTCAAGGTCGAAAGGCGCAAGCAGTACAGCTACCAGAATCTGGCAGCCAACTTCATTCACAAAAAAGCCGAACCCTTTCTTGTCACCGTCGAACCGAAACCGGCATCCGGCAGGCCGCAAACGAATTCACACCCCGGCCAGGAATTCAATTTCGTGCTTGAGGGTAGGCTGAAAATTCATATTCACGACAATGAAATCGAGCTGGAAGCAGGCGACTCCATCTACTTCGATGCCAATTATGAACATGCCATGGAGGCGTTGGACGGCCAGCCGGCAAGGTTTCTGGCCATCATCCTGTAATTACGACCCGAAAACCGTTGTTCTAAGTCTGCCCCGGCGCACCACTCGCCATGCTGTTATGAGGAGGGACCATGTCTTGCCTTTTAAACCGGTTCGTCAACCGAACCGAGTTTGACTCCTACGAAGATTTTCAAACTAATCTGTCCATCAATATCCCGGAAAACTTCAACTTCGCCTACGACGTGGTCGATGTCTATGCCGCCGAGCAGCCGGACAAGCGCGCTCTGGTGTGGTGTGACGATCACGGCAACGACCGGAGCTTCACCTTTGGCGAGTTGAAGTATTACAGCGACAAGGCCGCCAATCTGTTCCGCAGTTACGGCATCAGAAAGGGCGACCACGTCATGCTGATCCTCAAAGGTCGCTATGAATTCTGGTTCTGCCTGCTTGGATTGCACAAGCTCGGTGCCATAGCCACCCCGGCCACCCACATGCTTACCTCCAAGGACATCAAATACCGGGTGGAAGTCGCTTCCATCCCCATGATCATCAGTGTGGCCGACGACGGGCTCGTCGAACACATCGAGGAGGGGCAGCGGCAGACGGGCGATAAGGTGCGTCACAAGCTGCTGCTGGGGGAACCCCGCGACGGCTGGGTCGATTTCAAGAGCGAGTTGGAAAAAGCCTCCGACGTTTTCCAGCGTCCCGAAGGAAGTGAAGCCACCTGCAACGACGACATCTGTTTGGCTTACTTTTCTTCCGGCACCACCGGCTACCCCAAACTGATTCACCACGACATGGTTTATCCCCTCGGCCATATTCTGACCGCAAAATACTGGCAGAACAATATGGACGACGGCCTGCATTACACGGTGGCGGACACCGGGTGGGCCAAGGTGGTGTGGGGCAAGATCTATGGACAGTGGTTGTGCGGCAGTGCGGTATTCGTTTACGATTACGACAAGTTCAACGCCGCATCCATGGCCGCCATGGCCGCCCGCTACGGGGTTACGACCTTTTGCGCGCCGCCGACCATCTACCGTTTCCTCATCAAGGAGGATCTGTCGCAGTACGATTTTTCCGGTCTGAAATACTGCGTGGTCGCCGGCGAGCCCCTCAATCCCGAGGTGTATGAACGGTTCCTCAAATACACAGGACTTAAGCTCATGGAGGCCTACGGCCAGACCGAACTGGTGGTCACCATAGCCACCTGGCCCTGGATGGACCCCAAGCCGGGTTCCATGGGCAAACCATGTCCCCTTTACGACATTGCCTTGCTCAACGCTGACGGCCAGCCTTGCGACGTGGGCGAAGAAGGCGAAATCGTTATCAACACCAAAACCGGAAAACCCCTCGGTCTGTTCCCCGGTTACTACCGCGATGAAGCCAAAACCACAGAGGTATGGTACGACGGTTACTATCACACCGGCGACATGGCCTGGCAGGATGAGGACGGTTACTACTGGTTCGTCGGGCGAGCCGACGACGTCATTAAAAGCAGCGGCTACCGCATCGGACCGTTCGAGGTCGAAAGCGCTCTGATGGAACATCCGGCAGTACTCGAATGCGCCATCACGGGAGTTCCGGACCCGGACCGCGGCCAGGTGGTCAAGGCAACCGTGGTACTGACCAAGAACTACACGGCCGGTGACGCCTTGAAAGAAGAACTGCAGGACCACGTCAAAAACGTCACGGCGCCCTACAAATACCCGCGCATTATCGAGTTCGTGCCGGAATTGCCAAAAACCATCA
>JASKKK010000063.1 GCA_030154185.1 Desulfuromonadales bacterium
TCCCGGCTTTTTTTTCAGCGTCAAACTGCAATCAGAAGGGCAGATTGTAGTTCCCCATCAGAGCATAGCCAGGATAAATCAGGCATATCAACGCCAGGATGATCAGCATCCAGCCCACAACCTTGCCGGAGAGCTTACCATAGCTGTTGAGGAATACGGCCAAGCAAAGAATGACAAAAGTAAGGAACATGAAGGCCAGATATCCTGCCCCGATGATCACGGCCGAGAACAAACAGACGATCGCAACTGTGATAGCACCCCAACCCACGGTACGCATATCCGTCACACCGGTCAGCAATGCATGAGCCACTTGCAGATACAAAATACCGAACACGAGCAACGCCGCTGCAGTCAGCAGATCGCCCTGCATCCCTTGAAAAAAACCACCGATGATCGTCAGGATTCCGACCACCGAGGTTACAAAGCCGCTTGACTTGGCTTCTCCCTGCCCCAGAAAAAGCATTCCCAGGGGAATCCACATAATGCTGATCATTACCAGTAATGCAGGTGTCATCGCATAATCCTCCAGTTAAATTTGATACTTCTTCCTTTGTTACTACCCACCTCGGGTATCACGAAAATGCCCACAGCCACTCAAGCCGCACTATGGTTAACTGTCCGTTCCTGATTGCCAACCTCCCGATGCAGCGGGAAAAACCGGTGACAATCGGAACATGCCCCCCTACCCAAAGCGCATAAGATCAGTTCGAGCGCGACGTTGCCTGGCTACAGACGCCATAGAATGATTACTCCTCAACAGGCAAAAAGCGATTGTAACGCTTTTTCAAACAGGACCAACAAACGCAAACATATAAAATCATGAGGCACTATCCAGAATTTTTATTCAATTTGCAAAAAGCAAAAACTCCGACCAAGGGAATTTAAACCGCTGTTTTAGTTTACGCAATTTCAATGCCACACACCTCCCGTCCAAAAGAAGCCCCTATCAGGCCACCCCAAAGACCGCCACACTGACACTCCTCCAAAAAAAACGGAACAAAGTGCGCCATCCTGGATCCATTTGTTCCAACAAGGCTCTCTCAATTAAATCGGGGCAGAGATTCTCACCCCCCCCTCTTCCGAAACTCTTCAAACAGGGAGATAATAGCACAGTGTTCAAATTTGTCTTGTTCTCGCCAAAAAACTAACGAAACACCGTATTATACTGTCAGCCTCGGCAATCAGACATGGCCTGATCGCTCAGCGGACAAGGCAGCTATTTCGCATTGGCCTGACCGGAAGCCTATGTTATAGTTGCTGCACCTGAATAGTCTCCGAGAGAGGATGGTTTCTCGAATGAAAAAATGCCTTTTGCTGCTGTTACCGGCTGCTGTCATTTTCGGTTGCGCTATGATGGGCGCATGGAAAGCAATCCCACCCCCGGGCGGCTGCGACCAGTGTCACAGCCTTCCGATCAGTGCCAATTGGGAACTGCGAGCCACGGCCGTCACCCTGGCAGATGAGTATGGTCGAGAGCCCTGGCAGAAGGAAACCTCGGTACTGCCGCCTGAGACGCCCCCGATTCAGCAGCAGAAAGTGGAAGGGGAACCCTGTTTCCGCTGCCACAAAGGCCCCAGCCGGGCGCACGCGAAACGTCTCGGTCGTTATCATCACTGACCCGCTCAGTCCGGGACCCTGGCTTACAAAGTCAGGGTCCTTTCGTTTCCGGGCGCGTCCGCGCAACCGAAACCGGAGAGTGATTCGCCATGTTCCGTCATACCAAGATCATCGCCACCCTCGGACCGGCCTGCGACTCGCGTGAATCGGTCGAACGGTTGATGCTGGCGGGCGCCAACCTTTTCCGGCTGAATTTTTCCCATGGAGACCGACAGCACAAAGCCCTGCTGATGCAACATATCCGCGACCTGGCCACGCAACACCAGGTGCCGCTGGGTATCCTGGGAGACCTGCAGGGCCCTAAAATCCGCACCGGAAAGATGCGTGGCGGCGCTGTAAACCTGGAAACCGGCGCCACGGTGACCCTGACCTCGGACCGGGTCGAAGGCGATGCCGCGCGCATCCCGGTGAACTACGCAAGCCTGTCGGAAGAGGTCGCCCCCGGCGACCGGATTCTGCTGGATGACGGTCTGCTTGAACTCGAAGTCCTGACGTCGGAACCGCCGGATGTACGGTGCCGCATCCTTACCGGAGGGATTCTCAAGGACCGCAAGGGAGTCAATCTCCCCGGGGCCGCCCTGTCGGTGCCGTCTCTGACCGACAAGGACCTCGAGGACGCAGACTTTGCGATACGGCAGGGGATTGACTTTCTGGCCTTATCTTTCGTGCGCCGGGCAGACGACGTGCGGCAGTTGAAAACCCTGCTGCAGGAACAGAACAGCGCCATTCCGGTCATCGCCAAGATCGAAAAGCCCCAGGCGGTGGAAAACTTCGATGCCATCCTGGAGGAAGCCGATGCCGTCATGGTGGCGCGCGGAGACCTGGGAGTGGAAATGCCTCCGGAACGGGTCCCCCTGATCCAGAAACAGATCATCCGGCGCTGCCACGATGCCGGCAAACCGGTGATCACCGCAACCCAGATGCTCGAAAGCATGATCCACAACCCGCGCCCGACGCGGGCCGAAACCTCGGATGTGGCCAACGCCATCCTCGACGGCACCGACGCGGTCATGCTTTCGGGGGAAACCGCCACCGGCAGCTACCCGGTCGAAGCCGTGACCCTCATGGATCGGGTGGCGCGCAGCGTGGAAAGCGACACTCTGCTGAAACAGCAGCTGTTTTACAGTTTTCCAGCTCTCCAGGAAGGACCGCGAAAGCTGTCCGACGCCATCGGCGAAGCAGCCTGCCGCACGGCGATGAACGTCGGTGCGGCGGCGATCCTGGCGTTTACCCAAACCGGTTCGACAGCCGCCATGGTTTCGCGGTTTCGTCCGGAAATCCCCATTTATGCCGTAACGCCCAGTCGGGACGTGCGACGGCGGCTATCGCTGTATGCGGGAGTCCAGTCGATTCGCGTCGACTTTACCGGCGATACGGAATCCCAGATTCACTCGGTGGAGGAAGCGGTGCTTAAGGCAGGAGTATTGAAAAAAGGCGATATCGTCATCATTACCATGGGCAGCCCGGTAGCAGCCTACGGCACAACCAACCTGATGAAGGTGCACCGTCTGGGCACCGGCGAATTTTACGAAATCAACTGATCGCTCTCCGAAGGCGATCCCGAATGGTTTTTCCAGCAAGGGATACATCCATGAGCAAAAAAGCAGTCGTTTTATACAGCGGCGGACTCGATTCGACCACCTGCCTGGCCGAAGCCCGGGCCGCCGGTTTCGAACCCTACGCCTTGAGCTTCCAGTACGGACAGCGCCACACCGTCGAACTGGAGAAGGCTCGCATCTATGCCCCGCAGGTCGGGGCCGTCGACCACATGGTCATCGATTTCGACCTGCGCCGCATCGGCGGCAGCGCCCTGACCTCCGATCAGGAGGTGCCCAAGGGCCGCGACATCGACGATGCCATCCCGGTGACTTACGTGCCGGCGCGCAATACCATCTTCCTGTCCTTCGCCCTGGGTTGGGCCGAGGTCCTGGACTCCTTCGACATCTTTATCGGCGTCAATGCCCTCGATTACTCCGGCTACCCGGATTGTCGGCCGGAATTCATCGAAGCCTTCGGGAAACTTGCCAATCTCGCCACCAAAGCCGGCGTCGAAAGCCGCGGAAAATACCGCGTGCATGCACCGCTGCTGCATCTGACCAAGGCACAGATCATCAAACGCGGCCTGGAACTGGGCGTCGATTACGCCCTTACCCATTCCTGCTACGACCCCACCCCCGAAGGGTTGGCCTGCGGCCTGTGCGACTCCTGCCAGTTGCGCCTGAAAGGTTTTGCCGAAGCCGGAGTACCCGATCCGGCCGCCTATGCCGGGGAGGTGCAGCGATGAACCGCATGCGCGACATGCAGATGGAGCGTGACACACGCAACATCGCCATCGACAAGGTCGGGGTCAAGGACATCCGCTACCCCATCGTGGTGATGGACAAAAACAAGGATCAACAGCATACGGTGGCCCGCATCAACATGTACGTGGACCTGCCGCACCACTTCAAGGGCACCCACATGAGCCGCTTCGTGGAGATCCTCAACCAGTACCGCGGCGAAATCACCATGCGCAATATGGGCGGTCTGCTGCAGGCAATGAAGGACCGGCTCAACGCCTCCTGTGCCCATATCGAGATGGACTTTCCCTATTTCATCGAAAAGCAGGCGCCGGTCTCCAAGGCCCGCAGCCTGATGGAATACCGCTGCTGCCTGCGCGGCACACTGGACGAGGAAAAAGATTTCGTACTCGTCGTGGAGGTCCCCCTGACCGCTCTGTGTCCCTGCTCGCGGGAGATCAGCGAACGCGGCGCCCACAACCAGCGCAGTTCGGTTACAGTGGAAGTACGCATGGACAAATTCATCTGGATCGAAGATCTGATCAGCTGGATCGAGGAGTGCGGCAGCGCCCCGGTCTATGCACTGCTCAAGCGGGAAGACGAAAAAGCCGTTACCGAAGAGGCCTACGACAACCCCATGTTCGTCGAAGACATTGTACGGGCGGCCACCCTCAAACTTAAATCGGTCCCGGAAATCACCTGGTTTCGGGTGGAATGCGAGAACTTCGAGTCGATCCACAACCATTCGGCCTATGCCATGGTCGAGTTCCCGCCCCGAACCGAAGGCGCGAATACCACCCCGGAACCATGACAGGCATGTCGGTTTTGGGCATTTTTGCCAAACAACCGCAGCCGGGACGGGTCAAGACCCGCCTGTGCCCCCCGCTGACGCCCCTGCAGGCCGCCGAACTCTATCGCTGCAGCCTGAAGGAGACCGTCGACCTTGCCGCCCGGGGCGCCTGGACCCGCATGCTCTTTTATCGGGGGGAGCGTCGCTACTTCCGGAACAGCTTTCCAGATGTGCCATTGACAGAGCAGCGCGGCGCCGACCTCGGTGAGCGGCTGGCTGAGGCTTTTGCCTCCAGGTTTGCCGAAGGGGCGGGAAAGGTGGTGATCATCGGCTCCGACAGCCCCGATCTGCCCCCCACCCTCATCGGCGAGGCCTTTGCAGCCCTGAACCAATATGATGCGGTCGTGGCGCCGGCGGACGATGGCGGGTACGTCCTGATCGGCCTGCGCCGGAACGTCCCCGAACTCTTCACCGACATCCCCTGGAGCACCGACCGGGTGCTGGCCGTCACCCGGCAACGGATGACGGAACAACGGCTGTCCTTCCTGAAACTGCCCGGATGGTACGACCTGGACGATGTCGCCGGGCTGCGACAAATCATGCGGCGTTCCCCCAAAAGCAGCACAGCCCGCCTGGCCGCACGTCTGCTGGACGGCACCGCGCCCTGACCGGCAGTGGCATCGAACGGTGCCGGCGATGTCAGCCGTCCCGACGTCAGGAAGATCTTCGACGATCTCCAACCCCACACTTCCCTGCCTGGGCATGATTCCCGGCCGGGGCGGCAACGACCCCGGCGACGAGCTTTTCGGCCGGCTGTCGACTCATGAAATAACAGGCGCCCCGCACCTTGAAGGAGTCGGACCGCTGCAGATTTTCACACTTGAAATAGACCGGCAGACCGATGAGATCCGAAAAATAGTGGGAATGCATCCATTCCGTGCGACGGAAACGCCCCTGCAACAGAACGGCGGCTTCCCGTATCATTTCCAAAGAAATCATGGCATCCTCCTTGCTGTCCTTGCTATTCTACCCCGACATTCCCCGGTGCCGGCCTTTCGGAATGAACCGAAAAAACGGATCGGTCCGGAAGAAGACTCGTTCTGCATGCAAAACGACGGTTTTTCGGCGACTCTATTCGCGTCTATGCACACCGGAAATTGCGGTGATGTCAGTTGACTTGCACAGAAGGTTCGGGAATAATCTACGCGTTTCCGGCATAAAGCCTCCGGAAACGCGATTCGGGTTTCTTCCCCATACATGGAGGTAACGTCTTGGAGCTGATTTCCGGTGCCGGACTGGTGGTAAAACTGGTCCTGCTGATACTTGTCGGTTTTTCCCTGCTTTCCTGGGCTATCATCTTTCTGAAGTTCCGCGTCATTTACAGCGCGATCGGCGACTCCAACCGGTTTCAGCAGTTTTTCTGGAACAAACGTCGGCTGGACGCCATCGGCCAGAAGCTTCGCGATTTCCCCCATGCCCCCACGGCGGCCCTGTTCCGGGACGGCTACCAGGAATTGATACGTCATCAGCGTGAAAACGGCGGCGACGAACCGGGGCTTTTCAACATGGAAACGGGGCAGACGGAAAATATAGCCCGCGCCCTGCGGCGTGCCACCAACCAGGAAATCCAACGCCTGGAACGCTACCTGCCGTTCCTTGCCACTACCGGCTCGACCGCGCCCTTTATCGGCCTGTTCGGCACCGTATGGGGCATCATGGATTCGTTTCAAGGTATCGGCAAGACCGGAAGCGCCTCCCTGGCCGTCGTCGCCCCCGGCATCTCCGAGGCGCTGGTCGCCACCGCCATCGGACTGGTAGCCGCCATCCCCGCAGTCGTCGCCTACAACCATTTTATCAGCAAAGTCAACGTCCTCAGCGGTGAGATGGACAGTTTCAGCCAGGAATTCCTGAATATCGTCGGACGCATGCTGCGAAGGAGCTGACATGGAAGTAGGCCAGCGCAACGGATCGTCCCGATCCACATTGTCGCAAATCAACGTCACCCCCCTGGTCGACGTCATGCTGGTGCTTCTGATCATCTTTATGGTGACCGCACCGATGCTCGAACAAGGGGTGGAGGTCAATCTGCCGGAAGTCTCCGACTCCCCCGGGCTGACGGCAGGCAAGGAACCGCTGGTGGTGACCGTAGAGCGAAATGGAGCCATCTCCATCGGCAAAACCAGCATTCCAGGTCCCGACAAGCTGATGCCGGTGCTGCGCCAGGTCCTGGAAACGCGGCAGGAAAAGGAAGTGTTTCTGCAGGCCGACCGCGATGTACCCTACGGCAGAGTGGTGCAGGTCATGGCAGCCATCAAGGGTGCCGGCATCCAAAAGCTCGGCATGGTTTCCCAGCCGCCGGAATCGGACAAACGCCGCTGATTGTTTCTCATCATTCTGTTTTGCCGCAAAGGCCCATACTGCCGTGACTATTCCACCCCCTCCACCCCGCAACGAACCGAACCTGTTCTGGCTGCTGGCCATCTCGCTGGCACTGCACGTGGCGGTGTTCCTTGTCTTCTCCGGGGTGTTTTTCAACGGCCGACATATCGAACGGCGGCCGGTCTACTACGTCGACCTGAGCAAAATGCCGGTTCTCAATCCCCAAGCCGGACGCCCTGACGGCGGCCCTGCCCCCAAGGCCAAAAAGACGGCGAAACCCAAGGCGGCCGTGCCGGCCCCCAAACCTGCCGCGCCACCGGCGAAAACCAAAAAACCCAAAACCGTCCCCGCCGCGCCCAAGCCGACAAAACCGAAACCGACACCATCCAAAACCGCCACCAAAGCGGCAAAACCGAAACCCCAGCCGGCACAAAGCCCGGCAAGTACGGGACAGAACTATCAGAGCGTTCAGGAAAAGCTGGCCGCCATGCGCGAAAAACAGCAGAGACAGCAGGAGTTGGCCGCTCTTAAAAACAAAATCGCCGCCCTTTCCGGCGACGCCGGAACGGACAGCGGCAGTCACGGTTCCGGAGCCCCCCTGGGCATGCCCGACGGCAAGGGCGACGAAATCGGCGTAGACCAGCAGACCTGGCTGCGAGCGTTTTACAAGGAGAACTGGAGCCTGTCCAAATACCAGGTCACCCGCCTCGACCTGGAGGCGACCGTATCGATCACCTATAATTCCGAAGGACATCTGATCAACTACCGGTTCGTGAAGTCCTCGGGCGACAGCACCTTCGACGATTCGCTTAAAAGGGCGATCCTCAAGGACAGGATTCTGCCCTTCAAACCTGGCCGGACATTGCAGCTCGATGTCGTATTCAACCTCAAAGACCTAATGGATTAACGTCATGTTCCGTTTCGCAACCATGTTGTTCGCTCTGTTCTGCCTGACCACGACCGCCGCCCTCGCCCAGATAGAGGTCCGCGCTCCCGGCCAGCAGACCGTGGCCGTGGCCAACACCAAGCTGCTGCCCCTATCCGGAACGCCCCTTCCTGCCGTAGCCACCGAACTGCACGACGTCCTTGCCTATGATCTGGAGCAGGCCGGACTGTTTCGCCAACTCGATCCGGCGTCGTTTCTCGACGACGCCCGCAAGCCCGGGCTGACCAGCACCCAGATCGACTTCAACCAGTGGGCCCTGCTGGGCGCCGAGATCCTTGTCAAGGGCGGCTACAGCATGCAGGGAGACCGGTTGCTGGTCGATTTCCGCCTGTTCGACGTCGTTCACCGCCGGCTTCTCACCGGACGCCGGTATGCCGGGCGCCGCAGCGATCTACGCACCATGGCCCATAAGTTCGCCGACCAGATCATGAAAAGCGTCACCGGCAGCCAAGGCGCCTTCAGCTCCCGTATCGCTTTTATCGGCAACCGCACCGGCCACAAGGAACTCTACGTCATGGATACCGACGGGGCCAATGTTCTGCGCCTGACCGACCATCGGTCCATTGTCCTCAACCCCGATTTCTCCCCGAATGGGCGCGAGATCATATACACCTCCTACCGCCGCGGCAATCCCGACCTGTACCGCAAACTGCTGAGCACCGGTCAGGAAGCCCGGCTTGCATTTAACAAAGGGTTGAATATCGCCGCACGTTTTCGTCCGGATGGTCGGGAAATTGCACTAACCCAATCGGCAACCGGCAATCCGGAACTGGTCCTGCTCGGCACCGACGGCAGTCAGCGCAGGCGCCTTACCAGTCACTGGGGCATCGATGTCGATCCGAGCTGGAGCCCTGGCGGAGACCGTCTAGCCTTCGTTTCCGACCGGCAGGGCAATCCGCACATTTATATACTGGACCTGCTCAGCGGCGAAACAACGAGGCTTACCGTCCGGGGCAAATACAACGCCACGCCGGCCTGGAGCCCGAACGGCGAACGCATTGCCTTCACGCGCCTGGAAAACGGAATCTTCGACATCTATACCATTCGCGCCGACGGCACGGACGAGCGTCGCCTGACCTTCGGCCCCGGCAACAAGGAACATCCCCGCTGGAGCCCGGACGGCCGTTTCATGGTCTATTCCTCCGATCAGGGGGGGGCCAAAGGCATTTACATCATGCGTTCGGACGGAACCGGCATGCGGCGCATCTCTCCCGAAGGGGGCCAGTGCCAGCATCCGGCATGGTCCCCCCAACGCTGAAAGAGGGGGAGTTATTCCCCCTGCTGAGGGGTTTTATTCCCCCTGTTTTTTTAAAGGACACTTGAGTATAATGAGCTCCACTTCAGATCGTCCGTTCATGTCTGACACCACGGTCTTCACCTCTTCGGGACATGCCCGAATTCGTTGTTTGTCTTCAACCTCTTTTTATCAACCAGGTAAAGGAGCAAAACCATGAAACGCGGATCTATTCGAATGTTTATGCAGGTGTTGATGATGATGGCCCTTGCCGCAGTACTCGCGACCGGTTGTGCGAAAAAGCCGGCAGCAGTCCCCACAGCCGACGAACAAGCCGGGGCTCAGCAGATGGCCCAGGGCGTTGAGGAGATGGGAGCGGGCGAAACCGGTATAGGCGAAAGCATGATCGGCGAGGAGAGCGCCATGGACGACACCATGTCCATGCCCCAGGCCATCCCTTCCCTGGAACGCATCTACTTCGACTTCGATCGTTATGACTTGAGCCCCGAAGCCCAGGCTATACTGATCAACAACGCGGAATACCTCAAAGCCAACCCTGCCGAAAGAATCCGCATCGAAGGTTACTGCGACGAACGTGGTTCCGATGAATACAACCTGGCCCTGGGCGAACGCCGTGCCCTGGCTGCGCAGAAATACCTCGAGTCCCTGGGGATCGCTGCCGAGCGACTGAGCGTGATATCCTACGGCGAGGAAATGCCCCTCGATCCGGCGCATACCGAAGCCGCCTACGCCATGAACCGCCGGGTAGAATTCAAGACCATGCCCTGATGGCAAAAAGCTATCCTAGGCGGGTCGGCCGGGCCGACCCGCCTAGCTCGACGGAATGAGGATCTTTTGACATGAAAAGCTTGAAAACTGTTGTGTTGTTCTCGGCTCTGCTGGCCTTGCTGGCCGGTTGCATCCCCTCCCAGCAGGAATTGGCCATGAGCCGCGACCTGGAAGAAATGAAACGCCGCCTGGCTGCCACTGAACGGGCACTGGCCGCACAACAGACCGATCGGGCCGGAGAGACGCGACAGCGCCTCGACGACCTGACCCGGCAACAGGCCAAAACCCAGGCCGACCTGGACAACCTGCGCCTCGAACTGCAGAGCATCAACGGCCACTTCGCCGACCTCGACCAGCAGCGCAGCGAGCTTCAGGAAGAACTGGCTCTGGTACGCGACGACCTGGGCTTGCGCATCAGCGCTCTCGAAGAACAGTCGGGCGCCAATGCCGGATCGGCTCCGGCGCCTACAGCGCCTGCGAATGGCACGCAGGCTGCCGCCAACCAGCCGGAAACCCAGTATCTGCAAGCCGTCGATATGATCCGCAAGCAGGAACAATATGCCGAAGGCCGCAAACAGCTGGAGACTTTTCTGAAGGAAAACCCCACCCACTCCCTGGCGCCGAATGCCGCCTACTGGATCGGGGAATCGTACGCCGGCGAAAAGAAATATGAAAAAGCCATCCTGCAATTCGAGGATGTGATACGCAAGTACGGAGACCACCCCAAGGCCGCCGCCGCGTATCTCAAACAGGCTCTTACCTTCGACCAACTCGGTGATCGGCAAAGCGCCCGCGCCATCATGGAGAAGCTGATCAAAGGCTTCCCCCTGTCCGAGCAGGCCGACATCGCCAAAAAACGCCTCAAGGCCTGGGACAACTGATAAAATTAAAAAGGGCGGCTTCCTGCCGCCCCTTATTATGCCATCCGTCCCGAAATTTCTTTCGAAACCATACCGTTACCATTGTGTCACGCAAGCGTTTCGTACCAGCCGGAATGTTGCGGCAGGAACACATTGTCGATAACGTGGATCACGCCGTTGCTGCACTCTATATCGGCTTTCACGATATGGGCGTTGTCGATCATGATTTCGTTTTCGTCCAGGTAGATGGAAAGGCTCTTGCCCAGTTCGGTCACCAGGGAATCGAGATTCTTGACATCCATCTCCTTTTCGTAATGCTTTTTATCCACCAGATGGTAATTCAGAATATCCGCTAATTTGGCGGTATCGGCGAGGACCGTTTCGACGTTGAGACGCGCAAAGGCCTCGTCGCTCGGAGCAAAAAAGGTAAAGTTCCCAGGCCCCTTCAATCTTTCACCCACGCCTCCGACGATATCCAACGCTTTTTTCAGCGTCTTCAGCGATGCATCCGCGGCGATGGTATCCATGATGGTCGCCATGACATACTCCTTTCTCTCCGGCCCGGAACATAACGGGCCTTGAATCTCATTGGCTTTAAATCCCGATCGCATCGGGACCTTTTCCAAACGCTTTTTAAACCGACCCTGTTATGGTACCTGATTATCGGCTGCCTGCAAGCCCTCGTCTGCCCTGCAATTCCGGCCTGTTTTTCTTCTTTTAAGCTAACCTGCATCGCCGAAACAATGTCTTGACGCGGCCTGACGTTTATACTATTTTGCGTATACGCATGAGCGTATAGCCATGCACCTGCTTTATTCTTGAAGTGCCTTTCAGATTGCGACGCACTGAAGGGGAAAAGGGAATGCCGTGAAAATCGGCAACGGACCCGCCGCTGTGACCGGTGACGAACGCCACCATAAGCCAATGCAGCCTTGTGCTGTGTGAAGGGGTGGCAAGTAGGTTTGAGCCGGGAGTCAGAAGACCTGCTTCAAGATTCAACATACAGGAATCGGTTTCGGGGCTGAACCGTTTCCAGGACGCCGCGCGTCTGTTTATCTTTGGGATAAAACGGGATCCCGGAGAACCTTTATCAGGTTTTCCGGGATTTTTTTATGTCGGGCAACGGCCCCTTGCCCGAAGCTTGTTTGATGCTTTCGCAAAAAGCATCAAATGGGATGGTTAAGCAAAAAGCGCCAAATGCAAGGCGCGCGATTGTCGAACATGAGGCGTACCTACGTACGTCGAAGCAGCGAGGCAATCGCAGCAACGCTGCAGTTGGCGAGTTTTTGCGACGCCATCTTGTTTGAATTGCCGAAAGGAGGGTTTCATGGTCGGCAATTATGTTCTACGTTTGTTTTTCGTGTTGTGCATCGGGGCCTGTCTGGCAGCATCGCCACTGCGGGCTGAAATGAACCGAACCCTCGATCCGGTGGTGGTCACGGGCTCCCGCTTTCCAGCCGTGGAGAGCGAAAGCCACCGCATGGTCACTGTGATTACCGCCGAAGACATGCGTGCCCGAGGCGCCAAGAACCTCTTCGAGGGGTTGAGCAAAACGGGTGGCCTGGCCTTCAAAACCCAGGGACCGCTTGGCCTCAGCAACGGCGGCATGACCAGCGACCTGAGCATCCGCGGACTGCCGGGAGGCGAACTGGTTCTGGTCAACGGCATGCCGATCCAGAGCGCCGGTGGGGCGTCCTACGATCTCGACACCATTCCCATCGAGCAGATCGATCGGGTCGAGATCCTCAAGGGGGCCGCATCGACCCTTTACGGTGCCGATGCCATGACCGGGGTCATCAACATCATCACCAGACAGCCGGAGGAGGTCGCACTGACCAACATGCACGCTGAAATCGGCGAATACGGCTATCAGAATTACAGCGTCGGTCTCAGCAACGCCGACTTGACCGCAGGCCTGACCTACCAGCATCTCGACGATCTGCACAAAATCTACCAGAAGACCTACCTGAATCCCACATCCCGCAGCACTCCCTCCCATTACGACGTCGGCAATACCGACCGTTACGGATTCAACCTGAGCTTCAGCCCCCTGCAGGACCTGACGTTCGACCTGCTGGCCAGCTACTACCGCAGCGGCTGGCAGAAAGTCTACGATGCGGGCGGCAAAAGCGGCATCGCCGGACAGCTGGAAAAGCAGTTCACCCAACAAAAATACAAACTGTTCACCGATCTGCGCTACGAAAAGGATCGTTACCGCCTGAAGGGGTTCTTTTCTCTCGGCACCACCAACGTCGACTACGACGTGTACGGCGGCAAGAGAGTCACGGACGGATCAAGGGATTCCTGGAACAAGGAATACAATGCCGGCGCGTCGGGCGACTATCGCTTCGACCTGCCCGGGGACACCGCCCTGACCGCCGGCGCCGAATATATCTACCGGGCTGCCAATTACCGCTACAAATACAAAGAGCATCACCGCCACGACGTGGCGGCTTTTGTCGAAGCGGAAAAAATCTTCTTCAGACGGTTGACTCTGACGCTGGGCATGCGCGAACAATGCATTTTCCCGGAAAAGGAAGGGGATGATTACAACCGCTGGCTGCCGGCCGCAGGTCTGAGTTTCAGACTGACCGATGCCACCCGGCTGTTTGCCAATTTCAGCACCGCGTTCCGCGCACCGACCTTCAATCAGATGTTCAACGACTCGTCCCGCCTGGTCGGCAACCCGAACCTGCGTCCCGAAAAAGGCAAGACCTACGAAGCGGGCGTTAAATTCACAGGCCGAGCCGTCAAAATCCGCCTGGCCGGCTTCTACATGGATTACGAGGATAAGATCGATACCGGCTATATCACCGGGGTAGCGGACAAAACCTATTTCAATGCCGGCGATTACGAGAGCATCGGGGTGGAATGGCAGGCCGACTGGCAGCCCTTTGTCGGCATGCGGGGGCCGTTGCATACCCTGGCCTTCCGCTGTTCGGGATACTGGGCCGATCCTTCCGCCAAGGATCCGGACGGCCAGGAATATCGGCCGGGCCCGAAATTTCAATCGAGTCTGGGAGCCTCCTGGCAATGGAAACGGGTCGATCTGGAATTGACCGGCACCATCCTGGCCGGGCGGGAGGACTTTCTGGACGAAGCCTGCAGCCTGGATATAACCGCCGGCTACCGGCTGCCCGTCGGCCGCCTCTACATCGCCGTCACCAACCTGCTCGATGAAGAAGTGGTAAGCGCCGGCAACCAGGATCCCGAAAGCAGCTATCAGTACGAATACTACGAACTACCGCGCCTGGCGCGCATCGGATATGAAGTCAGCTTCTGACGCAGACTCACAACCAAAACCAGGCCGCTGTCCATATAGGACGGCGGCCTGGCCTCTATCACGCTATCGAACGCGACGGCCGTCTCAGCGATACAATTCGGGCCGGCGGTCGCAAAGATAATACGCCCGCCCCTCGGCCCGCGTACGGCTCACGCCGTAGAGATCGAGGTCCGAGATCATCATCCCTTCTCCGGATTCGGTCCGCCGGGCCAGCAAATCGCCGGAACGATAGTCCCAGACACCGATTCCTCCGCTGTAATCCCCGTTGCCAAGCTTCTGAACCTGATTGCAGGCAGCGACATACATTGTATTGTCGTAGGCGCGGGCCCCCATGTAACGCTGCCACAATCGCAACCGGTCTTCGCCGGCATGTGGCGCGGCATGCGGTGCCAACAGAAGCTGCGCGCCCTGCAACGCGCAGGTGGCGGCCAATTCGGGAAAGTGCAGGTCGTAGCACAGGCCGATGGCCAATTTGACCGGCATCCCCTCCCGCGTGAAGACTGTGAAAACCGGCAACGCATCTCCGGCTCTGAAAACCGTCCGCTCCCGACTTCCGAGATGCGTCTTGCGATAACGCTGGATCGTGCCGTCGGCAGAGACCACCAGTTGCGTAATATAA
>JASKKK010000018.1 GCA_030154185.1 Desulfuromonadales bacterium
CATCACTCATCACTCATCACTCATCACTCATCACTCATCACTCATCACTCATCACTCATCACTCATCACTCAGCACTCAGCACTCGGACCTCGGGCCCCAAACCAACCTGCGACATATTCTGTCACAAGCGTGCGTAAAACTGGCGGCACCAACAAGGAGGTGCCCATGTTCGAATTGCTGCTGCTCATCGGATTTGTGTATGCCGGTTTTTTTCCACCCGTTCCGGCATCTATCCGCGCCGAAAAAACTTCCCCTAAGAAAAATCGTCATCACCTTTCCGGGTCCCGGAAGTCCCACCCCACCTGGGTGGCACTGAAAAAGGTTGTGCATAAAAAAAGAATTTGCTAATCTCAACACGTTGCGAAAATTAGTCGGCACTCACAAGACTCCATGAGGCGCAAACATCCGATTCCGATCACGATTCGCTGCGACAGAATGCATAACTGCAAATCGACCCGAAGGAAAAGTTCGCCAAACCATAGCGAGCCTGCCTTGTCTGACAGCTGCGTATATTGCGGGTCTGCTGGCGGCAAGAAGCTTTCCCGCCGCTGACTGGCCTGTTCTCCTGGCGCTTTTGACCACTGGTTTATGGATTCCGCTGCGCCATGCCCGGTACGCTCCGTTGTTGCTAATGTTTCTGGTCATGACCTGCGGTTATTGCAACTACGGGTCGCAAACCGGTTTTTCCGATAAAACGTCCCCCTTGCTTACCCTTCCCGGAGATACCCCGCATACCGTTTTCGGCAAAATCCTGCGCGTTCACCAAACCTCGGACGGCGGCAAACGGCTCGATCTCAAAATTCACCACATGCTCCGCCAAGGACGCCCTTTCGCCGCCTCAGGCGGCCTGCGGCTTTCGGTGGCCGAATCGGAACGTCGCTTCATGCCCGGAGATGAAATTGCCGTGCGGACCCGCCTGCGTATTCCCAGGCGGTTCGGCACGCCTGGAGAATTCGACTATCCCCGCTATCTGGCAGACCGGGGAATGCAATTTACCGGTTTTGTGCCCGACGATGCCGGCGTCGCCATGATTCAGCGCGCCAAGCAGGCATTCTGGCCGCGTCTGCGAAGCCATATCGGACAATTGATCGATCGCTCGGCAACTTCACGAGACCAGGCAGCCCTGATCAGGGCGCTGGTCATCGGCGACAAAGACCTTCTTTCCCGCAAGCAGCGTCAAAACCTGGCGCAACTCGGTCTGTCCCATCTGTTTTCCATTTCCGGGTTCCACCTGGGGCTGGTCGCCATGTTCGGCTATTTCACCATGTTGGCAGTCGTTCGCAGCAGCGAAGCTTTCTTGCTGCTTGTACCTCCGCGCCGCCTCCTCCCCTGCCTGCTCATGCCATTGTTGTGGTGCTATCTGCAAATGGTCGGCCAGGCCCTGCCTGTCACGCGCGCCTGGTTGGCCGCCGTCGCAGTGGCGGCATTGTTCTGGTCACGACGTTGTTGTCAGCCGGCTCGCGTTGCGCTGGCCGTGGCCGGGACGATTCTCGTCGCAAAACCAACGGCTCTGTTTACGCCCTCCTTCCAGCTTTCCTTTGCCGGTGTGTTCGGCATTCTTATTTTAATGCCCCGCTGGATCGGTATATTGCCCGCACGTCCGATTTTCCTGCGAAGAATCGCACAACTCGGCATGGTTACCACGGCCGCCGGCATCGTCACCACCCCCTTGGTGCTCTGGCATTTTCATATGCTTGCCCCGGCCGGACTGCTCATCAACCTGTGGGCCGGACCTGTGATCGGAGGCATAGCCATCCCTGTCGGCCTGGGAGGAATGCTGCTGTCGCCTTTGTGGCCGGCAGCCGCCGGTGTCTGTTTTCGCTTCATGGGAGTCCTGGTCGAAAGTGTTTTGAAGCTCTCGACCAAAGTTCCGGATTTGCCATTGTTGGCTGCACGCAAGCTTTACCTGCCGTTGCCGGCATTATTGTTGATCAGCCTCATGGTCGCGATGCTCCTGCTGCCCTGGCGGAAACGTCACGCATTGCTGTTGGCGGCCTTGCTGGCGGCTTTATGCTTGTGGCCACCCTCCCGTCCGGAACAGCTGCGGGTTACCGCTCTGAGCGTCGGACAGGGCGATGCCCTGTTGGTATCCGACTGTCGGGGACGGCACTATCTCATAGACGGAGGGGGCATGGCCCACAGCACCTTCGATACGGGAGAACGCTTGGTAGCCCCCGCCCTCGGGCGTCTCGGCATACGCAAACTTACCGCTGTCATCCTCAGCCATGATCATCCCGACCACCGCAATGGCCTGGTACACATCCTGAAGCATTTTCCGGTACAGGCATTCTGGTGCGCCATACC
This sequence comes from Desulfuromonadales bacterium, assembly GCA_030154185.1. Lineage (GTDB taxonomy): Bacteria > Desulfobacterota > Desulfuromonadia > Desulfuromonadales > Syntrophotaleaceae > Syntrophotalea. The sequence goes on from JASKKK010000018.1 coordinate 2,306, forward strand.
CGAAAAAGACCTCTGGCCACCATTGCGCAAACAACTCGAAGACCGCCATATTCCAGTGCGGATATTCCAACCGGGATGGACACTGGTCGAAGATACGCCGGCATTGGAAACGGCCGTATTCGTTCCGCCCCAGACAATGGCCAATTTCAATGACCGCTCTGTGGTTTTTTACACGCGCTTCCGTAAGGACGGCATACTCTTGACCGGCGATCTGGAAAGCTCCGGCATCGACTGTTTGTTGAAAGCGTGGCCTTCCCGACCGGTATCCCTGTTGAAACTGCCGCACCACGGCAGCCGCTCCAGCCCCGTCGATCTGCTGCTGGCGCGCTTTTCTCCCAGGCAGGTATTTGTCAGCCTGGGATTTGACAATCCTTTCGGATTCCCTCACAGGGAAACCTTGACAAGCCTTGAGAAATACCGTCTGCCCCTTTGGCGCACCGACCTGCACGGCACCGTCGCATTCGATCTGAAAAACGGGATCTGGCATGTAAGATCCTGGCAAAACGGGCTTTTCCGTTGACAGTGTGATATGGCTTTGTTAATTTGACCCATTATCAAACTTGGAGAATATCCGGATGAAATCCTCAACCATCCTGGTTGTAGATGACGAGCTTTTCTTCCGCCGTCTATATGCCAACCTCCTCAATGAAAACGGTTACCAGGTGGAAACCGCTTCGTCTGGGGAAGAAGCCGTGACACGACTTGCTCGGGGGGACATCGATATTGTTCTCGCCGACCTGGTCATGCCAGGCTTGGACGGCATGCAGCTCCTCGACCATTGTCGCAAACGCAACAACCCTCCGGATGTTGTCCTGGTTACCGGGCATGCGTCCGTCGAATCGGCCATCCAGGCACTCAAAAACGGGGCGCGCGATTACCTCGTCAAACCTTTCGATCCGACGGAACTTCTGCATGTCGTCCGTACCTGTCTCGAACAGCGCCATCTGCTTGATGAAAATACCGTTTTAAAGGCTCAGATCCAGCTTTATCAGCGTGGCCAGCACCTGGCATCCCACTTGGATTTCGATCACCTGTTCGACGAGGCATTATCCGCCATCCTCCAGGAAGCCGGAGGCGGGCGCGGACTGGCATGTCTTATGAGCGATGGCGAGATTACCGAATTGGCCGGCACTAAAAGCCTCCAGGAAACCGAGGCCATGGCCTTCATCGATGTTTTGAAGCCTTTTTTGACCCAAGGCATCGAACTGTGCATCCTGAGCGGGGAGGAGTTGCCCGCCGCACCACAACTACCCCAAGGGTTGCAGACCGTCGGTATCTTCCCCATGCGCTCCGCCTACGGTTTGCATGGCGCCATGGTATTCTGCAATCCGCTCGGGTACGATTTCGCTCCCGACCTGCCGCGCGACAACCTGATATATCTTCTGGAGCAGGCCGCCCTGGGATTTGAAAACGCCTGTCGCTTCAAAAGCGCTCGCGATCTTATTTTCATCGATGACCTTACCGGCCTGCACAACTACCGCTATCTGCAGATGATCCTGGAACAGGAGATCGTGCGTGCCGAACGTTACGGACTGGAATTTTCTCTGGTTTTCATCGACCTCGACTTCTTCAAGGAAGTCAACGACACCCGCGGCCACCTGGCCGGAAGTCAGGCACTCAAGGAAGTTGCGATACTGCTGAAGCAATGCGTGCGAGAATCGGATATTCTGTTCCGCTATGGCGGGGATGAATTCACCGGGTTTTTGGTCGAAACCGGATGCGAGGGCGCGGCGGTGGTCGCCGAACGCATACGTCAATCGATTGAGGACCACGTTTTTTTCTCCGACAGCGGCAATCCCGCTCGAATTACGGCTACCGTCGGTTATGCAACCTTCCCTTCCGATGCCGGCACCCAGAGGGAAATCATGCATCTGGCCGACAAGGCCATGTACGCCGGCAAACGATGTCGCAACGCGGTACGCGGGGCCTGGCAATTGGCTGAACAGGAAGAAAAAACGGCGGATCAGGAATAACCCGGCCACGGTACCGTCCGCCTCCAAGGAACGATTATCAACTATCCACCCGCTCGCCATTGAGCCAGCGGGTCTCTTTATTGTCGCCGGGGAAGACCTGCCTACACGGCCATGCCTTTGCCGCAGCGACCAAGACTACATGAACGAAGGGACTTATCGTGAGTATTTCAGGTATCAAGGGAATGAACGACATCCTGCCGGGCGAAGTGGAGACCTGGCAGTTTCTGGAACGCGAAGCGCATCGCATCTTTCAGTTATACGGTTTTGCCGAAATCCGCGTCCCGGTCGTCGAAAAGACCGAACTGTTCTGCCGTTCCATCGGCGAAACCACCGATATCGTGGAAAAGGAAATGTATACCTTCGATGATCGCAGCAGCAACTCCCTGACCTTGCGTCCCGAAGGCACGGCCCCGGTGATGCGCGCTTTCATCGAGCACAAAATGCACGCGCTCGACCCGATTTCGAAGCTTTATTACCTGGGCCCCATGTTTCGTTACGAACGCCCGCAAAAAGGGCGTTACCGTCAGTTCCACCAGATCGGCGCCGAGGCCATCGGAGTAGACGATCCCATGATGGATGCCCAGGTACTGGCCATGCTTTGCCACTATTTCGAAGCCGTCGGCATCGACAGTGTAGAGCTTCATGTCAACTCCCTCGGCTGCCGGGAATGCCGACCGCAGTATCGCGAGGCACTTACCGGATACCTGGAAAACCGCCTGCAGTCCTTATGTGCCGACTGTCAGCGCCGCTACCGGACCAATCCTCTGCGGGTACTTGACTGCAAGGTGCCCACCTGTCAGGAAGCCACCACGGATGCACCATCCGTGCTCGATCTGTTGTGCAGCGACTGCGATGTGCATTTCAAGCAGGTACAACAACACCTGCAAAAGCTCGGCATCAGCTACACCATCAACGCCCGTATGGTACGCGGTCTCGATTACTACACCAAAACCACTTTCGAAATGGTCACCAGCCAGCTCGGCTCTCAGAATGCCGTTGCCGCCGGCGGACGCTACGACGGTCTTATTCAGGATCTGGGCGGTCCCGCGCTGCCCGGGATCGGCTTCGCAATGGGGGTTGAAAGACTGGTCCTGATGAAGGGCGAACAGGGGGTTGAAGCTCCCCGCCCGGACGTATTCCTGGCGGCCCTCGGCGATGCGGCAGGCGACGAAGCCTTCGCCCTCATGCATCGGTTGCAACACCTCGGTCTGCGCGCCGAAATGGCTTTCACTGGTAAAAGCCTCAAAGCCCAGATGCGCCGTGCCGGCAAGCTCAATGCCCGCTACGTCGTGATCCTCGGCGAAGAGGAACTGGCTTCCGGCGAGGCTCAGTTGCGCGACATGGACAACAAGGATCAGCAGCCTGTTTCCCTGGCGGGCATCGAACAGGCCCTGGCCGATAAGTGCCGCCTTTGCTGACGGCCGACGGTTTTGCAACCAACCGGGATCTGACTGGCATCAACGGATGGACACCAGAAAACTAACAGCTTGACGACCTTTGGCGGCACCCCGTATAATTTGCAATTCGCTTTACCGGTAAAATTCAGTGAAATGTGCCGCCTGGTTGGTGTCCATCCGGAAACGCCGGATGGACACAGCGCAGTTTTCAAACGGGAACGAACCCCAAAGCCGAGGAAATCAAGCCCGTACATGGAAGCGTAGCTGTCTACGCCGCACACGCAAGGGTGCAGACTGACGCAGAGATTGGGATAAAGGGCCGTTTCCGGATGAAAACTGGTTGAATTTTTATCTGCATGAACAAGGAGCCGAACTTGATCGATATTCTGGGTAATTGGAAAAGAAGCCATTTCTGCGGCAGCATTACCGCCGCCGACATCGGCAAGGAAGTCTGTCTCATGGGCTGGGTTCAGCGACGGCGCGACCACGGCGGCCTGATCTTCATCGACCTGCGCGACCGCCAGGGCATTGCCCAGTTGGCCCTGGACCCCGATCGCGACCCCGAAGCCCATGCCAAGGCCGAGCGGGTTCGCAACGAATTCGTGGTTGCGGCACGGGGCATCGTATCCGCACGCCCCGAGGGGACGGTCAACCCGAAAATGACCACCGGCGAAGTCGAGGTGGAGGTCAAGGAGTTGCGCATACTCAACGGTGCCGAGACACCTCCCTTCATGATCGAGGACAATGTCGACGTGGCGGAAAACATCCGTCTCAAACATCGCTATCTCGACCTGCGCCGTCCGAACCTGCAATCCAACCTCATACTGCGCCACAAGGTAGCGCAGATTGTGCGCAATTACCTTAACGACAGCGGTTTCATCGAAGTCGAAACGCCTGTGCTGACCAAAAGCACGCCCGAGGGAGCCCGCGACTACCTGGTACCGAGCCGCGTCAATCCCGGCATGTTCTACGCCCTGCCACAGTCGCCGCAGCTGTTCAAACAGCTGCTCATGGTTTCGGGCTTCGACCGCTACTATCAGATCGTCAAATGCTTCCGCGACGAGGACTTGCGCGCCGACCGTCAACCCGAGTTCACCCAGATCGACTGTGAGCTGAGTTTCGTCGACCGCCAGGACATCATGGATGTCATGGAAGGCATGATCGCCACCGTGTTCCGCGATACTCTCGGTATTGAACTGAACCTGCCCATGCCGCGCATCACCTATACCGAAGCCATGGCCCGTTTCGGCGTCGACAACCCCGATATGCGTTTCGATCTGGAGCTGGTGGAAATTTCAAATATCGTCAAGGACTGCGGGTTCAAGGTATTTGCCGATGCCGTAAAGAAAGGCGGCATCGTCAAGCTCCTCAATGCCAAGCAGTGCGCTTCCTTCTCCCGCAAGGAGATCGACGACCTGACCGACTTCGTAAAAGTCTACGGAGCCAAGGGACTGGCCTACGTCAAGGTACAGGAAGACGGTTCCTGGCAGTCGCCCATCGCCAAATTCTTCACCGACAAGGAGATCGCCCTCATCGACGAGGCGGCCGATTCCGAGCCAGGCGATTTGCTGCTGTTCGCTGCCGACACCTACAAAGTGGCCAACGAGTCCCTCGGCCGCCTGCGCGGTCTGCTGGGCCAGAAACTGGAATTGGCACGCAAGGACGACTTCCGCTTCGTCTGGGTTACCGACTTCCCGCTGCTGGAATGGGACGGTGAGGCGCGCCGCCACGTGGCGGTTCATCATCCTTTTACCGCACCGCTGGACGAGGATATCGCCCTGCTCGAAGGCGATCCCGGCAGCGCCCGCGCCAAAGCCTACGACCTGGTTCTGAACGGCTCTGAAATCGGTGGCGGAAGCATACGTATCCACAACAGCGAGGTGCAGAACAAAATGTTCTCCCTCATGGGTATCACCGCCGAGGAAGCCGAGAAAAAATTCGGTTTCCTCCTGGAAGCGCTCAGCTTCGGCGCGCCTCCCCATGGCGGCATCGCTTTCGGCCTCGACCGCCTGATGATGATCCTGACCGGCTCCGATTCGATCCGCGACGTCATCGCTTTCCCCAAAACCCAGAAAGCCACCTGCCTGTTGTCTGAGGCACCTGGAGCCGTAGACGACAAACAGTTGCGGGAACTCTCCATCCGGCGCGCGGTCCGCAACAAGTAGCCGCTCAAGCCTGGGGGCGACAGGCATCGATCGCCTTGGCGCAATCGACCACGATTGCAAAGACGACGAAAGTGGACTATGGCAAGACTTGTCTTCTTATTGCTGGCTCTGCTGATCATGGCGGGGGGGTGTGTCGCCCCCCCGCTGCAGGAACTGCAATCCGCCCGGTCCGCCCTGGATGAAGCCGGCGCCGCCGAAGCTGCGGTGTTGGCACCAAACGAATACCAGGCGGCCCAGGAGGCGCTGCACGACGGCGAAACCCTGGTGGAGAAAAAAAAGTACAAACTTGCCAGAGAAATACTCCCTTTCGCGGAAGCCCATGCTAGGCGTGCGATTCTGCAGGCGCAGAGAGAGCAGGCGGATCGGGAACTGCAGAAAATTCGCGCCCAGGAATTGATGCGCACAGCGCAATTGCCCAACGAGCCGATTCGTCAACCAACGCCGCAGACACATAAGGCGATCACCACCAGGCCCGCCGCGCCCCCCAAACCGAAATCAAGACCGGCGCCGACCGAGTACCGGGTCGGGGCCGGAGAGACCTTGTGGACCATTGCTGCGCAACGGAACATCTACGGAGACCCTCTGCTGTGGCCTCTGCTCTATCAGGCCAACCGCGACCAGATCCGCGATCCACGGCAGGTCTATCCCGGACAATCCCTCAGCATTCCACGCAAGCTGACTGCTGAAGAAAAAACCGCCGCCCGTGAAAAGGCTCTCAAATCCGGGATTTTTCCCGTCGGCCCCGGATCATCAGACGGCAATCCACCCAGCCGGGGTCCGGCCGCGCATGAATCCAGCTCGTCGCGATAACCGACCGGCATAACCATCGGAACATGCTTTCCGGAAGGTTGCCTTGTTATTCCTTGACAGGTTCCACCCCTTTTGTAGACTAAGCACACTGTATACACAACTGACCGTCCCCGAGGGACGCAATTTGCACGAAAAGGAATAGGCTATGACTTACAAATATACGACGATTCCTCAAGGCGAAAAGATAACCCTCAAAGACGGACGGCTGCAGGTCCCCGACAACCCCATCGTGCCTTTCATTGAAGGTGATGGTACAGGACCGGATATATGGAAATCCGCCGTGCGCGTATTCGATGCGGCCGTTGCTAAAGCTTACGAAGGTAATCGCCGCATCCGTTGGATGGAAGTCTACGCCGGAGAAAAGGCGTTCAACATGCAACTCGGCTGGCTGCCCGATGAAACGCTGCAGGCATTCAACGAATTTCTTGTAGGTATAAAGGGCCCTCTGACCACCCCGATAGGCGGAGGTATTCGTTCTCTGAACGTAGCCCTGCGCCAGGAACTCGATCTGTTCGTCTGCCTGCGACCGGTACGCTATTTCGAAGGCGTCCCTTCTCCGGTAAAAAAACCTCAGGATGTCGACATCGTGATTTTCCGGGAAAACACCGAAGATATCTATGCCGGCATCGAGTGGCAGGCCGGCAGCCCCGAAGCGAAGCAGGTCATCGATTATCTGCAGCAGCAGATGGGCGTCGGCAAGATCCCGTATCCCGAAGCCACCGGTATCGGCATCAAACCGATCTCCAGGCCGCGCACCGAACGTTTGATCCGGGCCGCCGTTCAGTACGCCATCGACCACCAGCGCCGCTCGGTAACCCTCGTTCACAAAGGGAACATCATGAAGTTCACCGAAGGGGCCTTTAAACAATGGGGGTATGAACTTGCGACCAGGGAATTCCGCGACCAGGTGGTGACTGCCCGGGAAAGCTGGATTCTCGCCAACAAGGATGACAATCCCGAACTGGACGACGAGTCCATCGCACGCATGATCGACCCCGGCTACGATATGATGACCGCGGAACAGCAGGCCGAGATACGCCAAGAAGTGGCCGATACGCTCACCTGCCTGCATACGACCCATGGCCAGGGGCGGTGGCGCGATAAAGTGATGATCAAGGACGCCATTGCCGACATCGCCCTGCAGCAGGTTCTGACCCGGGCCGGCGAATTCGACGTCATCGCCACCATGAACCTCAATGGCGACTACCTGTCCGATGCCCTGGCTGCACAGGTCGGCGGTATCGGCATTGCTCCGGGTGCCAACATCAACTATCAGACCGGCCATGCCATCTTCGAAGCGACTCACGGTACCGCACCCAAATATGCGAACCTCGACAAGGTCAATCCCGGTTCCGTGATTCTCTCCGGGGTTCTCATGCTGGAGCATCTGGGCTGGAAAGAAGCAGCCGACCTGATTGTCCGGGCTATGGAGAAGACCATCGGCCAGAAGCGTGTAACCTATGATTTCGAGCGCCTTATGGACGGCTCCACCTTGCTCAAATGCTCCGAATTCGGAAGCGCCCTTATTGACAATATGGATTGAATGTTCACAATGGTCCGACGCTTTCACTTTTTTCAGCGTCGGCTTTGAATGGAGGGAAACAGTATGGTTAAACCTAAAATCGCCCTTGTCGGCGGCGGCCAGATCGGCAACGCCATCGCTCATCTGGCAGCCTTGCGTGAACTCGGCGATGTGGTCATGTTCGACATCAAGGAAGGTCTGGCGGAAGGCAAATGCCTGGATATCGCCGAAGCTGCCCCTATTGCAAACTTTGATGTACAGCTTCGCGGCGACAGCGATATCGGCTGTATCGCCGGCGCCGATATCATCGTGGTCACCGCCGGGGTGCCCCGCAAACCCGGCATGAGCCGCGAGGACCTTATTGAAATCAATGCCCGCATCATGGTCACGGTCGCCGAAGGCATCAAAACCCACGCACCGGACGCGATCGTCATCGTCCTGTCAAATCCGCTCGATGCCATGGTGACTCTGTGTCAAAAACTTACGGGATTTCCTGTCGAGCGCGTCATGGGTATGGCGGGAGTTCTCGATTCGGCCCGATTCGCGTCATTCATCGCCTGGGAACTGGGCGTATCGGTCCGTGACGTCAACGCATTGGTATTGGGCGGACATGGCGACGCCATGGTACCCATCGTGCGGTTCGCCAATGTCAACGGCATTCCTGCCCTTGAACTGCTGGAACGTAAATACGGCAGCGCCGAAAAAGCCCGCCAGGTCATGGCCGAACTGGTCGAGCGTACCCAGAATGCCGGCGGCGAGGTGGTGGACCTGCTCAAGACCGGCAGCGCTTTCATCTCCCCCGCAACCAGCGCCATCTCCATGGTCGAGGCGGTCATTCACGATCAGAAACGCCTGTTGCCGGTTTGCGCCATGTTAAGCGGCCAGTACGGTGTCAGCGGCTACTATGTCGGCGTGCCCTGCATTCTCGGAGCGGGAGGGATCGAAAAGATCGTCGAGTTCGATTTGACCGACGATGAGCAGAGTCTGCTCGATCATTCCGTAGCGGAAGTAAAAAAACTCGTCGACAGCCTGCCGATTTAACCCCTTGTCATGCTCGTTTTCAGGTGCAGTCCGACCTTCCGGGTGCAGCCTGCGAGCGGGCCTTCGCCATCTCCTGTTCCGTCAGAAGCATGGCCAGCAATTCTCCGACGGTATGTTTCTTTTCGAGGGGATGTCTCAGCGGCGTATCCATACGGATGCGATAACTGTTGCATCGTCCTACGCGGTAACGCTCAAGGACCTGGGATTCCACCAGGTCCTTGATTATTTTCTGGGTTGCCCGCTCGGTAATACCGACCTGCATGGCCACGGCCCGCAACACCATGTCGGGATTGCGGGCCAGACACAAAAGCACATGGGCATGATTGTTCAAAAAAGTCCATTGCCTGGGTCCGTGTCCGTAACCCGATGCATTTCCCCCGGCATTTGTAGTATTCAAACCCTTCCTCTCCTTTGATGCGTGCTCTTTTATTGCCTGAAAATAACGTTAAAGGGGCTGCTGCGTTGCTGCGATTGCCTCGCGACTTCGACGTACGTAAGTATGCCTCATGGCTCGACCATTGCGCGCCTTGCATCTGGCGCCTTTTGCTCAGCCAGCCCGTTTAATGTTTTTTTTGCGAAAACATCGAGCATGCGCCGGCTAAAAGCGCAAATACGACGACCTGACTTCCGGCCGTAGCCAAGGTTCTTTTCTCACCCGCCATACTCCCGGGAAAATCTGCCTTTTCAGACGCAGCCCGTTTTTTCCAATCCTTCTCCATAATAGAAAAAAACCGCAAAAATTTCTTGACTCGCCGGAACGATTTTGGGTAATTTCGATCAACATACGAACTTTTTTACGTGAAAAATAATTACTACTTAAAAAGCGGCTTTGTCAAGACAGATTATCGAGCGGGCGGTACATGATTATGAAAACGTCCGCCAACTGCCTGCGCCGCCAAACGGAATGGACATAGTTTTTCAATAGCAATCTGCAACTTTCAAATCAAGGAGAATGGAAGGCATGTCGCGAAAAACAGTTACTATCGACGGCAATAGCGCAGCGGCGCATGTCGCACACGCCACAAACGAAGTCATTGCCATCTACCCCATAACCCCCTCTTCCAACATGGGCGAAATTTCAGATATCAAAAGCGCCAGGGGAGAGAAGAATATCTGGGGCACCGTGCCGCTGGTGACGGAAATGCAGTCGGAAGCCGGGGCTGCCGGTGCAGTTCATGGGTCTTTGCAGGCCGGTGCTCTCACTACGACCTTTACCGCCAGTCAAGGCCTGCTGTTGATGATTCCGAACATGTTCAAGATCGCCGGAGAATTGACTCCGACGGTGTTCCATGTTTCGGCGCGCGCCATTGCAGCCCAGGCCCTGTCCATTTTCGGCGACCACTCTGACGTCATGACCTGCCGTTCTACCGGTTTTGCCATGCTTTCCTCCAATAATCCCCAGGAAGTCATGGATTTCGCGCTCATCGCCCAGGCAGCTACGCTACGCTCGCGGGTCCCCTTTCTGCACTTTTTCGACGGATTCCGAACCTCTCATGAAATCCAGAAAATCGAGCAACTCGGTTTTGAAGACATGCAAGCCATGCTCGACGAGGAATTGATTGCCGACCACCGTTCCCGAGCGCTGTCCCCGGATCATCCGGTATTGCGCGGCACCTCGCAAAATCCGGATGTCTATTTCCAGGGGCGCGAGACGGTCAATCGCTTTTATCTGGCCACGCCGGGCATTGTTCAGAAGGAGATGGATAAATTTGCCGGCCTGACCGGGCGTCAATATCACCTGGTCGATTATGTCGGCGCTCCCGATGCCGAAAAAGTCATCGTCCTCATGGGCTCCGGCGCTGATACGGTGCACGAAACCGTCGAAGCCATGAACGCCGCCGGCGAAAAGGTCGGAATGCTTAAGATCCGCCTCTACCGCCCCTTCCCCGCGGAAGCATTCCTTGCTGCTCTGCCCGCCTCGGTGCGTAAAATCGCAGTACTGGATCGCACCAAGGAGCCCGGTTCCCTCGGCGAACCTCTGTATCTCGATGTGCGCGGCGCCATCGCCGAAGCAACCACCACCGGGACCGCACCGACCATCGTCGGCGGCCGCTACGGTCTCGGTTCCAAGGAATTTACCCCCGCCATGGTCAAGGCCGTCTACGACAACCTGGACCTTACCGAAGCGAAAAACCATTTCGTCGTCGGCATCGAGGACGATGTTTGCGGAACCAGCATCCCCGTCGATGCCTCCTATCGCAACGACGCCTCGGGAATTTACTCGGCCATGTTCTACGGGCTCGCCTCCGACGGCACCGTCGGCGCCAACAAGAACTCCATCAAGATCATCGGCGACCTGACGGACAACCATGTGCAGGCCTACTTTGTCTACGACTCCAAAAAGGCCGGCACGGTAACGACCTCGCACCTGCGGTTCGGAAAAACCCCGCTGCGCTCGCCGTATTTGATCAGCAACGCCGATTTCGTCGCCTGTCACAACTTCACCTTTCTTGAAAAGTGCGACATGCTTTCCAAGGTAAAATCCGGGGGGATGTTCCTTCTGAACTCCCTGTTCGATAAAGATACCGTCTGGGAGCAGATCCCCCGCGAAGTACAGCAGCAAATTATCGACAAACGACTGCGCCTGTTCGTCATCAACGCTGTGGACATCGCCGAAAAGATCGGTCTGGGCGGTCGCATCAACGTCATTATGCAGACCGCATTCTTCAAGATTACCGGCATCCTGCCCATGGATACGGCCCTCGATGCCATCAAGGACGCGATCCGCAAAACCTACGGCAAAGCCGGTGAAAAAGTGGTGGACATGAACTGCCGCGCCGCCGATGCCGCCCTCGACCAAATCGCCGAGGTAAGCATACCGGCCAAGGCCGACAGCGCCCTGAGCAAACCGCCCCTGGTGACCCCCGGCGCACCAGCCTTCGTGCAGAACGTTGTCGCGACCATCATCGCCGGCCAGGGCGACAGTCTGCCGGTTTCCAGCATGCCCGCGGACGGCACTTTCCCCACCGCCACCTCGCGTTATGAAAAGCGCAACATCGCTTTGGAAATTCCGGTGTGGGACGAGCGCCTTTGCGTCCAATGCGGTCTGTGCTCCTTTGTCTGCCCCCATGCAACCCTCCGCATGAAGATCTACGATGCCTCCTACCTGGCCCAGGCACCGCCGACCTTCCGAGCTATCGATGCACGCGGCAAAGAATTCGAGGGGGGAAAATTCACCCTCCAGGTAGCTCCCGAGGACTGCGTCGGCTGCGGCATCTGTGTCGAAGTCTGCCCGGCCAAAGACCGTCAGGATCCTTCCCGCAAGGCACTGAATATGCAATTCAAGGTTCCCCTGCGCGAACAGGAAGCCGTTAACTGGGATTTCTTCATGGCCCTGCCCGAAACCGATCCGGCTAAGGTCAAGCGCGACACCCTTAAGGGCAGCCAGTTGCTGAAACCTCTGTTCGAATTCTCCGGCGCCTGCTCGGGCTGTGGCGAAACCCCCTATCTCAAACTCATGTCGCAGATGTTCGGCGATCGCGCTCTGATCGCCAATGCGACCGGCTGCACATCCATTTATGGCGGCAATCTGCCGACAACCCCCTGGGCCACCCGGGATGACGGACGGGGGCCGGCCTGGTCCAACTCGCTGTTCGAGGACACGGCGGAATTCGGTTTCGGCATGCGCCTGGCTGTGGATAAATTCAGCGAAGCCGCAGGCGAACTGCTGGCCCGGATAATCGAATGCGACTGCTCCGGCTGCCCGGCCGACAAGGAACTTTTGCTGGCCATCCAGCATGCCGACCAGTCCTCGCAGGTGGCCATCGAGGAACAACGGATCCGCGTAGAGCAGCTCAAAGAAGTACTCGCCAACTGCGACGACCCGGCCTCCAAACGACTCGCCACTCTGGCCGACTACCTGGTGAAAAAATCGGTATGGTGTGTCGGCGGCGACGGTTGGGCCTATGACATCGGCTACGGTGGACTTGACCATGTCATCGCCACGGACAAGAACGTCAACCTGCTGGTCCTCGACACGGAAGTCTATTCCAACACCGGCGGGCAGGCTTCCAAATCAACTCCTCTCGGCGCCGTGGCCCAGTTTGCCGCCGGCGGTAAAAACATGCCCAAAAAGGATCTCGGCCTGATGGCCATGTCCTACGGCACCGCATACGTGGCCAGCGTCTCCCTGTCCAATCCGGCCCAGGCCATCAAGGCATTCAAGGAAGCGGAGGCTTTTGACGGCCCGTCCATCATCATTGCCTACGCTCATTGCGTCGCCCACGGTATCGACATGACCAAAGGAATCGATGCCCAGAAAAAAGCGGTCGCCTGCGGCCACTGGCCCCTGTACCGTTACAACCCCGAACGGGCCGGACAAAACCTGAACCCTCTGCAACTCGACAGTAAGGCGCCGACCATTTCTTTCGAGGCGTTTGCCGCAACCCAGAATCGTTTCAGGGCTCTGAACAAGGTCAACCCGGATGCGGCGGAGGAGCTCATAGAGCGGGCCAACGCCTGGGCCCTGCGCCGGTTTGCCCTTTACGAAAAACTGGCGAATTGATCCGTAAAAAAGCGAAAACCTTTCCGCCGGGCCATGCCGCTCCTTCGGGGCGGCATGGCCCCCGCAACCCCGATTATTTCCCTATACAAAGATACAGGAGTATCCATGAACCCCAAGGTGTTGATCGTCATGGGTAGCGATTCGGACTGCCCGGTATTGGAAGAAACAGCAAAAATCCTCGAACATTTCGCCATTCCCTATGAAATGCGCATCGCCTCGGCCCATCGTTCACCGCGCAAAACCGCCGACCTGGTGGAAGGGGCCGCCGACCGCGGCATCAAAGTCATTATCGCCGCAGCCGGTCTCGCCGCCCACCTTCCGGGCGTGGTCGCGGCAGGCACCATCCTGCCGGTTATCGGCGTTCCCATGGGCGGTGGCCCCCTGAACGGCGTCGACGCGCTTTATTCCATCGTCCAGATGCCCGGCGGCATTCCCGTGGCCACCACCGCCATAGGAAAAGCCGGCGCCAAAAATGCCGCGTTGCTCGCGACTCAGATCCTCGCCCTCGGTGATACGGCATTGGCCGGCAAACTTTTGGCCTACCGGGAGAAAATGGCCACGGAGGTTGAAGCGAAGGACCGCAAACTCCAGGAACGCTCATAGCCAGAAAATATGCTCCGTATGTTTATATCCTCGACGGCATGACGATTTTTGTCTGCATGGGAACCATCTATTCATGGAGCGTTTTCCGAAAACCGCTGGAGGACCTGTTCGGTACCAGGCCACCCAGAGCAGCTGGCCCTACATGCTGTTTCTGTGCTTCTATGCCTTGGCCATGCCCTTTGCCGGCGGCCTGACTTCCGGCCTGATCAAAGATCATTTCGGCAGTTATCAATACGCCTTTTATGTGACGGCCGCTATGGCCCTGGCCGGGATCGCCATCAATCTGCTCGCCATTCCCCGCAAAGCACTGAGGACTCCAGCCTGACATACCTCCCCCTCCCCGATACGGGGAGGGGAAGATCGGTGGCCGGGCCGACAGGTTGACGGCAGAGAGCATCCCCCTCCCGACCGGTCCTGTGTAAAATGGCCCACGCTCCATACCTCCGACAGCGCGCATCCCCGTCAACGAACGTTCAATGAAAAAAATTTGCAATCGGCCGGCGCAAACATGTTAGGATGGCCGATGGTTTTGTTAATGATCGGCTGCGGATCAATGCCGCCGCTTCGATAACAGGTTTATAAGGAGAGTCCGGCAATGAGCACCCCACGCTTGGAAATTATCGAACAATACTGCAAGGGATGCAGTATCTGTGTGGAATTTTGCCCCACAAACGTACTGGAAATGGACGGCTTTCTGGTCAAGGTTGTCAGACCGGAAGCCTGTATCGGTTGCATGCAATGCGAATTGCGCTGTCCCGATTTTGCGATCAAAGTCCACAAGGATTGAATCCTTTTTGACTTGAGGAGGTCTATCAAGGTGGCTAAAAAAATTGCTTTACTGCAGGGTAACGAAGCCTGCGCCTACGGCGCCCTGTACGCCGGATGCCGTTTCTTCGGCGGTTATCCCATCACCCCTTCGACCGAGGTGGCCGAGGTCATGGCCAAGGAACTGCCCAAAAACGGCGGCAAGTTCATACAGATGGAAGATGAAATCGCTGCCATAGCATCCGTGCTCGGCGCATCCCTCACCGGTGCCAAGGCCCTGACGGCCAGTTCCGGGCCCGGCATATCTCTCAAACAGGAGCTCATCGGTTACGCCTGTATTGCCGAAATTCCCTGCGTCATCGTCAACGTCATGCGCGGCGGTCCGTCGACCGGCATGCCGACCGGTCCCAGTCAATCGGATATCATGCAGGCTCGCTGGGGAACCCATGGCGACCATGCAGCCATTGCCGTGGCACCGGCATCCTGCCAGGAGATTTTCTCCGAAACGGTACGGGCCTTCAATCTGGCCGAAACCTACCGCATGCCGGTGCAGGTTCTTCTGGATGAAATCAACGGTCATATGCGGGAACGCATCGAACTCCCCGAACCGGGCGATCTTGAAATCATCGACCGTCAGACGCCGCCCGTTTCTCCGGACCAGTACCTGCCCTACGATCCGAGTTTCGGCGACATTCCGCCCCTGGCGGCTTTCGGATCGGGCTATCGTTTTCACGTCACGGGGCTGAACAAGGCCGCCGATGGCTTCCCCACCACGAAAGCCAAGCTGGTCGATGCCGAGGAGCGTCGTCAGTTGCGAAAGGTGGAAGCCAACCGCGAGCTTATCGAAAAAAATGAAGAACACATGATTGAAGATGCCGAAATCGTGATTGTCGCCATCGGCACCATCAGCCGCTCCGCACGCAACGCTGTCAATCAATTGCGCGAGCAGGGTATGAAGGTCGGTTTGTTTCGCCCCATCACCCTGTGGCCGTTCCCCGAACGACGCATAGCCGAACTGGCCGGCCAGGCCAAAGCCATGATCATCCCGGAAATGAATCTGGGCCAGATGATTCTCGAGGTGGAACGTATCGTCAAAGGGGCCTGCGATCTGCACGGCATCGGCAGGGTCGACGGCGAGCCCATCACCCCCTCCCAGATCATGGAAAAAATCAAGGAGGTCTGCTAGCCATGTCTTTCGATTACGATAAATACCTGCGCCCCGGCAAGCTGCCGCATATCTGGTGCCCCGGCTGCGGCCACGGCATCATTCTCAAGGGGCTGCTGCGGGCCATCGACGCCTGCGAACTGAACAAGGACAACACCGCCATCGTCTCCGGCATCGGCTGCGCCAGCCGTCTGCCCGGCTATGTCGATTTCAATACGCTGCATACCGCCCATGGCCGGGCCGCGGCCTTCGCCACGGGCATTAAGATGGCCAAGCCGGAAATGAACGTACTGGTCGTCGGCGGCGACGGCGACGGCGTCGCCATCGGCGGGAACCACTTCATTCATGCCTGCCGCCGCAATATCGATATGACTTATGTCATCTGCAACAACTTTATCTACGGCATGACCGGCGGACAGTTCTCTCCCTGCACCCCCACCGGCGACCGGGCTTCGACAACGCCCTACGGCAACCCCGACCCCGTATTCGATATCAGCCAGCTCGCCATAGGCGCCGGGGCGACCTTCGTGGCTCGCAGCACATCTTTTCACGCCGCGCAGATCGACAAGCTGATCGCCGAAGGCATTCGCCACAAAGGCATGGCGGTTATCGAGATCCTCGACGATTGTCCGACCACCTATGGACGCCGCAACAAGTTCCGTTCAGTGGTCGACATGATGAAACGCTTCAAGGAACAGGCGGTTCCCGTGGCCAAAGCGGAAAAAATGTCCAAGGAAGAACTGGATAGCAAAATCGTCACCGGCATTCTGCATCGGGAAGAACGCCCTGAATATTGCGAACAGTATGCCCAGGTCGTAAAAACCGCCCGGAGCCTCTGATCTGCGGCCGAGAAAGGAGCAACCATGTCAACACGCTACGAAATCCGGTTTTCCGGCGCCGGAGGGCAGGGCCTCATCACCGCCGGGATCATCCTGGCCGAAGCAGCCTCCATCGTCGAAGACCAATACGCCGTACAATCCCAAAGCTATGGCCCCGAAGCACGAGGCGGCGCCTCGAAATCGGAAGTCATCATTTCCGACAGTCCCATCGATTATCCCAAAGCGACGCTCGTCGATGCCTGTCTGGCCCTGACCCAGGAAGCGGCCGACAAATATGCCGACACCATCAAGCCGGGTGGTCTGCTGCTGCTCGATACGGACTTCGTAAAAAAGCCGCCCGCAGGCGACTTCAAAATCTATCGGTTCCCCATTATCAATACCGCCAAGAAGGATATCGGTCGCGCCATCGTCGCCAATGTCGTAGCTCTCGGCGCCATGGTCGCGCTGACCGGCATCATCAAGCGTGAATCGGGAGAAAAAGCGGTACTGAGCCGGGTTCCCGAAGCCTTTGTGGAACTTAACAAAAAAGCCTACAATGCAGGATTTGAGCGCGTCAAAGCCCTGCTCGACGGACAGGCATAAGCCCTGCCGCACACACCGCTATTCTTCTGTTAGGCATTTAAAGCCAAACGAAAGCGGGGGCCCTCCGGCCCCCGCTTTCGTTTTCACTCCTCTTCCCTGATAAAAGCTTCCGCCCTTTCCACATCTTCGTGACATCCACAGAAAAAAGGACTGCGGTCGTCGAACTTTTGCGGCACCATATCGAGAATGCGCTGGCGGCCGTTGGATGCGGCCCCGCCGGCCTGTTCAATAAGAAAGGCCATGGGATTGAGTTCAAAGAGCAAGCGCAGCTTGCCCTCTGAAGCATTTCGCAGGTGAGGGTAAAAGAAGATGCCCTTGCCTTTCATCAGTATCTGGTTGATATCCGGAACCAGTCCGCCGCTGTAGCGCAACTTGACGCCATCCGCCTCCAACTGCCGGACGAACTTGTCCGTCCCGGGAGTATAAAGACTGCGCAGTCCCCCGGGGGCGTAGATGGAAGCCTTTGACTCCATACGTATATTGCGTCGCAGAAGTGTATATTCCATCAGCTGGTTCATACCGAACTCATGCACACCCTTTCCGGTCGTATAAACCAGGGTGGTGCGCGGCCCATAAAGAATGTAGAGCGCTGCCACCTGCTTTTTCCCGGGCAGCATCAGATCGCTGCCTTTGTATATGGAAACGATGGTTCCGACAGCCAGGTTGACATCGACCAGCGATGATCCGTCCAAGGGATCGTAGGCAACCGAATAGTTGCCCGTTCGGTGCGGTGCGACAAAAATGATATCGTTGGTCTCTTCCGAGACGATATTACTGACGACACCCGACTTGGCCAGGCGTTTTCGCAGAATGCGATCCGAAAGCACATCGAGCGCCAATTGCTGTTCACCGTAAAGATTGGAGGTGCCGGCCACCCCGAGATCGCCGGTACGGATGGAATTGACGATATACTTCGAGGCTTCGGCGATTTCACAGATCAGATGAATAAGCCCCTCGTCTTCCCCATCCTCCCGCAGATAACGTCGCAGATCGATCTGGAATTTGGTTTTACCGGCTTCTCCAACACTTGCTTCCATTATTGAATCCCCCAATGTCCTTAAGATGTTCAAAAAGCTGCAGGATTTTCCTGCAGCAAGCTAGCAAAAGCATCTTGACGCACTTTGCTCAGATGCTAATATTTTTAGCATATTATCAACGAATGCCAAACCTTGGAGGTTGCCATGAGTGAACAGAACGAGTCCGGCGAAAAGAAAAGAACCACCACCGAAAAAATCTGGGATTCCACTAAAAAGACCCTCCATATTGCCACATTCCAAGCCAACAAATACAAACGTGTCGTACAGAAAAAGGTCGACCTTGCTACGATTCACAGAAAGATCGGCGCCGCCCACAGCGATCTCGGCAAAGAAATCGACGAATTGCGGGAAAACGGCATCGTCGCCATCATGGAAACTGAAGCGGTAACCAAACTGCTGGCCAACCTGGATGATCTGAAAAACCGGGCTGCAGATCTGGAGGCCGAGATCGAGGCGATCAAACAGGAAGAAGCACCGGAAGAGGAAGAAACACCGGAAGAGGAAAAACCAAAGCCCGGCGAGGAATAGCGCGGGACCTTTTTGCTCCGATCAGACCGACAAACGGGGAGTTTCCGATGAAACTCCCCGTTTTTTTACCCGAAGTTACGCTTACATGCTTAGCGCACGTGCTTCAAATGACGCGGCACACTATGCAGTCGAGCATTTTTATGCTCGCGATCCCAGCGACGCATGGAATCCTGCTCTTCCTCCTCTATGCCGGCAAGATCTGCGGCATGCCGGTCCATGATTTCGAGGTCCTCGTCCAACCGCATAGCGCGCTGCGCGGTCTCGGCATCCATCCTTTTTTCGACGTTCCACTCCTTCTTTTTCCGTTTGGTCATAAATCCTCCCTGCTTACGGTTGCTTCTCGCTATTGCCTTCGCAATAACGAATCCAAAATCTCACCGGAACTTCGAGGATATCTGCATTATAACACAGCATGCCGCAGTCATGAACATCCGTCACCCAGAAATTCGTCGGCCAGCCTGTTCTTCACACCAAAGCAGCGTCGCTGCAATCACGGCAAACGGAATACAGAGCAATTGCAGAAAGGGAATGGCCAGCAATGCCAGCACCCCTGTGGCGAACCCGAGAAGCAGAATTTTGCGATCCATGAGATAACGCCATTGTCGCGAAAAATCCATCTGCTTTCGCTCGTGAACGAAACTGAGATACTCCCAGGCCAGAAAAAACAAAGTCAGAGCAAGGGTGCTGACGGCATACAGAAAAGTACCCACCAGAGGCAGTAAATTAAACAGCAGCAACAACACCATGCAGAGAACGAATATCAGCATTTTTTTGGCTTCGACCAATATGCTGCGTCCGGTATCGCGCAACACGCTCTTCAGGGTAAATGGAACATCCGGCAGACTGCCGGTGAGCAGGATTTCAACCCTTTCCGAGAGCAGGCCGTTAAAGGGTGCGGCAATCAGGTTGCCGATAACGGTAAAAGTGAAAAAAACCAGAACCGCTACCATCAGAATCGCCAAAACCCATAATAATCCGTAAAGGAGAAGAAAATACCAGGCATCCCCTTGAGGCAGTCGATCGACAATTCGGGCGAAAAATCTCATCCCCAGAAAAACCGCCAGGGAAAAAGTCAATACGTTTATCAAAAAAGGGATGGCCACATACTTCAACAATCCCAGATGCTGCCGCAAAAATTGCCCTGCACGCGGAATATAAGACAATCCTCGGTAGAATTCTCCCCATGCCCCCGGACGCCGGACCTCTGCCATATACCTCTCCTCCTTTTGCCACAACCTGGCTCATACCGACTTTTGATGGTTTTGCGAAAGCATCACTTTTGGATTCAAAAAAACAACGCCGTCCTTCATTGTACTGAAGGACGGCGCGGCTGTCGATATAACCGATGAAAATTTAATCAGAAAGCAAAGGTCAGACTGACACCGGCGAGGGTTTCCGTATCGATGTTATCTTTGGCTCCATCCGTGATACCCGAAGAGTAGACGAAGGAGGGGCTCAAGGTAAACTGATCATTAATGGCATAATCAAGGCCAACGCTCAGCTCATAGTTATGGAAACCTGAATAATCACGTTCAGCACTTACGGCATAGTCACTGTGCAGATTATAACTTACCAGGGCACCAAGATTCAGGGTCAGCTTTTCCATCAGTTCGAAGGAATGACTTACATCAAAAGTAAAGAACAATCCGTCTTCATCGCAGGCATCCCAATCCCAATACATGGTCAAAGTCGGGGCAAGCAAGGTGTTTACTGTACCACCGACAAACACTTCATTGGTATCTTGCAACCCATCGAGCTGGTACCAGATATTTCCGACGGAAACGGACAACATATCGCCAAAGTCATGAGCGTAGCTGATAATGATATCGGTTTCGGTCACTTCACCGGATTTAAAACCGTCCGCTTCATCGGTCTTGAGCTGCCAGTTGCTCCAGTAACTCAGCGTCCAGCCATGGGTCGAGATATCGGCGCCGCCCTGAACGACAGGCAAGCTTCCACTGAGGTCCCATCCGCGCCACAGATACTTATCGTAGATGCCGACATAGGCATCGCCTTCAACCTCGATCACTGCCGCACCGGCCTGGGCCACCAAGCCTACGGCAAGTATCGCGGCAACCAACACAGAAACACTCCATCTTTTCATAGCAACTTCCTCCTTCTTTGCAAGAACCCCCCGGGCGGCAACCATTGCCGCCCGGAACAGGGGCATGATGATTTTATTTGGGATTGTTTACATTTTCCTGACCGGGTGCGAACACCGTACCGAGGCGAACGGTCTGGAAGTCAGGGTAAGCCGAAGCACCATGCTCGGTGTAATCGAGGCCGGCCATTTCCTCTTCCCTGGAAGCGCGCATGCCGACGACCAGGTCGATCAGTTTGAACATGATCAAGCCGATGCCGAATGCCCAGACGAAGCAGGCACCGATTCCCACGAGCTGTACGCCGACGGTCTTGAGAGAGAAACCGGCCGTGTCGAACAACCCGGCGGCGAGAGTACCCCAGGCACCGCAGACACCATGCACGGATACGGCACCGACGGGATCGTCGACTTTGATTTTGTCGAAGAACAGAACCGAGAAGAGCACCAGCACACCGGCCACGAGACCGATGATGACCGCGGAAAAAGGACTGACGTTGGCGCAACCGGCGGTAATACCGACCAGACCGGCCAATGCACCGTTAAGGGTCATACCGATATCGCTTTTGCCGTATTTGATCCAGGTGGCGAGCATGGCGGCAACGGCGCCGGCGGCAGCAGCCAGAGTGGTGGTTACGGCAATCAGAGCGATGGAAGTGTCGCCGGTGGTCGTGGAGCCGGGATTAAACCCGTACCAGCCGAACCACAGAATGAAGACACCCAGAGCGGCCAGCGGAATGTTGTGACCGGGGATGGGCTTGACGTTGCCCGCTTTGTCGAATTTGCCGATACGGGGACCGACGACGATGGCGCCCGCCAGGGCGAGCCAGCCGCCGATGGAGTGCACCACGGTCGAACCGGCAAAGTCGATGAAACCAAGGCCTTCAAGCCAGCCGCTACCATTGAAAAGGCTGCCCCAGGCCCAGGAACCGAAGATGGGATAAACCAGTCCGGAAACCAGTACCGAGTAAACGATATACGCGCTGAATTTGGTACGTTCGGCTACGGCACCGGAAATGATGGTGGCGGCGGTAGCGGCGAACACGACCTGAAACATCCAGAAAGCATAGTTCCAGGCGGCTCCGTCACCGGCGGCGCCGCTGAAAAAGAAATCGGTGGTGCCGAAGAAGCCGTTGGTGGTACCGAACATCAGACCGAAACCGACGGCCCAGAAAGCAAGGGCACCGACGGAAAAGTCCATCATGTTTTTCATCAGGATGTTGCAGGCGTTTTTCGCACGGGTGAAGCCGACTTCAACCATGGCAAAACCGGCCTGCATGATGAAGACCATAAAACCGGCAACCAGGGTCCAAACGAAATTAAGGTTATTCTGTACCGCATCGGCGGCCATGGGTGCGTCTTCGGCCCAACCAAGAGCCGGTAAAGCCAGCAGCAGGCCGGCGCCCAAAATACTTGCCCACTTTTTCATGTCTCTCTACCTCCTTGTTGTGTCGCAACTTGCGGCTTATAGGGCTTCCGGGCCGGTTTCACCGGTACGGATGCGGACCGTCTGCTCGATGTCATAGACAAAAATCTTACCGTCACCGATGGTGCCGGTCTGCGCCGCATTCCTGACGATATTTATCACTTCGCTGGCGCGCTCGGCGGGAATGACCAGTTCAACTTTGATTTTGGGGATAAAGTCGATCTGATACTCGGCCCCACGATAAAGTTCGGTATGGCCTTTTTGCCGCCCGAAGCCTCGCACCTCGCTGACCGTCATGCCGCTGATCCCCATTTCGGCCAGGGCTTCTTTGACGTCTTCCAGTTTGAAAGGCTTGATAATGCATTCGATCTTTTTCATGCGTATGTCTCCTTTGACGCCTCTGGTGAAGAGGTTCGGGGTGACGGGCTTCCGGAAAGACCCGCCACCGTTTTTTGACAGGCCGGACTAACCATACCTGCTTTCAAAACAATACATCCCTATAGGAATTAGCGTGTACACGCTTTTTCTTATCGCATAGGTCGTACCAAATTTCATTTTCCCGTGTTTTCAATAAGTTACATAACTCCGATGAAAAAATCGGCTTATTTTTTGGGCAAACTTCAGCCACGAACGGACTTCTGATTATTTTTTACCCACGCCCTATCATTAAACTTCAGATAAAAAAACAGGCATGGTCCCTTAGGTCCATGCCTGCATGTCATACCTGCCGTTGCTGGCGAAAAAAACGCTACTGCTTATCGTTTTTTTCTTCAGGTCGTGCGAATTTTTTCAATCCTTCGACCATTTGCTGCAATCGCTCGTTCACCAGATAATTCACCGTGCCTTCGGGCCAGCCGCCGTCCTCCGCTTGCTCACCGGCCGGCATGCCGGTGAGGATTTCCAACCCTTCGTCGATATGCTGAACCGCCCATATGTGAAATTGACCGGCGGCCACGGCATCGATTACTTCCTGCTTGAGCATGAGGTTCTGTTTATTCTGGGCCGGAATCAACACCCCCTGTTGCCCGGTCAGCCCCTTGGCCTTGCAGACGGCATAAAATCCTTCGATTTTCTCATTGACCCCGCCGATAGGCTGCACCTGGCCGCGTTGATTGACCGATCCCGTGACGGCGACACCCTGGCGCAGAGGCAGATTGGCCAGGGAGGAAAGCAAGCCATAAAGCTCCGCCGACGAAGCACTGTCCCCCTCCACTCCGGAATAGGACTGTTCGAAACAGATGGAGGCAGCCAGGGTAAGAGGCTTGTCCTGGGCATAGCGATCACCGATGAAACCCGACAAAATAAGGACCCCTTTATCGTATATCGGTCCGGACAGCTTGGCTTCCCGCTCGATATTGACCACGCCCCCCTTGCCCATAAAAGTACGCACCGTGATACGCGATGGTTTGCCGAAAGAATAATCGCCCATCAGATAAACCGACAGTCCGTTGAGTTGTCCCACAACCTCGCCGGCTGTATCGACCATGATGCGACCGTCTTCGATAAACTCCTGGACCAGCTGTTCGAGCTTGTTGGAACGATACTCCTTGGATTCCACGGCCAATTCGACATGCGACCGCTCTACCGTTTCGGCGTCCTGGCGCTGCGCATAAAAAGAGGCTTCTCGAATAAGATCCGACAGATCCATGAATCGGCATGAAAGCCGGTTTTTATCATCGGCCAGGCGAGCTGCACATTCGACAACGGCGGCCACGCCATCGGGAGAGAAATGCAGCATACCTTCCTTGCGACACTGAGTTGCAATAAACAGGGCATAATGCTGGACATTTTCCCAGGTATTTTTAATCAAACTGTTGAAATCCGACTTGACCTTGAAATACTTGCGGAAATCGGGATCGAGCTGATAGAGAAGATAATAGAATTGGGGCAGCCCGATCATCACCAACTTGCATTTCAGCGGGATCGGTTCGGGCTTCAAAGACACGGTTGCAATCAGCCGGTATTGCTCGGCCATATCCTCGATCTTGATTTCACCCTTGCGCAGGCAGCGCTTGAGAGCCTCATAAGAAAACAGATTGATAAGCACTTCACGACAATCGACGATCAGATACCCCCCATTGGCCCGGTGCAGGGCCCCCGGTTTTATCATGGTGAAATTGGTCGTTGCATTGCCCATCTGGATGATGTGTTCGATGCGGCCAAAGAGGTTGAAATAGGTAGGATTGGGTTCATAGACGACCGGTGCCCCTTCGAGAGCGCTGTTGTCGATGAACAGATTAACCCGGTATTGGTCAAAAGAAGGTTCCTGGCGGCCTTGCCGCATGCCGGCGATAGCAACTTGCGGTCCCTGACTGGGGCGGAATTCGTCTGCCCGGTTGAGAATGTCTTTTCTGCAGTTATCCAGATGCTCCACCACCTTGGCATGATCCTTATACTTTTCCTGCAGATCTTCAAACAGGTGCTGCAAGGCCGAATTCAGAAAAGTTCTCTCCATCTGGCTCAGGGCCTGCCGCAATTTTTTTTCCAACTCGACAATCTGCCGCAGAGTGTCATTGAGCTCTTCCTGCAACTCGCCACCCTTCTCTTCCAGCTCCTTGCGCTCCTCTTCTTCCAGCTCGGAATATTCCTGCTGAGACAACGGCTGCCCGTCCTTGGTCGGCACCAGCACCAGTCCCCCCACGGTCCGCTGCAGGAGGAAACCTTCCGCGTTGACCTTTTCCTCCAGTTCCTGGACCAGTTTTTTATTTTTTTCCTGGGACTCCTGGGAAATGCTGTTTTTGGCCTGTTCGTATTCCTTGCTTTCGAAAAGCTTGGGTATAGCCTCGGCCACGTGACCGATAAGGGTCTCCATATCATCCCGAAAAGACTTGCCGAGACCTGCAGGCAAACGAATGCAGTTAGGCCTGTCGGCCTCCTTGAAATCGTGCACATAACACCAGTCGTCGGGAACCGTTTCATCCTTGGAACGTCGTTCCAGCACTCGTTTGATGGTCGAAGAGCGCCCCGTTCCCGATTCACCCAGAATAAAAATATTGAATCCGTTTGAATCGATGCTCAACCCGAATTCGATGGCCGTCAAGGCCCGATCCTGACCGATGGTTTCTTCCGAGCAGCTAAGCTCGTCTGTGCTGGAAAATTCAAACTGAGCCGGATCGCATTTCCAGATAAGTTCTTTTGGTGATAGCCTGAATTGTTCCATAAATGCCAACCTCCCTGTTTCGAAACCGCCATCGGCAAGATTACGCGAAACGATGCGTTTTTCTCGGCCTTAGAGCCACGTTCCTGATTTGGTATTAAAGATCAATGCTGGAAACCTTCTGCTGGGACAAACCGGTTTTCATCCGGAAAAGCTGGATGGAGCCAAGCGGACGTCAACTCGAACAAAAGACAGCTTGGCAAGCTGCGATGGTTATGCGTTAATAGTAACAATTCCCCCCCTGTTAGCAAGCTATAGCGAGGTGTGGCTCCCCCGCAGCCCCCCTTATCCATAGAAGAACCAAGCAGGGACGAACATTTTCAGCACCTTTAATTCATTTAAGAATCAGTATGGATTCCTTTTTACTCTATATCACAACCCACCTGCCCGACGGGGGACTCTATTACGCCATCCTCTTCGCCATCGCCCTGGCGGAATCCATAGCCATGGTCGGTTTGGTGGTACCCGGCAGCACCCTGATTGTCTGTGCGGGTTTCCTGACCGCCCATGGTCAGGGGCAGCTCAGCGGCGTCATGACGGCAGCAGGTCTCGGTGCCCTTGCGGGAGACAGCATCAGTTACGTCCTGGGGGCGCGCCTGGGGTACGGTTTTTTACGCAGCCGTCTGTTCCGCAAACGCCTGGAACTGATACGCAAGGCCGAAATGTTTTTTCTCGACCACGGCGGTAAGAGCTTGTTTCTGGGGAGGTTTGCCGGGCCACTGCGCGGGCTGATGCCCTTTATGGCAGGCAGTGCCCATCTGGAACCGGCGAAATTCTACGGATACACGCTGTTCAGCTGCCTTGCATGGGGGCCGGCCTACGCCGGCGTCGGCGCTTTGGGAGCAGCCAGCTGGCGGCAAGTACAGGTCTGGAGCGGCCGCCTCAGCCTCCTTGTCACGACCCTGCTGATCTTGCTGTTCGTCAACTCCCTGTTCTGGAGTCGCATGGCCCCCCGCCTGGCAGATCGTCTGGCATCGGTGCGAAACCGTATCGCTTCAGGCTGGCAGAATTTCCTGCAAAAACCGTTACCGAAGAAATGGCGCGAAAAGCATCCGCGCCTGTGGCGATTCGCTGCCGATCGCTTCAGTCTGCGCCACGGTGCGGGGCTTTATCTCACCGTGGGACTGTTCAGTTGCGCCGTATTCGCCGGCCTGTTTTTCGCCTTGATGGCGCATCTTCCCATCTTCGTCCAGATAGACCGGCAGCTTTTTGCCTTAATCACCCGCCATTACAACCCTCTGGCCGGACGCCTGATGCTGCTCTGCTCCGGTCTGGCGGATCGCCAGGCATTGATGTTCTGGATATTGCTGCCAATCTTCTGGCTGTTGCTCAAAGGACGGAATTTTTCGGCGACGATTCTGCTCGCAGGTACCGGCGGCGGACAGCTCCTGATCTATGCTTTAAAGCACATCTTCGCCCGCCCCAGGCCCAAACCTTTCTATTCCGTCCTTTCCCGGGAAATCCTCAGTTTTCCCAGCGGCCATGCATTCTTCGCTTTGTTGCTGTGCGGTTTGAGCGTTTATCTGATACTCGGGACCATTCGCAACTGGCAAACGAGAATGACCCTTATAAGCGGAGCCAGCTTTGTGGCCTTACTGGTGGGCACAAGCCGAATATTCATCGGGGCCCATTGGCTGAGCGACGTTCTGGCCGGCTGGTTGCTGGCCGCGCTTTGGCTGTCCTTTCTGATTACGGCCATGGAGATCCGCCGGCGACTTGCCGGGGAAACCTTGTGGCACAGACAGTGGCGGCCGCCGGAATTCGACCGGCGTATTGAAAGGTTGCTGTGGACGGTGGCAATGGGCCTGGCGGGGTTGGGCATCGTCCAGCATCTGCTATTCTTATGGAGACAATCTTGATGCTTTCGCAAAAAACATCACATGGGATAGCTAAGCAAAAAGCGCCAAATGCAAGGCGCGCGATTGTCGAGCAATGAGGCGTACTTAGGTACGTCGAAGCAGCGAGGCAATCGCAGCAACGCTGCAGTTGGCGAGTTTTTGCGACGCCATCAATCTTGCTTGTTGCCTGAATCCCATTTTTTCTTTAGGATGATGCTCCTTTTCACCCCTATCTTTCGAGGTATGTATGACCCTTCGCCTGCCGGCCGAATGGGAACCTCAGGACGCCGTCCTGCTGGCCTGGCCCCACGAGGAAAGTGATTGGCTGCCCTGTATCGAGGAGGTCGAACCGGTATTCATTCGCCTGGTTCGCGAAATCAGCCGTTTTGAAAAAGTGATCCTTGTCGCTCCGAATGTCAGGGAGGTCCGCTGCAAGCTTAAAAACGCCGAAATCGACCAAAGCCGAATCGACTTTTACCCAATCCCCACCAACGACACCTGGACACGGGATTTCGGTCCCATCACCATACTGGAAAACGAGCGTCCGCGATTGCTCGATTTCACCTTCAATGGCTGGGGACTGAAATTTTCATCGGATCTGGACAACCAGGTCAGCCGACGTCTGCATCAGGCGCGGGCCTTCGGCGAAACGCCACTGACCACCTGCGGAATGGCTCTGGAAGGCGGCAGCATCGAATCGGACGGCCGGGGCACGTTGCTGACGACCAGCCGGTGTCTGCTCAGCGCCAACCGCAACCCGCACCTGAACCGGAAACAGATCGAAGACACTCTGGGCGACCTGCTCGGCGCACAGCGGTTGCTATGGCTGGAAAACGGCCACCTGGTCGGAGACGACACCGATTCGCATATCGACACCCTGGCCCGTCTGGGACCCGACGATACCATCCTTTATGTCCGGTGCGACGATCCGAAGGACGAACATTACCAGGCATTATGTGCCATGGAAGAGGAACTGCATGCCCTTCGGACCATCGACGGGCGCCCTTTCCGCCTGATCCCCCTGCCCTGGCCGCGGGCATACTTTGATGACGAAGGACACCGGCTGCCCGCCACCTATGCCAACTACCTGGTCATAAACCAGGCCGTACTGGTACCGACCTACGGCGACCTCAAAGATGCCCATGCCCTGTCGGCCATCGGCAAGGCGTTTCCCGAGCGCGCCGTCATCGGCATCCATTGTCTGCCGCTTATCCGCCAGCACGGATCGCTGCACTGCGTCACCATGCAATTGCCCGAAGGGGTTTTAACATGAGCGAACTCACCGTTGGTCTGGTCCAGCAGGCCTGCAGCACCGACCGGCAAGCCAACCTCGAAAAGAGCATCGAAGGTATCCGCAAAGCGGTTTCCCAGGGCGCACAACTGGTAGTCCTGCAGGAGCTCCACGCCAGTCTGTATTTTTGCCAGACCGAGGACACCGATTGTTTCGACCTTGCCGAACCGATCCCCGGCCCTTCCACCGAATTGTTCGGCCTCATCGCCAAGGAGCAGAATGTCGTCATCGTCACATCGCTGTTCGAACGACGCGCTGCCGGCCTTTATCACAACACCGCCGTGGTGATGGACAAAGACGGCAGCATTGCCGGACGCTACCGTAAAATGCACATTCCCGACGATCCGGGCTATTATGAAAAGTTCTACTTTACTCCCGGCGATCTCGGATTCAGGCCTATCACCACATCTCTGGGCAAACTCGGCGTTCTGGTATGCTGGGATCAGTGGTACCCGGAAGCGGCCCGCCTCATGGCCATGGCCGGTGCGGAACTTCTCATTTACCCGACCGCCATCGGCTGGGATCCGCGCGACGACAAAGCCGAACAGCAACGCCAGCGTGATGCCTGGGTCACCATCCAGCGCGCCCATGCCGTTGCCAACGGCCTGCCGGTCATCGCCGTCAATCGCACCGGTTTCGAAGCCTCTCCCGATCCTCAGGGGGCAGGGTCCCGATTCTGGGGCCACAGCTTCGTCGCCGGCAGCCAGGGGGAAATCCTCGTCCAGGCCTCCGCGGACAAAGAAGAAGTCCTGATAGCGAAAATCGACCGGGAACGCAGCGAACAGGTTCGCCGCATCTGGCCGTTTTTACGGGACCGGCGGATCGACGCCTATCGGAACCTGAGCGAACGTTACCTGGACGAGTAAGGGGCAAGCAGGCGCTGAAAAGACTCCATGGCATGCTGAAGCCGTCTCTTATAACACCCGACAGTGATGCAGAACATCATTCTGAGACAGAATACAAGAACGGCTCGACCTAAAGACATAGTTGAGCCGTTTATCGTCCTGTAAAAGGTGCATTCCGGGACAATCAATCAATGATGCCCCAATCTGGTGTATGAATAGATTGCATCTTGCTGCGCTTAACAGGATTGACCAAAAAGCAAGGCACGGTTACAAGACATTTTCCGCAAACATCAGCTGAGACGATATCTTCATAATTTTTCTGATTCCCAAGACACACCTTGCAGCATTTGTGTCGATATAGGCACGGGCCCATTCCTCAGATGCAAGAGGCCCCGGTCCGTTGTTTTTCACCACCGCCTTCTCAAAAGGAATGAAAAAACAACAACCGTTCTGGCTGTCGGAAGTAAATCTTTCGGCAGGGCATGAGAGGTAGACACGACTCTCTTGAGCGTAATAAACAGTGGGCCATCTGCAACCGTCGGAAAAATAAACGTCACCATCAATCAGGAAGGCAACCCGACGGCAGTTTTTCCTTCGTGCAGACGCATCGCCCTCAGTCCTTATCTGCGGCCCCCTTCCCCTCTTCAAAGGATTCAGGATAAAACCGCTTGGTGAGATCAGACAAGTGCTTGCTATGGGTCAGAATGATCGCTTCATCATCGATATGAAGGGCCGTGTCCGGATCAACAAGATGGAACTGCTCGCCACGGTAGAGGCAGATAACCCGAGCCTCATCCGGCAGATCGAGTTCCGTGATCGCCCCTTTCATGTCGGCATCGATCTTGATCATCAGAAAGCGGGCTTCGCCCTTGATGAACGACGAAAGCTCCAGGATATCGATGCCCGCAACCATGTCCGCAAGGTAGCGACCGATGGTCTTGGACGGCGTAATGGTGTTCTCGAGGCTGAGTTCCCGGCAGATGTTCAGGTAGTCGGCATCATGGATCTGCAATACCACCTGGCTGTAACCAAGCGAACGGCCGACCAGTGCGGCGATGATATTGTACTGGTCGTTCTCGGTTAAACAGAACAAGAAATCGGCATGCTCGGGCCCGGCCTCGTTCAGGACATGCGGCCTGCTGCCATCACCGTGGAGAAAGCTGCAGTCAAGTGTATCGCTCAAAACTTCGATTTTGTCCCGTTCGGACTCGATGATCACGACTTGATGCCCCCGGGAAATCAACAGCATTGCCGTTTCCACGGTCAGATCGCCGGCACCGACGAATACGATTCTCATCCACGGCCTCTCTTTCTCCCGAACCAGGTCCGGTAATAGAAGAATACCATCCAGGCCACGAACTCGAGACGCCCGAGCAGCATATCCGCGCAGAGCGTCAGTTTAAGGGAAGACGGCAGTGAGGGCCCGGTAATTCCACATGACAGGCCGACCGTCCCGGTCGCCGAGACCACCTCGAACAAAGCGTCAAGGGGAGCATAGCCATAAATCAGGAACAGCAACCATGAGAAGAAAACCACGCCGATAAAGAGCAGGATGATCAATAGTGCATCCTGCACCTCGGTTGCCCCGATCCTGCTGTCCCCGAGGCGCTGCTCAACAATCGTATCGGGTGGGACGCTCATTGACCTCAAAAGGCGATAGAACAGCCCAAACAGGATCAGGACCCGCAGCATCTTGAAACCGCCGGCAGTCGAACCGACACTTCCCCCCATGGCCATCGCCAGGATAAGAACGGTCTTGGAACCGGCATCAAGCGCACCCGGGGCAAGACTCGAAAAGCCGGAGGTCGATTGTGCCGAAAGCGCCATCAGCGGCGCATGCCGCAACACTTCCGAAATCTCCATCCCATGGCCCCACAGCATCCCCCCGAACAAAACAGTCATGAGCAAACAAACAACCAGCAATGCCTTTAATTCCCTGTCCTTGAGAAGTTCCCGCCAATTGTTCTGACAAGCGCGGTGATAGAGCGACAAGGGCACGGCACCGCTCAATGTGACCAGGGTCACGACCCAGGCCAGATGAAGCCCTGGAAGATCGGCAAAACTTCCGTCGGTCGGCGCAAAACCTCCTGTCGAGACAGCGCTCAGCACGTACAGGAGCCCGGAAAGCGGCTCGCCGCCGAGCAGCAGCCAGCCCGCGAGACCGCAGATCGTCAGCACGCTGTAGACACAAAGGAACCTCCGGGAATGGGCGCGTGTCCCGCCGACCAAGTCGTCCGCGGCGTCCAAGCTCGCCAGACGCAGGGCCGCCATCCCTGGCCGAACAACCAGAGCCAGGGAAAGGACGACGATGCCGAGGCCGCCATACCATTGCATCCAGGCCCGTGCGAACGTTAAAGAAAAAGGACGATGCTCGATCGGTCCGAGGGTACTCAAACCTGTGGTCGTCGCCGCGGAGACCGTGTCGAAGAACGCATCGATGAATGGTGTTCCATCGACCACCAGAGGGATGGTCATGAGGAGGGGTACAACCAGGAAGATCAGGGCCGCCAGGACCATCGCTTCGTTCATCTGTATCCGCTCCGCTGGCCGGATTCTGCAGAGCAGCAAACCAGCACAGAGCAGCAAAGCGATAATCACCGCGTAGCTGGCCGAGATCGACAGGTCCTTCACAAGCAGGGACACGACCAGGGGAACCAGATTGAGGGCGGCGATGACAAGGCAGAAGTAGCCACAAAGGCGGGCAATCACCCGCAGGCGAATAGCAAAAAAGAGTTCCTGTCTTGCCGGGCTCATTATATGGCCTACATCCAGGCTACTGCTGAGGAATATCGATTTTTCAACCAACTTGGATACCTAGAAATTATCACCGCCTCCCTTCCTGTCAACCTGGTGCCTCGCAACGGAATCATTACCGGTACTCGACAACTCTCTTTATAAATCGAACATCTACGATAACCTTTCAGAACACGCGATCGGCGTCTCCGGGATCATCAAGGCGATCGAGATAGGTTTTCCTCGTAAGGTCACAAACTGTCAAGCGGGAGAACCGGCATCTCAGCAATCCTTTGGATCTCAAAGGTCTCTAAACGAAAGATTCGGAACATGAGTGGTTTTCTGCAACGCTATAGTGAAGCGGCCATGACGAGCCTCGGCCTGTTTTGGATGGCCTTCTGGGCCTTCGGGCTGGGATATCTGATCAGCTCCATGATCCAGGTCTTTGTGACCCGGGAGCGGATGAAACGGAGCATGGGGGAAGCCGGCCCCAAGAGTATGGCCTTGGGCACCTTTTTCGGATTCGTCTCCAGCTCCTGCAGCTTCGCTGCACTGGCAACAACCCGCGCGCTCTTCACAAAGGGGGCGGGGCTCATCCCTTCCCTGGCTTTCCTGCTCGCCTCCACAAACCTGGTCGTTGAACTGGGAATTCTCATTGCCGTGTTTCTCTCCTGGCAGTTCGTGGTCGGGGAGTATTTGGGTGGGCTGCTTCTCATACTCCTGATGTGGGCCGTTGTGAAGTTCACCCTACCAAAGAAGTTGATTGAAAAATCCCGGGAACATGCTCGAGAGGAGACTCACGGGGAAGACGAAGAAGAGATTCCGGACTGGAAACGGCTGATCCGGTCCAAGGAGGGCTGGCGCAAGGTCGCTGGCCGTTACCTCATGGAGTGGCAGATGGTCTGGAAGGACGTAACCATAGGTTTCACCGTGGCCGGCGTTATTGCTGCGTTTATCCCCAGAGCATTTTTTCAGGCCCTGTTCGTGGGATCCGGGAGCGAGCATCCCGCCTTCTGGCAAACCCTCCTACAAACCGTTATCGGTCCGGTGGCCGCCTTTTTCACCTTCATCGGCTCCATGGGCAACATCCCCCTGGCCGCTGTCCTGTTCTCAAACGGGGTGGCCTTTGCCGGCATCATGGCCTTCATTTTCAGCGACCTGGTGGTCTTTCCCGTTTTACGCATCCAAGCCAAATACTACGGCTGGAAGATGGCTTTTTACATAATGGGGGTCTTCCTCGTCGTGTTGATCGGGGCTGCCCTGGCCATGCACTATGGGCTCGCTCTCTTCAGTCTTTTGCCCGAGAAGGGTGTAGCCAAAAGTGTTACCGAGCGGGATTTTTTCCAAGTCGATTACACCATGTTTTTAAACGCCCTGTTCCTCGGCCTGAGCCTCACCTTCTTTAAGCTCAAAAAAAAGATGGCCATGTCCATGATGGGGGATAGAGCCACCGAGAAGGTCCTCTTCTGGGTGGCTCTGCTGGCCCTGGCCTGGCTGGCCGGAGGTCTCTTGGTTCATCTCTTTCTTTAGCAGGCCGCTGAAAATCAGGTTTTTTTCAGGAAGGGGTCATTGGCAAATATGGACACATCTGAAGCCTAATATCGAATGGATGCGCTGGACGAAGGAGTCATCTCCCCCTTCCCTCACGATCCGCCCAACGCAGGGCAAACCTGCGTATCCGCCTCCCCACCCGACTGTTCCGCCGGCAGCACACGACGAGTCTTGACGACAGTCCAGGTTCGGTTATGGTTGTAAAGTACGGATCGTCCCCCTATTGTCGATTTGGAAAAAATTTATGAAAAAAAATGTTTTCGTTATCGGCCCCGATGATCTCAACTGGTCCAAGTTGCACTCTCTGCAGGATGCGGACAGTTACCGCTTCCACGAGTTGCTCAGCTACGAGGAGTCTCACGGCGCCGCCGAATACGACGTGCGGACCATGCTGGAAAAGGCCGAAGCAAAGCTCGATGCCTTCTCCGGCTCCATCGATGCCATCGTCAGCTTCTGGGATTTTCCGGTCAGCCTGATGGTGTCACTCCTCGGCCGCAAGTACGGTACCGTCTGCCCCTCCCTGGAGAGCGTTTTTCGATGCGAACACAAGTACTGGAGCCGGGTCCTGCAGCAGCAGGCCGTCCCCGAAGTCGTCCCGCGCTTCAGACGCTTCGACCCCTTCGACGACCGGGCCCTGGAGAAGATCGATCTGCCGTTTCCTTTCTGGATCAAACCGATCAAGTCCTTCGCCGCCTACCTCGGCTACCGCATCGACAGCGCCGCCACCTTTCACCGCTGCATGGAAACGATCCGCGGCAATATCGGTCATTTCGCCGACCCCTTCAACTACCTGCTGCAATTTGCCGAGGTGCCGCCGGAAATCCGCGAGGGGGGATTCTTCCTGGCCGAGGAAATCATCAGCGGAAAGCAGTGCACCCTGGAAGGGTTTGTCTGCAATGGTCAGGTTGACAGCCACGGCATCGTCGATTCCTACCGCCATCCCAACCGGGTGAGCTTTTCCCGCTATCAATATCCATCCAGACTGCCCCGCGCCGTGCAGGACCGGATATTCGACGCCTCAAGCAAGATCATGACTCACATCGGTTTCGACAACTCCGGTTTCAACATCGAATATTTCTACGACCGCCGGCAGGACAAGCTTTCGCTCGTGGAAATCAACCCGCGCATCGCCCAGTCGCACAGCGATCTGTTCAAAAAGGTGGACGGCGCCTCCAACCACCATGTCATGGTACAGGTCGGCCTGGGCCGACACCCCGAATGGCCGCGCAGGCAGGGCGAATTCGGCGTCGCCGCCAAGCTGTTCATTCGCGCTTTTGCCGACGGCCGGGTGACTCGGACCCCCGGCGCGGAGCAGATCGAGGAGGTTGAGCGGCGCTTTCCGGGAACCATCGTTCAGCCTTTGGCGAAGGAGGGCGTGCGCCTTTCCGAACTGCCTTTCCAGGACAGCTACAGCTTCAAGCTCGCCATCCTCTACATGGGGGCGGCAAACCAGAAGGAACTGTTGGCCAATTTTCAGCAAGCCGTGGAGATCCTGGGCTATCGGATCACCCGCTGAGGGGCATCCTTGTGGAGGTCGACGTGAAAATCATCGAATCCTTTCCCTGCCCGGTCAAAGAAATCGAGAATACCTGGATCCCCATGCCGGACGGGGTGCGGCTGGCCGCCCGCATGTGGATGCCTGAGGACGCCGAAACGAACCCCGTTCCGGCCATCCTGGAGTACATCCCCTATCGCAAACGTGACATCAAGCGCGAGCGCGATACCGGCCTGCATGGCTACTTCGCCGGACACGGCTACGCCTGCCTGCGGGTCGACATTCGCGGCAGCGGCGATTCCGGGGGCGTGCTGACCGACGAATACCTTGAGCAGGAACTGGCCGACGGCGAGGCGATCCTGCGCTGGGCCGCGGCGCAGCCCTGGTGCAACGGAAAAATCGGCATGATCGGCATCTCCTGGGGCGGCTTCAACGGCCTGCAGATCGCCGCCCGCCAGCCGCCGGAACTAAAGGCGGTCATCACCCTCTGTTCCACCGATGACCGCTATGCCGACGACGTGCACTACATGGGCGGCTGCCTGCTGGGCGACAACCTTTCCTGGGCCTCGGTGATGTTTGCCGGGAACTCCCTGCCGCCCGATCCGGTCATTGTCGGCGAAAAGTGGCAGGACATGTGGTTTGAGCGGCTGGAGGGCAGCGGCCTGTGGCTT
Organism: Desulfuromonadales bacterium; assembly: GCA_030154185.1. GTDB lineage: Bacteria > Desulfobacterota > Desulfuromonadia > Desulfuromonadales > Syntrophotaleaceae > Syntrophotalea. The sequence continues at coordinate 38,342 of JASKKK010000018.1, forward strand.
GAAAAGTGGCTGCAGCACCAGCGCCGCGACGACTACTGGAAGCACGGTTCGATCTGCGAGGATTTCTCTGCGGTAAAATGTCCGGTGCTGGCAGCCAGCGGCTGGGCCGACGGCTATTCAAACGCCGTCTTTCGACTTATGGAAAAACTCCAGGTGCCGCGCAAGGGTCTGATCGGTCCCTGGAGCCATCGCTATCCCCACCTGGGCAAACCGGGGCCGGCGATCGGCTTTTTGCAGGAATGCGTGCGTTGGTGGGATCAGTGGCTGAAGGATAAGGAAACCGGGATCATGGAAGAACCGATGCTACGGGTCTGGATGCTCCACAGCGTGCCGCCTACAACGCGCTACATCTTTCGCCCCGGACACTGGGTGGGCGAAGCTTCCTGGCCCTCGCGGCATATCGAGCAGCGGGTTTACACCCTCGGCTGGCGACACATCGCCTCGGGCTACGGCGAACACCCCGAGGTTCCCGAGACCATCTGTTCGCCCCTGACCGTCGGCCTTTTCGCCGGCAAGTGGTGTTCCTACAGCGCGACCCCAGATCTGCCCCACGACCAGCGGGAAGAGGACGGCGGGGCCCTGGTTTTTGAAAGTACGCCGCTGGCTGAACAGATGGAAATCATGGGTGCGCCCGTGGTCGAACTCGAATTGACCTGCGACAAACCGGTCGCCATGGTCGCGGTGCGCCTCTCGGACGTCGCCCCCGACGACAAGGCGACCCGGGTTACCTATGGCTTGCTGAATCTTACCCACCGCAACGGCCACGAGCAGCCCGAACCGCTCGACCCCGTCAAACGTTACCGGGTGCGGGTCCAGCTCAACGACATCGCCCAAGTCTTTCCGCCCGGGCACCGCTTTCGCATCTCCATCTCCACCTCCTACTGGCCCCTGGCCTGGGCACCGCCATCTCCGGTACGTCTGACCATATTGACCGGGCTGAGCAGCCTGACCCTGCCGGTACGCGCTCCGCGAAAAGAGGATCTCACCTTGAAGCCCTTCCAGAAACCCGAGGCCGCTCCATCCAGCCCGAAAACATTGCTGCGGGAGAAGCACCATAACTGGTACGTTACGCGGGATCTGGAGAACGACGTGTCCACCCTCAAGGTCATCAAGGATGAGGGCATCGTCCGGTTGGAAGACATCGATCTGGAAATGGAGAATGCCACTACCGAATGGTATACCTCCCGGGCAGACGACTTCGACTCCCTCCGGGGCGAGGTCCACACCATTTTCGGCCTGAAACGGGGAGACTGGTCGGTGCGCACCGAAACCCGGACCATTCTCACCTCCACCTCAGAAATGTTCCGCATCCACGCCACCCTGGATGCATACCTCGACGGTCGCCGGGTCTACTGCAAATCCTGGAACCGCTTCGTACCCCGGGACCATGTCTGAATGACGCAACTATCTGCTCGAGGCGCGCTTCTCCAAAACGGTGCTTGCCGCACGTATGATGATTGCCACTGCCAGAGCTCTGCCCACCCGTCACCACAGGGCTTACAGCCTGTACGATCTGCCCCAGAGGGTCCTTTGGGAAAGGATTGCGGAAGAAGAGCAACGAAAACGGTTCTGCTCTGCCGTTCCCACGCCTTCCAGATGCCTTTCCTGCCGTATGCCGCTCGCATGTAGAAAGCGCCCTGCAACCTTCATGGATCAAGGCCCAAAAGCTCGGGAGAAGGTCAGATGTATGGGTCGGCGCCATGGAAAGACCTTTTTCATATTTTTTAAATCAGGGACATCCATCTCCACAATAGGTGAAATGCTCGTGTCTCAGGGATGGTATCGCGCTTAGACGACTCAGGTTTACCTCACAGAGACAAAGCCATAAGCGAGTGGCCGCAAAACGTCACCGCATCCATGAGAAAGTCGCCCGCAGGGGTCAGATCGATAAATTTCCGATAGTTGCACGCCGAACTATGCTGTTGGTGCCTGCAAACCTGTCAACTCGCACCCTTCCGTCATCCCCCCCTGGTCTCTCCCCTGATTTGACCTGATGGCACCAAACTTGCCTAAAAGGATAGAACCTTGAGCGCTGCGACGTGCAGCGCATTTTGAAAGGATGAAAAAAGACGAAAGGAGGTGACTCGACATGAAAACGATCATTTCGCTGCTGGTTGCTCTGCTGATTTCCCTGGCCCTCGTAGCTTGCAAAAAAGAACAGCAGACCGCCACTCCGGCTCCGGCTGAAAATGCCGCCGTTGCAACCGAGGAACAGGCCGCTGCCACCGAGGAACAGGCCGCTGCCACCGAGGAACAGGCCGTTGCCACCGAGGAACAGGCCGCCACCCGGGAGACGGCATCCGATGAGCAGAAGTAAGTTTCGATGTATGGTCGTCGCCAACCGACAAAGCCCGCAGACTCTCTGCGGGCTTGCTTCCCCCCCTCCCCCGACTTGCCTCTCAGATTTTCCGAATCGGGATCAAACGCGACCAAGGAGCAGGACTTTCGAATATCCGCCGATTCGCTCAGGCCCTCTTTTGGGGTGAACAAGGAATCACATGAACCTTCCCTGCTCCCCATGCGGCGCGAGATGAGCCCAGCCAAGCATGTCTGACAGGCACTTCCTATCCGATAGACAGAGGATTCCGGCAGGACAGCGCCTTTCAACTTCCGATATCCCCCTGATTGACTCGTCCCGCTTCGGTGATATTAGTAAAAATGAGGACTTGAAGAAATCCCGACAAAGCCAAACCTCCCGCAAGGAAGGGACGGAAAGCGGCGGATCTTCATCGTCGAAGATGGCCGAGCTGCCGAAGGAAGAAGCCTTCCGGCAAGCTTGGCCTTTTTGTTTGGAGCAAACGAAAAGGAAAAGTCTTTCATAGAAAAACCAGGGCTCGCAATAGTCCTTGAGAAGGGGGAAACGCTTCCAACCGGCTATCGTATTCTAAGGAATAATGGGGAGGGTACGAATTGAAAAATATAAAAGACACCTATCATGATTCAATTATCTACCTTCTTTTAAAATCGATTGCTATAAAAAAATCCGAATCATTTGACAGGCAGAAGATCGAGTCGCTCCAGAAACGTCGCCTTACAAAGCTGTTGAAACATGCATTGACTCATTCCAGATTCTACAAGAAATACTACAATTCACATGGGATAACACGGGAAAATATAAACAAAATCGAACTTTCAGACCTGCCGATTATCACAAAAAAAATCATGATGGAAAACTTTGACGACCTTGTATGCGATTCCAGATTGAAGCGTATGGAACTCGAAAGGTTTGTCACAGATCCAGAAAATCACGGCAAAAAATTTCAAGATCGTTTCCAGGTTGTTCATTCCTCAGGTTCAACCGGAACGCCGGGAATATTTGTTTACGGTCCAAGAGATTGGACCATACTGAAGGCACTGATCCTTACCAGAGTCACAAAGACTAAGATTAATCTGACACAAAAACAAAAACTTGCATTTATTGGAGCCGTAGATGGTCATTATGCCGGAATAAGCCTGGCACAAGCTGCTCCGTCACAACTTTTTGAGTTCCTGCCATTGGACATTAATGCCCCGCTGGAAAGCACCCTGAAACGATTGAACACGTTCCAGCCGGACTACCTTGGCGGATATGCTTCGGGAATAGGCCTTTTGGCACAAGAACAAATAAACGGAAAACTGCACATCGCACCCAAAGGGATTTCGTGCTCTGCCGACCCGCTCACTCCACGGATACGCGAAATGGTCACGCAGGCCTTCGGCATTGACCCGATCAATCTGTATGCGGCCTCGGAATCCATCGGCATTGCCGCACACTGCGGGGCACGGCACAATATTCACCTGTTTAACGATTGGCATTGCTTCGAGATTCTGGATAAGAATCACAATCCCGCAAAACCCGGCGAATTTGGAAACCTGATACTGACCAATCTCTACAACTACACCCAACCCCTCATTCGCTACCGGATGGATGACGAGGTGGCCATCGATGACCACCCTTGCGACTGCACATGGCCATTCCAGACCATAAAAGAGATAGCCGGTCGAGAAGAAGACTTTCTTTGGGTTGAAACGGCAGACGGCAGGAGGGAGTTTATTCACCCCATAGTTATGGTCGAATTCATGGTGCCGGGGCTTGCCGGTATGCAGGTCGTACAGAAGGCGAGAAACAGTCTGACAATCAAGGCTGTCATCAGTGGCAATCAGGAATATACTGTCGAACTTATTCGGAAAAGAATGACACAGATACTAGAGAAGAAACAATTGCATAATATCGTTCACTTTGATGTCGAGATGGTGAATGAAATAAAAAATGACTCGAAAACCGGGAAATACAAATTGATCATCCCATTAATGTGATCTTTTAGGGAGACATGCCGCGGTTCGCCCCCCAAGGTCTTTGCCGGCAGCCCGCTACGGGATACTTTCTTCTTGTTCGACCGTAAGCAGACGCTCCCTCCAAAAACCTTCCAACTCTTCCGGCGGAACCGGTCGGCTGAAAAGAAATCCCTGCGCCACTGTGCAGCCCCTGGATCTGAGGAATTCCATCTGGTCTTCCGTTTCCACGCCTTCCGCAATCACCTCCAGATGCATCGTTTGCGCGAGCGCTATAATCGATGAGGCAATTTTTGCACTTTGCTCATTCGAACAGACCTCCTTGACAAAGGACCGGTCAATCTTGAGGTGACTGATTGGAAAATTCTGCAGATAACTTAAGGATGAATAACCGGTCCCAAAATCGTCGATGGCCAGTCTGATGCCGCGATTCTTGAGTTCGGCAAGCGTATGTATGGCCTCTTCCACGTTTTCGATAATGGCGCTTTCGGTTATCTCCATTTCGAGAAGGCAGGGATCGATTCCGGTTTCCTGCAGGATTTTATCAACCTTCTGAATGAAGTTCGACTCTCCAAATTGGCGTGCCGAAATATTAACCGAAACTTTGGCCGGAAAACTTTCTTGCCCGGTCCATTTCTTTATGGTTTTACATGCTTCCCGCAGGACCCAATCGTCCAGCGGGAAAATAAGGCCGGTCTCTTCGGCCAGAGGGATAAAATCCGATGGCGGAATCATCCCCATGGTCGGGTGTTGCCACCGTACCAATGCTTCTGCGCCGATCATCCTCAAAGAGCCAAGGTCGATCTGAGGTTGAAAATAGAGAATGAACTGTTCCTGTTTGAGCGCCTGCCGAAATGACCCTTCCAAAAAAAGCAATTCCTTGCTGCGGCGATTCATCTCCGGGCGGTAAAATTGGCAATTGTTTCGGCCATCCTCTTTGGCTCGATACATGGCGACTTCCGCTGACTTGACCATAGACTCAAAATCCTCGCCATCGTTTGGAAATATGCTGATGCCGATGCTCGCCGTCAGATAAATTTCGTTCCCTTCAACGGACAAGGGGTCCGAGAGTTTTTCCAGGATCTGCCGACCAGTCGTCGATACCGTTTTCAGGTCCTTTGCGTCCTCAAGGACAATCGCAAACTCGTCTCCACCGAACCTTGCAAGGGTGTCGGATTCTTTGATCCGGCTTTTCAGACGCTCTGCAATACGATAGAGAATATGATCGCCGAAATTGCGCCCTAGGGATTCGTTGATGGTTTTAAACCGATCAAGGTCCAGCAACAGCAGAACGACCTTCTCTTTCGAATTTTTAGCCTTATTGATGGCCTGCTGAAGACGGTCGCTGAAAAGAGAACGGTTGGGCAAATGCGTTAGTCGATCATAGTTATAGAGGAAATTCAAATAATGTTCTTTTTCCTCGAGGGTTTCTTTGGCATTTTTATGATCGGTAATGTCATCAAGGGTTTGTATTACAGCGATCAAGTTGTCGTCTTTGTCATAAATGGGAGCGGCGTGAAGGATAAGATATATTTTTTTCCCATTTAAAGTCAGCCAGCCTTCTGCCACCAGACCATCTCTTACCAGTGCGGAATTAGAGATATTTTCATAGAAACAATAGGGGTTATCTAAATTGTTATCTATGATGAGGTCGGCAAGACAAGGGCGTTTCCATTGGAAAAATGCCTGCCAATGCATATCGGTACCGACCAGCTTTTCGGAGTCGATTCCGGTCAATTTTTCGCAGGCCCGATTCCACACGACAACCCTGTGCTCAGCATCGAGAACAAAGACAGCAACAGCGGCATTTTGTAAAAGATCTTCGGAAAACTGTTTTTGATCCTTAAGGGCATATTCTGCTTTCTTATGCTCGGTAATATCGACTATCGTCCCCACAAGTCCAGCGAGGTTACCGTTTTGATCGCAGAAGGTGGCCTTGTAAAAAATCACCTCACGATAAGTACTGTCGCTCCTAAGAACCGAGGTTTCATAGGTCTGCGTTTCACCGGCTCCTCTGGAGAGAAGATCCGCATCGGCATCATGGTAGGTTTGAGCCAGGTTTTGAGGGGCTACTTCAAAAACCGACTTACCGACCAGAGCCTCTTTGGAATGACCGACAAAGGTTTCGAAAGCCTTATTGCAACCAAGATACTTGCCGTCCACATCTTTATAGAAAACGGGATTGGGCATAACGTCGATCAATATTTGCAGGAACCGTAATTGTTCGTTAAGTGCTTCCCGTTGTTGAGAAAGCTTGAACAGCATCTGGTTGAAAGTTTCTGCGAGGGTGCCGATTTCATCGGTAGTTTGAATTTGAATGGACTTTATCGATTCCGCAGAAGAATCCGCCGAAAGTTGGCGCGACAAGTCGGCAAGAGGCGCGGTGAGCCAGCGCATTACGAGCCAGGTGCTGGATGCCGAAACCAGCAACATGGCGAGGAGACTCAGAAAAAAGTTGCGATTCGCTTCGCGCACCGGCTCATAGGCCTCGACCATCGGGAAATTAGCGGCCAGAATCCAGTCGGTTGTTGGAAGACGTTTAAATGAGCTGAGGGCATGCAGCCCCCATGAGGTAACGGTCTCGCCGGTCCCTTCAAAGCCTTTCAGGGCGCGGTCGAACATTTTATTTGCACCGACGGGAACATCCTGTTGAAGAATCCGCTTTCGGTTTGGATGAACGATAAGCGTTCGCTGCTGATTGTAAAGATAAAGGTAGCCGTTTTCCCCAAGCCGGACTTCGGCGAGTTCTCCTAGAAAATTGTTATTCAGCAGGTCCACGTTTCCCACTAAAAGGGCTGCGACCTCCCGGCCTCGCGTGAGGATGGGGGCAACGAACGTCACCACCGGGCGTTGTTTTTTCTCGGCGGAGAAGAAGGGTTGGGAAATCTGCGGCTTTTGGGTTTTGATGACGGCCCGTAAAGTTTTTTCAAAAGCACAGCCGGGAATGCATTGAAAAGGATATTCCCCGGTGGAAGCCACTTGCTTTAAGGATGGAGAAAACACGAAGAGACCGTCATCGAAAAGGGTCAGGTTGTGCCTGTGTTTCTCCAGAAATCTTTGGGCCACGCCCGGCTCCGAAATGTATTCGGAAGGAGCTGATTGAGCAATAGCCTGGAGTTGATCCCGGGTTGAGCAAACTTTCCTGTCGATTTCTCCTGCCAGAGCTGAAACCAGGGTGAAGTTCTGGCTGGCAATGGTATCTTCCAGTTCCTGCTTAAAATACCGGGAGAAAACCAATCCCGTCATCGACAGCAACAGGGCCGTAAGGAGGGTGGCTGCAACCGTCATTTTTGACTTGAGACTCAATGCCTTGGTGTGATTTTTCTATAGCGGCACCAGTTTTCTTGGACACTGATTTGGGGTAAAGTCCCCGTGTCCAAGGAGAGAGAATATGACTACAAAGAACAAGAACGAAACCGTCAAA
>JASKKK010000064.1 GCA_030154185.1 Desulfuromonadales bacterium
CTGTTTCAGACCACCAAGCAGAACATCAGCCGCCATATCAGGAACATCATTGATGAGCGGGAACTGAACCAGGAAGCGACTGTCAAGGATTTCTTGACAGTTCGTCAGGAGGGGCAGCGCCAGGTTGAATGCAGTGTATCTGCGAGTGAGGGAGATTCTCGCCATGACGGGAGATCGACGAGCTGAACCGGATCGTGGTCATGTGGCTCGATTATGCCGAGGACCAGGCCAGGCGGCGTAAACAGGTGTTTATGAAGGACTGGGAGCGGAAGCTTGACGAGTTTCTGACGTTCAACGATCGCGATGTGCTGCCGAATGCCGGGAGGGTCAGCAAGAAAGCTGCCGAGGAGCATGCGCGGCAGGAGTATGAGCGGTTTGCGGAGCGGCGGCGGGAGTATAAGGAAACCGCCGGGGAGGTGGAGTCGATCAAGGCGTTGGAGGCGGCGGTGAAATTGATTGGGCCAGGGAGAAACAAGCATGAGTAATGGAATGACCCCTCTTGGGTCTGTTGTGGTCCCAAAGGGACTTCAAACAGGCCCCTTCGGTAGCCAGTTGAAAGCTGAAGAATATACCGATAATGGTGTCCCTGTCGTCATGCCAAAGGATATCTCGGGCGGGAAGATACTCTTGGATGGAGCTGCCCGAGTCCCCGAAGAGAAGGCGAAGAAGTTGGCTAAGCATCGGCTTATGTCTGGTGATATTTTATTCCCACGAAGGGGAGATCTTGGACGCATTGCCGTTGTAACCCAGGAAAGTGCGGGATGTATCTGCGGGTCAGGATGTTTAAGGGCGCGACTTAAGGATGAGGTGGATACAGGGTACATCCATCAATATGTTCAGATGCCCTTTGTAAATCTGTGGTTGGAGAGGCATGCGCTTGGACAAACGATGTTAAACCTGAACACGGAGATTCTTGCCGACCTACCAATTTTCATTATCCCTAAAAATGAACAAGTTGTGATTGCAAAACTGCTCTCCATATGGGATGCAGCCATCGAAAAAGCAGAGCGGCTGATTTCGGTGAAGGAGACGCTGTTTACGGCGGTTATCCAGAATACGATAGGAAATCGGTCTGGTGCCTGGGAGCAACTTCAGACGCAGGAAATATTTAAGCCAGTTTCCGAAAAAAGGAATGGGAGCGTTGAATTGCTCTCAGTGACGCAAGATCGGGGCGTCATTCCCCGCGCCATGCTTGAGGGACGAGTCATGTCGCCCGAGGGTAGTACGGACGGCTATAAGCTCATCAAAAGGGGAGATTTCGCCATCAGTCTCCGGTCTTTCCAGGGGGGGATCGAGTATTCGGACTATCAAGGTCTTATCAGTCCCGCTTACACAGTGCTTCGGCCCAAGCGTAAGATTGATACCGATTTTTTCAAGCACTTTTTCAAATCCTATCTTTTCATTGAAAAGTACCTGAGCATCTCTGTGATAGGAATTCGTGACGGCAAACAGATCAGTGTTCCAGATTTTATGACCGTGAAAATTCCTGTTCCACCTTTAGCAGAGCAAAAGCGCATCGCGGCCATCCTCAGCACCGCTCGCCAGGAAATTGACCTGCTGGGAAAGCAAGCCGATGCTTATCGCAGGCAGAAGCGCGGTCTGATGCAGAAGCTGCTGTCGGGGCAATGGAAAGTAAAAATTTCTGAGGAGGTGGTGAATGAGTGATCTTACGGAGAAGCTGATATCTGAAGCAAAACGGATTGAAGAAGATTCCGAACACTCTGCTAAAGGCCATTTTAACGCCGCAGACCGATGGGGTAAATACCACTTGTTAATAGGTTTGCCCTCAGCGATTTTGGCAGCGGTTGCAGGCGCAGCGGCCTTCAAGAACAGCGCAGAGTTGGCAGGCGCATTGGCAATTCTTTCAACCGCACTTACAACAATATTGACATTTCTTAAACCCTCTGAGCGTTCAGAAACCCATAAATCTGTTGCTGGACAATATTTGGCACTACGCAATACCGCAAGGATCTTTAGAGAAATAGAGCTTTCGGATACTGCGTCAGAAAATGATTCAAAGAAAAGGCTCTTTGCGATGGCTGCGCAACGTGATGATTTGAATCAGTCTTCGCCGTCCATTGCAAGAAAAGATTATGAATTAGCCAAAAAAGATATTGATGAAGGACGCAGTATTTACAAGGCTGATAAGGAGGGATGATGTCGGTTAACAGCTATCTATCAAGTGTGTCTAATGCTGCTATTGTTAGGGACGCTGAAAGGGAGAGTATAAAACGCTCAATTAGTACCCTTAAAACCAGATTAAACCTGCATTTTTACGGGCAGCTCTCGAATCATTTTATATTCGGATCTTATAGCCGTGGCACAATTTTGCCAAGGAATATGGACGAAAAGTCAGATGTCGATTACATGATAATTTTTAAGGATAGCAGCAATAAGCCCCAGACTTATTTAAGTCAATTGCGTAAATTTGTTGAGAAATATTACTCTCGTTCAGAAATATATCAATCCAATCCCACCATAGTACTTTCGCTGAAAAATATACGATTCGAGTTGGTGCCCGCTATTGATGGACTTTGGACAGGGCTGCAAATCCCTGCAAAGGCTTCAGACTATCAGGATTGGATAAACACCGATCCCAGGGACTTGAATGAGTCCCTCACGCAGGTGAATCAATCCAACAACAATTTGATTAAACCGCTCGTGAGGGTGTTCAAATATTGGAATGCTTGCAGTAGCTATCCCTTTGAATCTTATAGCCTTGAAAAGGAAATTGTCCATTCGGGTTTTGCATTCCGAAGTCTTTTCGGGGGACAGCTGAAAAATTATTTCTATGATTTCGTAGGCGAAATTAGTGTTGGATATTTTGCTGCCCAGTGGAGAAAGAATGCTGTCGAAAGATTGAAGCAAATTGCCGCAGAGGCAAAATCCCTTGAAGATCAAAACTACCCTTATTTAGCACAGGCTGAGATAGAGAAACTTTTACCGGCTTGGGGATAAGGAGGTCTAAATGCAAAGCTTCCGCTTCAACGAAAAATACCTCTCCCAAATCCCCGCCCTGCAGCTCCTCATCAACCTGGGCTACGAATACCTCTCCCCCGAGCAGACCCTCGCTGAACGCCAGGGCAAAGTCGGCAATGTCCTGCTCGAAGGCATCCTCCGCGAACAACTGAAACGCATCAACCGCATCACCTACAAAGGCGGCGAATATCTGTTCAGCGAGGAGAACATCCAGTCGGCCATCCAGAAGCTGAAAAACGTCCGTTACGACGGGCTGCAGAAGACCAACGAAGCGGTCTACGACCTGTTGACCCTTGGTACGGCAATGGAGCAGTCCATCGAGGGGGATACCAAAAGCTTCAATCTGCACTTTATCGACTGGCAGGATATTTCGAACAACAAGTTCCACGTCACCGCCGAGTACAGCGTCGAGCGGACCCGCAGCCATGAAAAGGCACGGCCCGATATCGTGCTTTTCGTCAACGGTATTCCGCTGACAGTCATCGAGTGCAAATCGCCGAAAGTCGAGGTCGAAGAGGCGATCAAGCAGAATATTCGCAATCAGAACGAAGACTATATCCCTCGGCTTTTCAGCTATGTGCAGTTGGTGATGGCGCTCAACAACAATGCGGCGCGATATGCTACCGCCGGCACGCCGTTGAAGTTCTGGGCGGTCTGGCGGGAGCGGTTCGATACCGACAAGGATGTTGCGGCTGTCCTGGAACGACCGTTGAAACCGGAGGACAAGGACGGCCTCTTTTCCGGAGAGTTCGCCGACAGCCGGGACTATTTCGACAGTCTGGAAGCGGAAGGGCGGCAGCTCACCGAGCAGGATCGCGCCATCCACAGCCTTTGCAGGCCCGAAAGGCTGCTGGAACTGATCCACCGCTTCACCATCTTCGATGCCGGGATCAAGAAGATCGCCCGTTACCAGCAGTATTTCGCCATCAAGCGAACCCTGGCCCACGTCAAGAAATTCGACGCCGAGGGGCGCCGTCAGGGCGGAATCATCTGGCACACCCAGGGCTCGGGCAAATCGATTACCATGGTGCTCCTGGCCCGCAACCTGGCCCTCGATAAGGAGATACCCAATCCGCGCATCGTTCTGGTAACAGACCGGATCGATCTCGACAAGCAGCTCAAAAACACCTTTGCCGCCTGCGGCCTCGATCCGCAGCGGGCCAGAACCGGCCGCGATCTGCTCGAATTGGTCTCGGAAAAACAGGCCGGCATCGTCACCAGCCTGGTGCACAAGTTCGACAAGGCCCTCAACGTCCGCAAGTTCAGCGACGATTCCCCGGATATCTTCATGCTGGTCGATGAAGCCCACCGTTCTCAATACAGGGAGCTGGCCGCCCGCATGCGGCAGATGTTCCCCCGGGCCTGCTACCTCGGCTTTACCGGTACGCCATTGACCAAGAAGGAGAAGAACAGTTTCCGCAAGTTCGGCAAGCTGATCGACAGCTACGACATGGAGCAGGCCGTCAAGGACGGTGCGGTGGTGCCCCTTCTGTACGAAGGGCGGCACGCCGAGATGACCCAGAACAAGAAAGCCATCGATCTCTGGTTCGAACGCCACACCCAGGGCCTGAGTCCCGAGCAGAAGGCCGACCTGAAAAAGAAGCATGCTCGCGCCGAGACGCTGAACAAGGTCGACCAGGTGGTCTACATGCGTGCCTTCGACATCAGCGAGCACTATCGGGAGAACTGGCAGGGCACGGGATTCAAGGCCCAGCTGGTCACCCCGGACAAGGATACGGCGCTGAAGTATCAGCGGTTCCTCGATGAAATCGGTTTTGTTTCCTCCGAAGTGGTGATCTCCCCACCGGATGTGCGGCTGGGATACGAGGAAGTGGAGGGCGAACCGACCGAAGCGGTGCATAAGTTCTGGGACAAGATGATGCAGCGCTACGGTTCGGAGGAGGAGTACAACAAGCAACTGATCAACCAGTTCAAGTACGGGGACGAACCGGAAATCCTCATCGTGGTCGACAAACTTTTGACCGGGTTCGATGCGCCGCGCAATACGGTGCTCTATCTCTGCCGCTCGCTGAAGGAGCATACCTTGTTGCAGGCCGTGGCACGGGTCAACCGGCTCTACGAGGATCCGGAGACGGAAACCAGCAAGGACTTCGGTTTCATCGTCGATTACGTCAGCATCCTGGGGGAATTGGACAAGGCGATCACCATGTACAGCGCCCTGGAAGGATTTGACGAGGAAGACCTGCGTGGAACGCTCAAGCCGATCCAGGATGAAATTGCCAAACTGCCGCAGCGCTACTCCGATCTGTGGGATCTTTTCAAGGAGGTAAAGAATAGCCGCGACGAGGAGGTGTTCGAGCGCCACCTGGAAGACGATGCGCGACGGGAGGAATTTTACGAACGTTTGGCCGAGTACAGCAAAACCCTGGCGCTGGCTCTTTCGACCGAGCAGTTCATCACCGACACCCCGGAACAGAAGCTGACCCGTTACAAGGTCGATCTCAAGCGTTTCCAGAATCTGAAAGCGGCCGTGAAGCTGCGCTACCAGGAGGCGATCGATTACCGGGATTACGAGCAGAAGATCAAAAAGCTGCTCGACACCCATATCGCCGCTGACGAGGTGATCCAGCTCAACGAGCCGGTTAACATTTTCGATGACAAATCCTTCGGTATGGTCAAGGAAGAGCAGGGTGTTTACGGGACGAAATCGAATGCGGCGCGGGCCGATGCTATTGCCCATGCCACAAAAAAGGCCGTCACGGAAAACATGGAAAAGGATCCGGCCTTTTACGAGAAATTCTCCAAAATGATCCAGCAGGTCATCGATGATTTCCGCGCCAAGCGTATCTCCGATCTGGAATACCTGAGTCGGGCCAATGAGATTCGAGACAAGGTAGCGAGTCGCCGGCACGACGATGCGCCGAAAAGCCTTCAGGATAACGATGACGCCATGGCCGTTTTTGGAGTGGTGAAGCCCTATTTTGCCGGCGATGGACAGGACGTTTCCGTTGTTGAGGAGGCGGCAACCGATACGGCTCTGACCGTGCTGAATATCCTCCAGCGACACTGGAAGGTGGAGTTCTGGGATGATCTCGACGCGCAGAAAAAGGTCACCAACGATATCGACGATTTTCTTTACGACGAAATCAAGGGCGAACGGGGAATCGATCTGAGCCTCGAGCAGATGGATGAAATTCTCGAGAAGGTTATGCAACTGGCTCGGCACCGGATGCCGTCATGACGATTTTGAAGGGCACGATTCGCTACGGCAGGCAAGAGATCGGCTATGAGGCTTTTTTCGCGCAACGCAAAACCATGGAAATTGCGGTTCATCCCGATGGCAGTGTCGTTGTAAAAGCCCCCTTGGGCACCCCGAAGGAAGCCATTGAGGAGCGTCTCTGCAAAAGAGCGCGATGGGTGATCAAGCAGCTCGATTTTTTCCGCCAGTTCGCCCCCAAGACCCCGCCGAGACAATATGTCAGCGGCGAAACTCACCTTTACCTGGGCCGCCGTTACCGTTTAAAAGTTCATCAGGGTGAGAAAGAAAGCGTCAAGCTGACCAGGGGAATCCTGTATGTCACACTCGTTTCAGCAGATTCACCGGAAAAAGTTAAGAGACTACTCTCCGACTGGTACAGGGCAAGGGCCGAGGAAAAGTTCAAAGAGAGCGTGACCAGGTGTCTCGCCAATTTGCGGAAACTGGGGTACTCCGAGCCTGAGCTCAAAATACGACATATGAAGACGCGTTGGGGGAGCCTTTCGCCACGAGGAACCCTAACACTGAACCCGGACCTGATAAAAGCTCCTCGTGACTGCATTGAGTACGTGATTACCCATGAGCTTTGCCATCTGAAATACAAACATCATGGGCCCGAGTTTTACCAATTGCTGGAAAGAGTTATGCCGGATTGGCAGAAACGCAAGCACAAGCTTGAGCTTGCGTTGATATAAGGCGGGGAGAAGTCCCGATCGGCATTGGTTTCTCATGCGCGCTGTCGCTCAGGGAGGAATCAGGACAGGGCTACAAATGCACAAGAAAATAAGGTGTAGCCCTGTCCCCCCCCTAATTCTTTACATCCTCTGTCCTTCTGGGGGCGGACCAAGCCACCCCATTGAAAGTTAAAGCAAAGTCCTGCAAAACTGCCCTCAAAATTCCCTCACAGGGCCTTTGGGGGGTATAAAACCGACCTTTTTGCGCCCCATCACTTTTGCGGCGACAAAATGGCCTTGACCTCGAAAAACTCCTCCAGTCCGTAACGGCCCATTTCGCGCCCGTTACCCGACTGCTTGTAGCCGCCAAAGGGGGCAATCAGATTGTCCGCCCCGCCATTGATCGCGACCTGTCCGGCCCGCAGCCGACGTGCCACAGCATGGGCACGCTGCTCATCGGCCGACCAGACGGCGGCCGCCAGTCCGTAATCGGTGTCGTTGGCGATGCGCACCGCTTCCTCTTCATCCTTATAACTGATAATCGACAAAACCGGTCCGAAGATTTCCTCGCGGGCAATGGTCATCTCCGGCGTCACCCGGCAGAAAACCGTCGGCTGCACATAGTAGCCCAGCTCCAGACCGGCCGGCTGCTCGCTGCCGCCGCACAGCAGTTGCGCCCCTTCGGCGATACCTTTTTGAATATAGTCTCTGACCCGCTGCTGCTGCCGGGCCGAAACCAGGGGCCCCAGTTTGGCTTCGCCCCCCATGGGATCGCCGACGGTAAAGGCCTTCGCCCCTTCGGTTGCCATCGCCACCGCCCGTTCGTAGAGGGCCTCCGGAACCAGCAGCCGGGTCATGGCGTCGCAGGTCTGGCCGGAATTGATAAAACAGTTGTCGAGGGTCGCTTCTATCGCCGCGGACAGATCTGCGTCGTCCAGCACCAGGGCCGGCGACTTGCCACCCAGTTCCAGGGCGACCCGCTTGATCGTTGCCGCCCCCAGCTCCGATACCCGCCGACCGGCGCGCGTCGAGCCGGTAAAGGAGATCATGTCGACCTCGGGATGCCGGGCCAGGGCTTCGCCGACTTCTTCGCCACTGCCGCTGACCAGATTGAATACCCCGGCCGGCAGCCCGACCTCGGCGACGACGTCGGCCAGCAGAAAGGCATCCAGGGGTGTTAATTCACTTGGTTTGAGGACCACGGTACAACCGGCCAGCAGCGCTGGCGCCACCTTGAGGACGACCTGCAGAAGCGGGTAGTTCCAGGGGGTGATGCAGGCCACAACCCCCACCGGTTCCCGCACTACCAGAGCGCTATCGATGTGTTCGTCTTGAAAGCAGTCGAGCATATCGGCGTAGCCTTCGATAATATCGAGCGGCATGGCGGTCTGAATGGACCGGGAGAGGTCCAACGGCATGCCGAGTTCGGCGGTAATGAGGGTGGCCAGCTCTTCGGCCCGCGCCTGCAATCCAGCCGCCAGCTTTTTAAGCCAGGCAGCCCGTTCCTCCAGGGGGGCTGCCGCCCAGTCTGCAAAGGCCGCCCGTGCCGCGCGGACCGCCGCGGCGGCATCCGCCGCGGTACCGGCCGGCACCGCGGCGATAACTTCTTCCGTGGCCGGATTGACCACCTGCAGCGTTTTTTGCCCTGCGGCAGTAACCCACTGCCCGTCGATATAGAGTCTGTCCCGAATAATCATATGCTGTGCTCCTTATCCGTTTTCAGTTTTCAATCATACCCGTAAGCGTTGAACCTCGGGTTGTGAAACTCCGATTTTCGCTGGCGGATCGGCACCATCATAACGGCGTGAAGCTTCTTTGGCAACCGCCCCCCGGGCTTGGGATATCTTCGGGGCAAACCGAGACAACCCATGAAAAGATAGAGGCTGTACCGCAAACATCTGGGCGGAAAAGCCCTGTAAGTCAAGCAGCGAAAACGGTAATCTGGTCTTTACAGACTGCAGGTGGAAAATACCCAGGGGATTGTGCTGGGGCGATTTGGTTGGTAAAAGAATAGGGAGGTGCTTCGGGACAAATCCTTTGTCGACCAATTAGTTTATGTTCGGCCTTAAGTCTTGCCGCCTAATAGTCCGGTTTTACGAATAAAAACAATTTTTTTGAAAAAATCTTTCCACAACCAACCGAAGGAGTTCACCATGGCCGAGAAGAGCGAATTTCGCGTGCTGCACACCATGATCCGGGTTCTTGATCTGGATCGCAGTCTCGACTTCTATACCCGGATTCTCGGGATGAAACTGCTGAGCAAGACAGATTATCCCGGCGGCGAATTCACCTTGGCGTTCGTCGGCTACGGCGACGAGACGTCGCAGTCCGTGATCGAGTTGACCCATAACTGGGGCCGCAAGGAACCGTATGCGCTCGGGGATGGTTTCGGTCATATCGCCATCGGTGCCAGGGATATCTACGCCCTGTGCGACAAACTGAAGGAGGCCGGCGGCAAGGTGGTGCGTGAGCCGGGCCCGATGAAACACGGTACGACCCACATTGCTTTTGTCGAAGACCCGGACGGCTACAAGATCGAGTTGATCCAGGTGGCTGACCGGTAGCCTCCAGTCTCATTCGGATTGGGGTAACGGCATGATTCTCCTTGATTCCGGGCACGGGCTGAAGTTATCGGCGTGCCCGCTTTTTCTTGGCTGGTCGCTCATGAAATTATATGATAACCGGCCGCATCGTCGACATCAGGCATGTGCAAAACCTCAACGACCTGAAGCTGTTGCAGGTCGGCTGGGTGTTCGATCTGAATTTCCCTCCTTCTTATCGGCGCCTGCGCGACCAAGGCTATCTGGATATCATCCGGGCGTCTCTGCCCGCAACGGAAACCGTCAACAGGATCTTTGCCGCCGTGAACAAGGTGTTGGCCCGGGAAGGCACCGCAAAAACGCCCGTGGCCAAACGGCCGGACGAAAGCGACTCGGCATCGGAAAAGAACGGAGAATCATGAAGCTGTGGGCTTGATGGGCTATAATACGCTTATTGATCGCTGTTTTATCGCCCCATCCGGCAGACATGTTTGCGTCGTTACGGCGTGACACTGGACTTCCTGCCGGAGCTTGCCCTGTATATGTCCGGTAATTTTTGACTGCAAGGATTTCCTATGCGACGTTTCGCCAATTTTTATATCGTCCTGTTCCTGATCGATGCCGGGCTTTCGCTTACCGACGAACTCCTGTCGGTGTTCGTCGCGCATCTGCCCGTTCTCTCCACGGTTCGTAACCTCGTCGCCTTTCTGGTGCTCGCTCTTTCCGTGATGGTTTATTTTCTTCTTGGCATCGATCGGAGGCTGCCGAAGCGGGTTTTCCTGCCGCTGACCCTGTACGCCTTCTGGGCTTCCCTGGCGCTTTGGCCGCTGGCGGGCATGCTGCCCCGCGCATCCCAGGGACTGGTGGTATCTTTCGGGCAGGCTGTTATCGGCGGCGTCGCTCTGATGATGCTGCGCAGCTCTTATGGGCGCAATCTGCTGCCCGAGGAGCTTTTTCGGCGACCGCTGTTCGTCTGGCGCAACACCCTGGTCTTTGCGGCGGTCAATCTGCTGCTGCTTCCCATGGTGTTGGTCTTTTCGTTGATGGCGATGGCCGGCAACTATCTCGACCGGCAGACCGCCGGTTTCATGCGGGTGAGTCCGGTCGGCATCTACACCTCCGAGCGCAGCTATCATGACGACGGCAAGGTGGTGCGCCTGGTGGCGATGATGCATATCGCCCGCGAGGGTTTTTATCAGGAACTGGTCGCCTCGCTGCCGGCGAAAGGGACGATCATTCTTGCCGAGGGGGTGTCCGACCGGGAACATCTGCTGAAGAACCGTTTCCATTACGGCAGACTGGCCGACCTGGTCGGCCTCAGTTCCCAGGAAACGATGCTCCTTGACGGCAATCTGCTCGAACTGGACGACCTGGAGCCGGCGGGCGATCTCGAACCGGACGAGACCAAGCCGGATATCGTGCGGGCCGATACGGATCTCAATCGTTTCGATCCGCAGACGGTGGAGTTTATCAACGTCATCGCCCGCACCCTGCTCGGTGACAAACCGCTGGCGCAGAGGCTTGCGGCTTATGCCGAGTGGGCGAAGGTCCATGGAACTCCGGAGGTGTTTTCGGGCGTGATGGCCGATATTCTCTATAAACGTAACGCGGTTGTGATCGATGCCCTGATGCGGAGTCTTGACAGCTACGATACCATCATCATTCCCTGGGGCGGGATGCACATGCCGGCTATCGAGGCAGCCGTACTGGAGCAGGGATTTGTCCCCGGTGGTAAAAAGGAGCGGCTGCTGTTTGCTTTCAGTTCCATCCCCTTTACCGCCTTGTGGCAGGAAGTGGCGGCCCAAGCCGGCCGGGAAGGCGAATGGCAAGAGGATGAAGGGACGGCGCTAAACAGGGATAATGCGAATCATTAATAACGGAGGACACCGTGAATTCAAGAACTCAACAAGTTGCATGCAGATGGAAGACATTTCGTGTCGCGACTCTTCTGGTCGTCGTTCTTTTCCTTGGTGCCTGTACGGAAACCGAATGGCAGCAGGTGGGCCAGGTTTTCGATCAAATCAATAACGGAACACAGGCCGGCAGCGCCTTGTCGCTCAGTGAGATCAACGCCGGTCTCAAGGAGGCCTTGCGGGTCGGCACCGGGCGTGTGGTCGGTCAATTGGGGAAGACGGACGGTTTTAACGCCGATCCGGCTATCCGTATTCCTCTTCCGGATAAGCTCGCCGCGGCCCGAAACATGTTCGGCCAGGTCGGTCTGGGCGGCCTTTTCGAGGATCTCGAGTTGCGTCTCAACCGGGCTGCGGAGGCTGCAACCCCCAAAGCCAAGGCGCTTTTTTGGCAGGCCATCCGTGAGATGACCATTCAGGATGTTCAGACCCTATTCAACGGTCCGGATGACGCCGCCACCCGGTATTTCGAACGCAAGATGACTCCCGAACTGGCGGCTGCCATGCGTCCGGTGGTCGATCAGAGCCTCAACGAGGTCGGCGCGGTGCGGGTATACAATCAGGCGGCGGCGCAGCTAAACGCCATCCCGTACGCTCCGGAGATCAAGGCCGATCTGACAGGCTATGTGGTCGAAAAGGGGATGGCCGGGATCTTTCACTACCTGGCGCAGGAAGAGGCCGCCATCCGCAAAAACCCCGCCAAACGGACGACCGAATTGTTGCAGCGGGTTTTCGGGGCGCGCTGATTTTGCAGGATAACGGGCGATCACAAGGGTCGACCCTGCAATACTGTCGGAATCCGGCCGTAGGGGCGAATCTCGTATTCGCCCTGTTCTATCGGGACCGCCGGATATGTGTTTGAATTTACGAAAATTTTCCTGATTGTAAGGTGGCGTGATGACCGATTCCATTCAACGACATCCCGATCGCCGTTCCATCCGATTGCAGGGGTACGATTATGCCCAGGCGGGGGCGTACTTTGTAACCATTTGCACCCATAATCGGGAATGTCTGTTCGGGGAAATTGTGGATGATGAGGTGCGGTTGAATGCCATTGGTGAAATTGTAAGGGAGCAATGGCATGCTATCCCAGATCGATTTTCCGCAGTGGAATTGGACCAATTTGTGGTTATGCCGAACCATATTCACGGTATTTTCGTCATTGTAGGGGCACCCCTTGCGGGTGCCCATTCCGGTTGGGCAGCGCCCAGTAAGTATCATCCCGGTACCTCGAAAAATCGGGCGGCCGCAAGGGCCGCCCCTACGGTTGGGGATATAATCGGGGCATATAAATCACTGTGTGTTCATTATGGTTTGAAATGGGTTCAAAAGAATGCCCCGGACAGGATCCTGGGCAAACTGTGGCAGCGCAATTATTGGGAACACATTGTCCGCGACGAGTCGGAATGGGACCGCATCCGGGAATATATATGCAACAACCCGATGCAATGGGAATCGGATCAATCGAATCCCCGAAATGATAAATATGTCACCCCGGCGTCCTCGTCGAATATCATCCGCGAAATATCGTCCGAATATGGCCGTCGGGGCGAATCCGGTATTTGCCCGTTTACAGGTGTTTGTTATGGTGGAAACCCTTGGAAATCTGCATATCCGCCGATATGGCGATGCGGGGCCGATCGTGATCGTGCTGCACGGCGGGCCCGGCGCCCCCGGCAGTGCCGAACATCTGGCGCGTGGACTGGCGGACGGTTTTCGGGTCGTTGAACCGTGGCAGCGTGGTGCGGGCGGAGAGACGCCGCTGAGCGTGGCGCGGCATGTGGCCGATCTGCACGATCTGGTGCGGCGGTTGTGTGCCGAGGCGCCGCCGGCGCTGGTCGGGGAATCCTGGGGCGCCATGCTGGCTCTGGCTTATGCGGCCGAGTACCCGACCGAGGCCGGTCCCATCGTGCTGGTCGGGTGCGGGACCTTCGACCGGGTATCGCGGGCCCGTGGGGTCGGCATCCGCGAAGAACGGATCGCCCGCTATATTGCCGAACATCCGGAACATGCGGCGGATCTGGAGCTCTCGTTGGGGGAACGGATCATGAAATGGCACGAGATGACGGACAATTTCGCCCCTGTGCCGGTGGCGCGAAATCCGGAAAATCCGCCTTTCGATATGCAGGCGCACAAGGAGACCTGGCAGGACATGTTGCGCTGCCAGGATGTCGGTCTGTACCCGGAAAAATTTTCGGCCATCGTATCCCCCGTCCTGATGCTGCACGGTGATTACGATCCCCATCCGGGGGAAATGATCCGCGAAAGTCTGTTGCCGTATCTTCCCCAGTTGGAATATCGTCCGTTCGAACAGTGCGGTCATAAACCGGCCGTCGAAAGGCATGCCCGGCAGGCGTTTTTTGCCGTGATGCGTCGCTGGCTGTCAGCTCACCTTGAATGAATCTTCCAAGCAGAGGCATCGCGTCTGTATGAAAATCATCGGTATCGATCTGTCCGGACCGAGCAATACGGCCGACACGGTCTGCGTCATATGCGAAGCAGAGGGTACGGGGTTGCGGGTTGTCGATTGCGTATCCGGCGCCACCGACCAGGATGTCGTTGCGATCCTGGCCGCACTTGAACCGTGCCAAGCCGTGGCTATCGGACTGGATGCGCCCTTGTCCTACCAGCCCGGCGGGGGCGATCGGGCCTCGGACAAGGATCTGCGGCAGACGCTGGTCAGAGCCGGCCTGTCTTCCGCCAGCGTCATGACGCCGACCATGACCAGAATGGCCTACCTGACCCTAAGGGGCATGGGAGTGGCGCGCCTGATTGCCGCTATGGGCGGAAACCATGTGAGGGTGGCGGAGGTGCATCCGGGAGGTGCCATGGCTCTCGGCGGCGCACCGGTTGGTGCGGTGAGGAATTTTAAAACCGATGGCGAGGCGCGGAGGATTCTACTCGCCTGGCTCGCGGGGCAGGGGATGCATGGCGTCGCACGGCAGCATCCGTCCGACCACTATGTGGCCGCCTGTGCCTGCGCCCTGGCGACATGGAAGTGGGTTCGAGGTTGTTCGGCCTGGCTATGGCCGGCAAGGGTTCCTCATCATCCTTATGATTTTGCCTGCTGATTTGCAGGAGGGAAACAGAACGGTTTGCGGAGAATAGAGCGGGGCCGTCCGATTCAACGACCGGACGGCCCCAATTTGTGAAAGTTAGCGAATGGAGACCGGTTTGCAGACCAGTTCCGGCTTGTCTGCCGGACGGCCGCAGGCGGAGCATTCGTAGCTGAGATGCTGGGCCATCGATTCGCAGATC
>JASKKK010000065.1 GCA_030154185.1 Desulfuromonadales bacterium
GGAATTGAGTAGCGAAGTAGTATTTCTGGCAATTTTAACAATCATAAATCGTAAAATAAAGCAATTAATTCAATAAGTTATATTTTTGCAGGGACGACTTTTTAACGGTGTTTGTTGTCGGGGCGGGAGGGCAGGTCAGATTGATTCGGATTGAAAAAAGCGGCGGGCGTCAACCATGAAGGCGGTGAAATCGGCTTCCAGGCCGGGACGATGACGTAGAATTTCCTGTTTGCCTGTACTCAGCAGGTTGGGGCGGCTCAACCGGGTCGCCAGACGATGCAGGACAGCGTCGATGTGATCGAGTTTGCGCAATGCCACCAGCCAGTTGGCGGCCAGCATTTTCGGCAGGCTGTTTCTCAGCCTTTGGGGCAGAACGTTCCGGTTGTCTTCCAGCAGCCGGTAGATGGAGGAGGCGAATTGACCCAGGGGCTGATGGTGGTAGGTTTCCCAGTTCTGTGCCAGAAAATGATCGTATGCGATATCGACGACAATCCCGCGACAGTGTCGCAGCGCTGGATTGAGCCGGTGTTTGCTGCGACGGAAAGCGGGAGCTGTTTCGGCAAAGCGATCGACCTGCCGGTGGTGGGTAATGCCGTAGCGAATGCCCTCTCGCAGGCCCGGGTCCGGAAGTCCTTTGACATAGTCGCCGAATAACGTTCCGAGACGAGGGTCTGGAAAGGGGTCGACCAGGTATAGATGCAGAAGATGGTTCAAAAGGATTTTCCGTTATTGCCCTTTCGTAAATTTTTCTTCCGTAAAAGAGGCCTTTCTTTTTGGGAATTAATTCGCAAGGGCCTGGTTTTCGGAGGGCGATGGTTTTGTGGCGTTGTCCAACCGGGCCGTCTGGACGGGGGCCTGGTTTTCGAAACGGGCCGCCAGCATGTTTACGGTCTGTTTGAATTCAGCCAGGTGTTTTGAGGAAACCGGAGCCGAGGGCGGAGATTTGACTTTAAGCGGGTTTACCACCACGCCATTTTTATACATGCGGAAATCAAGGTGTGGCCCGGTCGATCTCCCCGTCGTGCCGACATAGCCGATAAACTGTCCCTGCCTGACTTTCACCCCACGCTTGATACCACGACCAAAGCGGCTCATATGGTTGTACATGGTCATCCAGCCGCCGGGGTGACGGATCTTGACGCAATTGCCGTTGTAGCGCTTATAGGCTGCAAAGATGACCGTACCGTCAGCCACCGTCTTGATCGGCGTACCGGTGGGCGCGGCATAATCGATGGCGGGATGGGGGCTGATCCTTTTGGTGATGGGGTGTCGCCGCCTCATGTTGAATCCCGAGGAAATGCGCGAAAAGGACAGGGGGGCTTTCAAGAAGGCCTTGCGCACGCTGCGACCGTTTTCGTCGTAGTAGGCGGCAGGCTGGTCGCCATCCTTGAACAAGTAGGCGTTATAGATATGTCCCTGGTTGGTGAACCGTGCCGCCAGAATGCGCCCGTAGCCGGCAGGGGCGCCTTCCCGGAAACGTTTTTCCACCAGAGCCTCAAAAGAGTCGCCGACCTGGATGTCACGGATGAAGTCGACGTCCCAGGCGAAAATATCGGCCAGGGAAATGGCCAGTACTTCTTTTTCACCGCTGGCAAGCACGGCTTCGAACAGGCTGGAATCGATTACTCCCGTCACCAGGTCGGTTTTAACCGTGTATTCGATGGGAATTTTGCTGACGGCGAAGCCATCGCCTTCCTGTCTTACGACAAGTTGTTCTTCGCGATCGATATCGTATACGAAACTGTCGAAGTTACCGTCGAGCAGGCACAATTCATAGGGCTGGCCGGCGCAAAGCCTGGTCAGGGGAAAGACCGGTTTGGACGACTGGCTGAGGATAAGGATCTGCTGCGGCGAAAAAAAGTCTCCCAAAAGCGACGTAACGGTATCGCCGGGCTGAATGGTGCCTTTGATGATTTTACGATCGACGAGCGGAGCCTTTGGCGTCTCGGGTTCCGAAACTGCCGCTTCAGTCGCCTGCTGCTGGTTGCTCGAGGGCCCCCCGATCCACAAGCCGAATAAAAAACAGGCCAGCGCCACGCCTCCAAGCAAAAGACCATACTTGACTCCGGGATGTTTCGGTTTCATTTTTTGAAAACGCCGGGGTGGTTGTATATCATGCATCATATTTCATTCACTTCGTGGTTGGTCGATATCGGTGATGGTCGGGGCATGCTCAAGTCGTTCCCGACCGGAATTGCGGTATGCTAACAGGTTCTCGGTCTCATTGTCCAGCGGTTGCGGTCATATGCCGGGAGAATGCAAGGACGTTGCCAAAGAGCGGTAAAATAGTCTAAGGTCGATTCTGAAGCCCCGAATTCAAATGTGCGGAGGGCCCGTTTCGAAGGGGCCGATTTTATTCAAAAAAAGGATAATCATAATGGTTAACAGTAAACGTCTGGCAGATGAGTTTGCACGACAGACCGGTATAGCCAGTCCATCCTTTCGGGAAGGAGAGATGTGTCGCTATCTGATTGAACGCTTCGAACGTCTTGGCATGACGGTGCTGATGGACGATGCGGGCCCCAAGGTCGGCAGCGAATGCGGTAATCTCATAGCCACCTTGCCGGCCAGCGGCAGAGACTGTGAACCGTTGCTGCTGTCGGTGCATATGGACACGGTGGAACCCGTCGAAGGGGTGCGGCCAATTCTCCGGGACGGTGTCTTTACCAGTGCCGGGGACACCATTCTCGGTGCCGATGACAAGGCGGGTCTCGCCGAAATCATAGAGGCCCTGGAGGTGGTCGGGGAACAAGGAATTCCCCACGGCATGATCGAGATTGTTGTCACTATCTGTGAGGAGAAAGGTCTGCTGGGCGCAAAACACCTCGACTACTCCAGAGTGGTGTCGAAACGCGGCCTGGCGCTCGATACCGCCGGTATCGACCGGGTTATCAACACCGCTCCGGCCGCCAACAAAATGCGCATCGTGCTCACCGGAAGGGAGGCCCATGCCGGCATCGAGCCTGAAAACGGCGTTTCTGCCATCGTTGCCGCCGCCAGAGGGATCGCAAATATGCGCCTTGGTCGCATCGATCATGAAACCACCGCCAATATCGGCACCATACAGGGGGGACAGGCCACCAATATCATTCCGCGACAGGTCGTTCTGGAGGGGGAGGCGCGCAGTCACGATCCCTCCAAATTGCAGGCCCAGACCGAGCACATGCTTGCCTGCCTCAGGGATGCGGCCGAAGCGACCCAACAGGTCATCCAGGGTGATCTGGTGCCGGTGACCATCGAAACGGAGGTTCTCAGCGACTATCCGCATATGGCGGTTGTGCCGGGGGCCGGCATTCTGAAGTTGATCGAAAAGGCGGCGGAGCGTCTGGATCGTTCCGTTGACCTGCAGGATGGAGGCGGTGGCAGCGATGCCAATATCTTCAACGGTCACGGCATTGAAACGGTTATTATCGGCACCGGCATGACCGATGTGCATACCATCCATGAATCGGTGCGGGTCGCGGATATGGTGCGGGTGGCCGAGTTGCTGGTTGAAGTCATCCGTCTGGCCTGATACACAATACCCATGGAACGCAACCGATTGCCTCAACAAAGAATCGCCGGCCCGTCATGATTTTCAACCAAAAACACCTGCCCATCGACGATGTTCTCGACGATGTGCGCCGAGCTCTCTGTAAGCATCAGACTGCGGTTCTGCAGGCGGAGCCGGGGGCCGGCAAAACCACCCGCGTGCCTCTGGCGCTGCTCGAAGAACCCTGGCTGGCCGGCAAGCGGATTCTCATGCTCGAGCCGCGCCGGCTGGCGGCGACCAATGCCGCAAAATATATGGCGTCCTGCCGCGGGGAGTCCGTAGGCGATACGGTCGGTTACGCCATTCGTTTCGACCGGCGTGTTACGCAAACGACACGTCTGGAGGTGGTGACCGAGGGAATTCTGACCCGGCGTCTGCAGACCGATCCGATGCTGGAGGGGGTCGGCCTGGTCATTTTTGATGAATTCCACGAACGCAGCCTTCATTCGGATCTGGCCCTGGCCCTGTGTCGGGATGCGCAGCTCGGCTTGCGCGAGGATCTCAAGCTTCTGGTGATGTCGGCGACGCTGGATGGCGACGCGGTCGCCCGGCTTTTGGGAGATGCTCCCCTGTTGAGGTGTCCCGGTCGTCGTCACCCTGTCGATATTTGCTATCTGCCGCAGGAGCCCCGGGGCCCGCTGCCCGAAGTCGCGGCCCGGGCGGTACGGCGAGCAGCGCGTGAAACCGTCGGCGACATCCTGGTATTTCTGCCCGGTGCGGCGGAGATACGGCGTTGCCGTGAACTGCTGCAGGAACCGGCCGTCGATGATGTGCAGGTCTGTCCCCTGTACGGCGAATTGCCTTTTGCCGAGCAGGAGCGTGCTCTGCGCCCCGGAGTGCGGCGCAAGGTGGTTTTGGCGACCAATATCGCCGAAACCAGTCTCACCATCGAAGGGGTGAAGGTGGTGGTCGACACCGGATTCATGCGTCAGGCCCGGTTTGATCCGGGCTCGGGGCTGCCGCGCCTGGTGACCACACGGATTACCGCCGCCAATGCCGAACAGCGGGCCGGGCGGGCCGGGCGTTTGGGGTCGGGACGCTGCTACCGGCTCTGGACCGAGGCTACCCATGGGGGATTGCTGCCTTTCAGCCCACCGGAAATACGTCATGCCGATCTGGCGCCTCTGGCTCTCGAGTTGACGCGCTGGGGGGTGCGGGATGCTTCTTCCCTGAACTGGCTCGATGTCCCGCCGGCAGGCACCCTGGCTGCCGGCCGGGATTTGCTGCGGCAATTGGGAGCATTGGACGACAGGGGACGGATGACGCCTCTGGGCGAGGCCATGGCCATGCTGCCGACCCATCCGCGGATTGCCGCTTTGTTGCTGGCCGGGCGCAGTTCGGGATGCGAAGGCCTGGCCTGCGATCTGGCGGCATTGCTGGAAGAGCGGGATATGCTCCGCGGTGTAAGGCGTGCGGCTTATCCTACAGACTGCGATCTGCTGGAGCGCCTCGAGGCTTTGCAGGCCTGGCGCAGCAAAACCTTTTTGGCGGATGGCATCGATCCGGCCGCTTGCCGGGCTGTGGCTCGCGCCGCCGGCGCCTGGCGACGGCGCCTGCGTTTGCGGCGGTTCGAAGATGAACGGTTGCCGGAAGGAGCTGACGTGGGTCGTTTGTTGCTGGCGGCGTATCCCGACCGATTGGCGCAGCGGCGCGAAGCCGGTTCTTCCCGATACCTGCTCGCCAATGGCCAGGGGGGCTGTCTGTCGCCGCGTAGCGGGGTGCGGGGTGCTGATTTTCTGGTTGCCGTTCTGGTCAGCGGCGGGCGGGGCGGTGACGCCTATATCCATATGGCCAGCGCGGTCAGTCGCGAATTTCTGGAAGACTTTTATGCCGAGCGTCTCGGTTGGCGCCGCCGGGTTTTCTGGGATGTCGAGCAGCAGCGGGTCGTGGCGCAGGAGGAACGACGCCTGGGAGTTTTGCTGCTGGGGACGCGACCTGCGGAAGCGGGTATCGATGAGACGGCCGATGCCTTGCTCGATGGTGTGCGTCGACTCGGTCTGGACGTTTTACCCTGGAACGACCGAGCCCGTCAGCTGCAGTATCGTGTCGCCCTGCTCGCCCGGACCCGCCCCGAAAAAACGTGGCCGGAACTGTCCGATGCAGCCTTGGCGGCAAATCTCGAGATATGGCTTGGACCTTATCTGGCGGGCATGCGGCGTATCGCGGATCTGCAGAAACTCGACCTGGCCGATGTTTTGCGCAGCCGTCTCGACTGGGCGCAGCAACAGTGTCTGGAATCGGATACGCCGACTCGTCTGGAGGTGCCAAGCGGTCATCATGTGGCTTTGACCTATCAGGAGGACGGACCGCCGATCCTGGCGGTAAAACTGCAGGAAGTTTTCGGCCTGGCCGATACTCCGAGGGTCGCCGGCGGGCGGCTGGCTGTGCAGTTGCATCTGTTGTCACCGGCACGTCGTCCTCTGGCAGTTACCCAGGACCTGCGACATTTCTGGGATAAGGTTTATCCTGAGGTGCGTCGCGAAATGGCCGGGCGTTATCCCAAACACCCCTGGCCGAAAGACCCCTGGCGGGCGAAGCCGACCCGTGCCACCAAAAGAAAATCGCCCTGAGAGATGATATTTCCCAGGGCGATCGACATGATTCGTAATAGATTTTCTCAGTTGCCGCTTTCCGGGTTCGGAATGAGGTGAACATCCCGCTGCGGAAATGGAATGGAGATTCCGGCTTCATCAAAACGCAGCTTTATCCTTTCCATGGTGTCGAAGTAGGTCGGCCAGTAATCGGCGACGCTGATCCAGGGGCGCATCACGAAATTGAGGCTGCTGTCGGCGAACTCGTTCAGCGCCACGACCGGTTCCGGATCGGTCAGGAAGCGTTTGTCCTCGGCAATGATATCCAGCAGGATCTGCTTGACCTGCCGGATGTCGTCGTCGTAGCTGACGCCTATGACCAGATCCATGCGCCGCGTGCCGCGTTCTGTATAGTTGATGATGTTGTCGCCCATCAGTTTGGCGTTGGGGATGGTGACGGTACGGTTGTCCGGCGTTTTCAGCCGGGTGCTGAAGATATGAATCAGTTCCACGGTGCCTGCCATGCCGCCTCCTTCGATATAATCGCCGGCCTTGAAGGGACGCAGGATGATCATCATGATGCCTGCGGCGAAGTTGGACAGCGAGCTCTGCAGCGACAGGCCGATGGCCAGCCCGGCGGCACCTATCAGGGCGATCAGCGAGGTGGTCTGCACGCCGAGCTTGCTCATTGCGGCGATGATGACGAAGGTCACCAGGATCACATAGACCAGATTGCCGCAAAAAGCGACCAGCGTCGAATCGAGATTGCGCACATTCATCAGCCTGCGCACGAGTTTTGCGATTATTTTGCTCAGCCACAGCCCGATCACCAGGATCAGGACAGCGCCCAGCAGGTTGAGCCCGTAGGTGGTAAGCCATGGTTTGATCTGGTTCATGTCTCCTCCTTGCAATGGTTGCGTAAAAAGGTAATGGTTTTACATTAATCAAATCTTGACCGGATGCAACCGTAAATCGTTTTTTGCCTTTTCTTTTTCACGTTTGTTGGAGCCTGCATGACGGATTCCTCCCCAAAATTGTACAGTCCGGCCTTCTGGGCCATGTCTCTGGCCAACTTTTCCACGGCGGCCAGTTTCGGCGTCTTTTTTCTTTTTCCCCTGTTTGTCGAGGCGCACGGCGGTTCCGAAGCCGATATCGGTATAATTATGGGGGTGTTCGGCCTGGCCGCCACTCTCTGCCGCCCCTGGGTTTCCGGACTGGTGGACCGTATCGGTCGTCGTCGAAGCTTTACCGTCGGCTCCTTGATGATGGTCGGCCTGCCGGCGGGCTATATGCTTCTGTCCGGTCCTCTTGAAGGATTTTACGTGGTTCTGCTGCTGATACGTATCCTGCACGGCATCGGCATGGCTCTGTGTTTTACCGCCGCCTTTACCTTCGTGGCCGATATCGTGCCGCCGGCACGTCTCAACGAAGGTATCGGTATCTTCGGCATTTCCGGGCTGGTGGGCATGGCTGCCGGTCCGGCGTTGGCCGAGTTTGCCCTGCATCGCGCCGGTTTTTTCGCCATGTTCGTGGTTGCGGCGCTGCTGGCCGGTGTCGGAATGGCGGCCCATCTGCCGTTGTCCGAACCCGAGTACGAGTTGCGTTTCGTTGATCTGAAGGTTTCGTTTTTCGATGTTCTGAAGCGTCCGAAGATGAAGGGAGTCGCGTTGCTGGCGGTGTTGTTCGGTATCGGGCAGGCCGGTGCCGGAAATTTTGTGGCACCTCTGGCGGCAGCACGCGAGATTGCGCATGTATCGCTATTTTTCGTTGCCTATTCGGTGGCGGCCGCCATGGTGCGGTTGGGGGGAGGACGACTGGCCGACCGGGTCGGTGAATTGCGGGTCATTCCCTACGCTCTGGTGGTCACGGGGGCGGGGCTGATATCTTTGACCGTAGCGCAACATTCCTGGAGCCTGACTCTGGCCGGCGCCGTGACAGGCTGCGGGCACGGCATGCTGTTTCCTACCCTCAATTCATTGGCGGTACGTGACGAACCGAGCGGTATTCGCGGTAAAATCACCGGAGTTTACACCGGAGCTCTGGACGGCGGCAATTTTTCCGGGTCCATTCTGCTCGGCTACATCGGCGAGTGGCTGGGGCTGCAGGTATTGTTCGCTGCGGCCGGGCTGGCGTTGTTCAGCGGCCTGACCGTGATTCCGTGCTGGCTTCGTCGCAAGTCGGCATGAGGTCGGTACCGGCCGGGATGAATTGCCGCCGGATCTGGCATCTGCCTGCCTCAACCTGTCAGGAATAAAATCACTTATCCCGGCACGAGTCCGGTCCTTTGAGCAGACGCTTGGATTGTTTTTTTGCCTTGCGGGTCATGGCCTGGGTCTGCAGTTCCGTCCAGGCGGCAAGATTGTTTTTTTGCATGACCTTGAAGCTGGCGAGCAATTCTTTCAATCGCTGTGCTTGTTCGGCAAGGGTTTTGGCGGCTTCTTCGCTTTGCTCATCGTCAGGGATCTGCTTGTTTTCTTCACCGGCATCCGGCCCCGGCGGGAGTTGCAGACTGCCCAGAGTCTGCTCCCGGCTGGCTACGGCGATTTCCGAAGCAAGGTCGGTAATCTTGCCGATACCTGCAACGATTTTGCGCAGCGCCTGGGCGGTATTGTCGGCAAGATCGGTACCTTCCTCGGCCGTATCGCCTGTGCTTTCGATCAAGTCTGCCGTTTCCTTGGCCGCGCGGGCGCTGCGTGAGGCCAGGTTACGCACTTCTTCGGCAATCGCCGCAAACCCTTTGCCGCGTTGCCCGTCGCGGGTTGCCACCGTGGCGGCATTCAGGGTCAGCAAGTTGGTCTGGAAAGCGATCTCTTCGACGATCTTGATGATTTTGGAAATATCTTCGGCCGAAGCATTCATCTCGACCACGGTCTGGGCCAGGCCTTCCGTCACGGCATGGTCATCGGTCTCCGTCTGTTCTTCGGATGGGTTGGCCTCCGGCAGGGGCGACACATGTGCGGCACAATCTGCAACCTGGTCGGCAATATCCTGAATTTCCTGTATCAGTTCGTTCAAGGCGACGTTGGCTCTGGCCAGCGGCTTGGCGATCAATCCTTTGGCCTTGAAGGTAAAATCGCCATGGGCCAGTTTGTCGAAGGCCGTGTGAATCTCTTCCTGAAGGTTGTCCGCAAAATGGTCCACCGCAACCGCAATCTCTCCAATTTCATCGGCCCGCGACAGGTTCAGTCGTTGATCCAACTTGCCTTCTTCCAGGTCGAGGATCATATCGAGAGTCTGTTTGAGCGGTTTGCTGATATTTCGGGCCATGATCAAACCGATCACGATGGCCACCACCAGAACCAATGCCGCTACGGTCATGGCGGCACGGATGATGGAAAACAGGCCCGCCTTGACCGTTGCCTGGACCGTTTGCAGATCGTCTTCGTTGAAGACGGCGACGATGACCCAGTCCGATGGTTCAAAATAGGATATGGCTGCGGTGCGCATGCGGGGGGCTTCTTCCCCCTCATGACGGAAGGAGAACCGTTCGAAGGCCACAGGGACGTCGTTTTCGGACGGGCTATGCAGAGTCGTGGCCTTGGCGATCAGGTTGCGGATAAAAAAACTGCCGTCCCGGCTATCCTGGTAATCCCACAAACTGGTTCCTTCAAGTTTGCTCTGGCGACTGATCTGCACAATGCCGCGGTTTTCATCCTTTCCTCCAAGTATGAAAACTTCACCGGTCTTGCCGACCTGCATGGCCTTGATGCCGACTCTCAGGCTGGCGACATTTTCCTGTTTGGCGCCATAATAGAGAACGCCGACGATCTCCTTATGATCCGCATCCCAGAGGGGCAGGTATGCTGTGATGTACCAGGCGTTGACCACGAATGCCCGCCCCAGAAAAGTTTCTCCGCGCAGAACTGCGGTAATGACCTCATTGGGGCTGCCATCCGGGTTCTGGGCCGGAATGTAGGTGCCAATCGCCCGCATGCCGTTGCTCTGCAGGACATTGGTTGCGATGCGCAGCATGTCGCCGTCTTCGTTCATGCGTTGAAACACGCTGGCGGTACCGCCTACCAGTTGAGTTACCTCATCGACCAGTGGGGTGGGGTGCGCGGCGTCGCGGTTCTGACCGAACCACCGGTCGCCTATGAGCATTTTAGGCAGAGATAGCGCCGTGGTCTCCTTGGTGAATTGGTTCACCGCGACCCATCTCATGGTCTCGGGGGCGAAGTTGATGCCGCCCTCACGTTGCAGCAGGGTTTCGGCTACCCTGAGGTTGTTCAGTACCGTTTCGGTCACTGATTCGCGCATGACTTCGCACATCAGGTGGATGCTGCGGGCCACCTTGGCGGTTTCCTGCCGTGCCTGGTTCTCTATGACATCGCTGACGCGCTGGCCGATGCGTTTTTCCTGAAAATGGGTGATGCCGACGATGGCCGCCGTCGTGAGCACGACCAGAGTAACACCCATGGCGATTATTTTGCCTTGGATTTTCATCCTGGTTCTCCCCGGAAGGTAAACGTCCCCCCTTGCGGGAGAGACCGACGTTAAGGTCTCAAGTGGTGACGGTCGGCGCCGATGGAATCCACGCAGCGCGGACTGCTGCCTCGGTTTCCGGCAAACCCGGCCAAGGCGGAGGACGGTTTAATTGGTTTAATTGTATTTAAGCTTATAATGTGCAGGAAAATATTGACGAAAATGTGTTCCCATGTTTTCCGACATGGCGCAATATACCATCGAACATGGGTGAATAGAATAGTGGAAATGACGGAGAATTGTCAAAATACCATTTAATGGATGGCTGTCGGGATAATGCTGCTGGTAACAAATTCCAGGCTGGTTTTTTTCCGGAAACTCCGGATGGAAAACCATTTAACGACTTGACTGGATTTGCACATATGGTCCGCTTCAACGTGGTTTTATGCTCCGTTTTGTGTTAAAGGTGGTGTGGCATTGCCGCCGAGCGCCGACGAATCGGCAGTGTTTTCGGGGCGGATTGTACTGGTGAATTTTCAATCTTGCGGGCAGAGCCTGTTCCGGTAACCTTGGTAAAGAAACCTATGCAGGAAACCATAGCGATTGTATTCGATTTCGACGATACCCTGGCCCCCGACAGCACCTCGAGTTTTCTCGACACTCGTGGTATCGATGTGCCGCATTTCTGGCAACATAAGGTTCTGCCGCGCATCAAGGACGGCTGGGATCCCGTGCCGGCTTACCTTTATGAAATGATCGTCCTGTCCGACATCGGTCCCCCTATCCGGAGGGATGATTTTTTGCGTTGGGGTAAGCGCATCAAGCCTTTTACCGGGGCCACGCGTATTTTCGAGCGGGTGCGCAGGCATGCCCAATCCATCAACGAGCGGGTTGCAATCGAATTCTATCTGATCAGCAGCGGTATCGGCGACATCCTGCGGCATACGCGCCTGGCGCGACATTTCAACGATATCTGGGCCTGTGACTTTCATTACGACGAAAAAGGCGACATCGTCTATCCGAAGAATATCGTCAGCTTTACGGATAAAACCCGCTTTCTGTTCCAGATTGCCAAAGGTATCACCGGTCCCGAGTATCGCAGCGAGCCGTTCGCCGTCAATCGCAAGCTCGGACAGCAGCAGTTGCGTGTGCCCTTCGACCAGATGATCGTGGTTGGAGACGGACTTACCGATATCCCTTGTTTTTCGCTGATTCGCCGCAATGGCGGTTATGCCATCGGGGTATTCGACCGGGCCAACAAGGCCAAGTGGGGGCGCGCCTGGGGATTCATCGAGGATGGCAGGGTGTCCAACCTCGTACCTGCCGATTTCAGCAAAAATTCGGCTTTGTCTCTGTCTTTGATGATGGCGGTGGAAAACCTGGCCAGAAAACTCAAACTGCGAGCCCAAACCTACCAGGGGTGAAGCCGGGAGGCTGTATGTCGGTCCGATCCAGAGCCGAACAGATTTTCAAGACAAGCGGCTACGACGATTTTCGCTGGCTTTGCGGCACCCGGTTGCCCGTTCGGCGGTGGGTGCGGTTCAAGTGCCGTTACGGCTGCCCTAATTACGGGCGCCTGGGCGCGTGTCCGCCGTCGGCGCCGTCGTTGGACGAATGTCGCGAGCTGTTCCTGGAATATCGGCATGTCGCCTTGATCCGCCTGTCGGCAGTCGTGGAAAACCTGGAGCAGGATGCGGCATGGCTTCGTCATGTCAGCCGGCAACTCCTGGCCCTCGAAAGGGCAATTTTTCTGGCCGGTTTTTCGCAGGCCCTGGTGCTTTTCCCCGGACCTTGCCGGCTTTGCGATATCTGCACCGGTGAGCGGAACTCCTGCCGTCATCCGGATGAAGTGCGACCAAGCCCGGAAGCCCTGGGAGTCGACCTTTTCGGTGCGGCACGCCGGGCCGGTTACGATCTGCGGATACTGACCAATCAGACCGAGCCGATGATGCGTCTGGCGTTCATGCTGGTGGCGTAACTTCTAACCGCTGGGGGTTCTATGCAGCAGCCCAAAAAGATCGTTGGCGTAGTCGGCAGCTATCGCAAAGGCCACATTATCGATTCCGCAGTCGATGAGGTTTTGTCAGCTGCCGCGGAATCCGGGGCCAGTGTGCGCAAGATCTATCTGCTGGACAAGCATATCGAGTTCTGTGACAACTGTCGCAGCTGTACCCAGGATCGGGGCGATCGTCGCGGAGCTTGCGTCATCAGGGACGACATGGCGGCGTTGCTCGAATCCCTGGAGGGCGCCGACGGTTTCGTACTCGGCTCGCCCATCAATTTTTTCAGCGTTACGGCCTTGACCAAACGTTTCGTCGAGCGCCTGGTCTGCTACGCGTGGTGGCCTTGGGGCGCGCGAGTGCCCAGATTGCGTTCCGGAAAGCGGCCCCGCAAGGCGGCACTCCTTTTGTCCTGCGCCATGCCGGCATTCATGGCCCGCCTTTTTGGCGGCGCTCCGCGGGTATTGAAGACTGCGGCTACGGTGCTTGGGGCCCGCTCCGTCGGGCTGCTGATTATCGGACAGGTCGCGCAACAGGAGAATCAGAAACTTCCTGCGCGGGCGCGGGTGAAGGCCAGGCGGTTGGGTTGCAAACTGGTCGGCGGCAAGGCTTCAGCGCGTTCCGGAACCTCTTCGGGAGGGGAATAATGAAAATAGTGGTGTTGGATGGCTATACGCTTAATCCCGGCGATCTGAGCTGGGATGCATTGGCCGGACTGGGCGAGTTGACCGTCTATGAACGATCCTTGCCGGATGAAGTGATTTCCCGCGCCGAAGGCGCACAGATTGTACTTACCAACAAAGTGGAATTCGATGAATCGTTGTTTGCCCGGCTTGGAAGTCTGCGCTATGTCGGTGTGACTGCCACCGGTTACAATATCGTCGATACGGCTGCGGCTCGGCAACGCGGGATTGTGGTGACCAATGTGCCGGCATACAGCACCCGATCTGTGTCACAGATGGTTTTCGCCCTGCTGCTGGAGATGACTCAGCAGGTCGGCCACCACAGTCGTCTCGTCAGAGAAGAGAGCCGCTGGAGCAGCAGCCCCGATTTCAGCTTTTGGGATCGGCCGCTGATCGAGTTGGACGGCTTGACCCTGGGGCTGGTCGGGTTCGGTCAGATCGGCCGTCAGGTGGCAGCCATCGGACGCGCTTTCGGGATGCGTGTGATTGCCCATACCGCTCATCCCGCCAAATACGAGGAATTCGTACGGCGGGGCGAGGTGACCTTTGTGTCGCTGGATGAGCTGTTTCAATGCAGCGATGTGGTCAGCCTGCATTGCCCCCTGTCCGACGCTACCCGGCACCTCGTCGATGCTTCTTTGCTGGCATTGATGAAACCGACGGCCCTGCTGATCAATACGGCAAGGGGGCCCCTGCTCGATGAGGCGGCCGTTGCCCTGGCCCTGGCCGAGGGGCGTCTCGGCGGTTTCGGGGCCGATGTCCTGTCCGAGGAGCCCCCGCCTGCCGATAATCCATTGCTGAGTGCGCCCAAAACCTTTATCACGCCGCACATTGCCTGGGCCAGTCAGGAAGCCCGCCAGCGGCTCATGAGCATCGTCGTGGAGAACGTACGGGCCTTTCTGGCGGGCCGAGCGCAGAATGTCGTATCCTGAGGTTTTGGGGAAATGCCATACGCATAAGGACTTGACTTTCCGTGGGGAAATTTTATGATGAGGCCGCGTTTGAGGCCCGAGGCCAAACGTGAAAGGCCCGAGGGACGCGGTTTGCGGGACGCGGGACGCGGGACGCGAAAGTCCGGTTCTGTTGACAGCGGAGAGATCGCTGACCACAATCCCAAGTGACAAGTGACAAGTGACAAGTGACAAGTGACAAGTGACAAGTGACAAGTGACAAGTGACAAGTGACAAGTGACAAGTGACAAGTGACAAGTGAC